>NZ_JBMNUP010000115.1:0-5959 GCF_050946325.1 Agathobaculum sp. | reverse complement strand
ATAGCTTAGTTGGCTAGAGCGTCCGGTTCATACCCGGAAGGTCATTGGTTCAAGTCCAATTACCGCTACCATTTCCCTTGGCCCGTTGGTCAAGCGGTTAAGACACCGCCCTTTCACGGCGGTAACGCGGGTTCGATTCCCGCACGGGTCACCACATGGAAGTTTAGCTCAGCTGGGAGAGCATCTGCCTTACAAGCAGAGGGTCAGCGGTTCGAGCCCGTTAACTTCCACCAAAAAAACCACAGCCGAAAGGCTGTGGTTTTTCTTTTTGCTCAAATGATAGATACTGCAAGCGCAGGCAAAGCGGTATCTCACAAAAGAACGAAAGCCTGAAATCCGCCGGCGGGCGGTTGACACGCCGCGCCGCTATTCGGTATAATAGAGGTACTTCTTCCGGCGGATTTCGCCGGATACAACGGGGTGCCCGACGGCCTGTCCGTTCGGGATAATAGGGAAAGGGGTGCGATTCCCCTGCGGTCCCGCCGCTGTAAGGGATGAGTCCGCCGCAGCAAAAGGGTCACTGATGAAGCAAATTCATCGGGAAGACCAGCGGACAGGACGATGACCCCCAAGCCAGAATACCTGCCCTGCTGAATGGAAGCGCATACGGTTGCGAGCGACAGCCGCGGTGCGGAAAGCAGGGCTTTGCCAGAGAAGGTTCGCCTTTGTGCGCCGCTCCGATGCGTTGATTGCATTCGGATGCGGCGCTTTTTTGATTGAATGGACGGAAGAAAGAGGCTGGCGGGATGGAAAAAAGTATGGGTTACCGCGGCGCGCTGCGGCGCGGGTGGACAACGGGCTCCTGCGCGGCGGCGGCTGCGCAGGCGGCGGCTGCCTTGCTGCTGACCGGCAGAGCGCCCGAGGCGATTCGCCTGCAAACGCCTGCGGGCGTGGTGTTTACGCTGCCGGTTGAACAATCGGCGCTGCGGGACGGGACGGCCGTTTGCGCGGTGCGCAAAGATGCGGGCGACGACCCTGACGTGACGAACGGCATCCGCATATTTGCCCATGTACAGAAGACGATGCGCGGTGTTACAATAGAGGGCGGAGCGGGCGTTGGCCGTGTGACAAAGCCCGGGCTTTCCGTACCGGTCGGGCAGGCGGCGATTAACCCCGGGCCGCGGGCGCAGATTGAGGCCGCGGTGCGGCAGGCGGCCGGACAGGCGGGCTATACAGGCGGCTTTCATATTATCATTGCGGCGGAAAACGGCGCGGAAGTTGCCGGGCAGACCTATAATCGCCACCTGGGTGTGATGGGCGGCATTTCCATTCTCGGCACAAGCGGCGTGGTGGAGCCGATGAGCGAAAAGGCGCTGACGGATACCATCCGGCTGGAGCTGGACAGCGTATATGCACAGGGAGAACGCACGCTGCTGCTCTGTCCCGGCAATTATGGCGCGGATTTTGCGGGAGATGCGCTGGGACTGGATTTGGAGCGGGCGGTCAAATGTTCCAACTTTGTGGGAGAGGCGCTGGACCACGCGGCGTTTCGCGGATTTGAGCGGATTTTGCTGGCGGGTCACGCCGGAAAACTGGTGAAAATTGCCGCAGGCGTGATGAATACGCATTCCGCAGCGGCGGACGGCCGGCAGGAGATATTCGCCGCCCACGCCGCCCTGTGCGGCGCGGCGCAGGATACGCTGGAAGCGCTGATGCAGGCCGTTTCGGTGGATGCCATGGTGGAAGCGCTGGATGCAGCCGGACTGCGCGGGCCGGTCTGCGCCCGTATCGGGGCAGAGATGGAAAAGCGGCTGGCGCGCCGGCTGAACGGACGGGCGCAGATCGAATTTGTGATGTTTACCAACCGGTACGGTGTGCTGGCACAGTCGCGCGGGGCGGCGGCATTATGCAGTGAATTGAGGAAAATGCGATGAAACAGGGAATTTTATATGGCGTAGGCGTGGGACCGGGGGACGCGGAACTGATGACGGTAAAGGCGTGCCGTATTCTGCGGGAAAGCGATGTGGTGATGGCCCCGCAGGCAGACGGCGGGGGGCAGACTGCGCTTGCCATCGCGGCGGACTGCATTGGAGACAAGCCCGTGATTTGCTGCGCCATGCCGATGACGCATGACAAAGCTGCGCGGGACGCGGCGCACGACAGCGCCGCGGACACGGTCTGTGCGCTGCTGGATGAGGGAAAAACGGTTGCGTTTATCACGCTGGGCGACCCGACGGTATATTCGACCTATTGGTATGTACACCGGCGGGTAGCGGCGCGCGGATACCGGACGGAACTGGTGCCGGGCGTTCCCTCGTTCTGTGCGGCAGCGGCGCGCGCCGGCCGGGCTTTGTGTATGGATGGCGAAATGCTGCACATCATTCCGGCGGCGCATGGCGCGGCGGAGGCAGGCCTTGCGCTGGAGGGAGATAAGGTGCTGATGAAGGCGGGGCGGTCGGCGCCTGCGGTGCGGGACGCGCTGGCAGCGCGCGGCGAAATGCAAAACGCCGTGCTGGTGGAGCGCTGCGGCATGGAAGGCGAGCGGATTGTGACCGACCTGCGGGAGCTGGACGGTCCGGCCGGATATTTTTCCGTTATCCTGGTAAGGGAGGACAAGGCATGATCTATTTTGTCGGAGCAGGTTCGGGCGCGCCCGATTTGATCACGGTGCGCGGCGCGCGTCTGCTGGGTGAGGCCGATGTGATCGTTTACGCGGGCTCGCTGGTCAATCCGGCGCTGCTGGAATACAAAAAAGCGGACTGCGCGGTATATGACAGCGCGAAGATGACGCTCGAAGAGGTCATTGCGGTGATGGCGCCGGCGGCGCGGGCAGGGCAGACGGTTGTGCGTCTGCACACAGGCGACCCGTGCGTGTACGGCGCGCACAGGGAGCAGATGGATGCGCTGGATAAACTGGGGCTTCCGTATGAGGTTTGCCCGGGCGTATCCTCTTTCTGCGGCGCGGCGGCGGCGCTCAAGGCGGAGTATACGCTGCCGAATGTCAGCCAGACGGTCATCCTGACCCGTATGGAAGGGCGCACGCCCGTGCCGGAAAAAGAGAAGATTGAATCGCTGGCCGCCCACGGGGCGACGATGGTGCTGTTCCTTTCGGCCGGTATGCTGGAGGAGCTGTCATCCCGCCTGATGGCGGGCGGCTATGCGCCGGAAACGCCTGCCGCCATTGTGTATAAAGCGACGTGGCCGGATGAAAAAGTCGTCCGCACCACGGTGGCAGAGCTGCCTGCTGCCGCTGCGCGCGCGGGCATCACCAAGACCGCGCTGATTACGGTGGGCGGTTTTCTGGGCGGCGGGTATGAGCGCAGCTGCTTATATGATCCTGCGTTTACCACCGGTTTCCGTGAGGCAAGCCGATGATACACGCAAAACTGGTTTCTTTTACCGATAAAGGCGCGCAAACCGCGGCGCGCGCCGCGGCGCTGCTGACGGACGCGCATGTTGAGCGGTATGCGCGCACGGTGGATGCGTCGCTCTCCGCAACAGACCTTTCCCGCTTTGCCCAGCAGGCAATGGTGGACTGTGATCTGCTCGTATTTGTCGGCGCGGCCGGTATTGCGGTGCGCGCGGTTGCGCCTTACCTGGCAGGCAAGGCGTTTGACCCTGCGGTTGTTGTGATGGACGAGGCGGGCAAATTTGTCATTCCGATCCTGTCCGGCCATTTGGGCGGCGCAAACGCGCTGGCGCAGCGGCTGGCGGCCGGTTTGGGCGCGCAGGCCGTTGTGACGACCGCAACCGATGGACGCGGCGTGTTCGCGGTGGATACATGGGCAAAGGAAAATGGCTGCGCGGTGCTGGAACCCGAGCAGATCAAATATATATCGGGCGCGCTGCTGCGCGGCGAAACGGTTGGCCTGCGGTCTGCGTTTCCGGTGGAGGGACGGCTGCCGCCGCACATCAGTATGGATGCAGCTGCGGAAAGCGGGTTTTGCATCGGGTATGATACGGCGGCGCAGCCCTTTGCGCATACGCTGCATCTGGTGCCGCGCGTTGTGCATCTTGGCGTAGGCTGCCGCCATCTTGCCCCGCTGGAGAAAATAGAGGCGGCGGTGCAGGCGGCGCTGCAAAGCGCGGGCATACCGCTTTTGGCGGTGTGCGCGGTCGGAACGGTCGATATCAAGCGGGATGAGCCGGGGATTTTGGCATTTTGTCAAAAATACGGTCTGCCGCTGCATGTTTTTGCCGCCGCCGAACTGGCCGCGGCAAAAGGAACGTTTACGGCGTCCGATTTTGTACAGCGGACGGTTGGCGTGGATAATGTGTGCGAGCGGGCGGCGGTGTTATCATCGGACGGCGGAAGGCTTGTGTGCCGCAAAACCGCGCAGGACGGCGTGACAGCCGCGCTGGCTGCACAAAACTGGAGGGCTGCATTTTGAATCTATGGATGGTGGGCGTGGATTTTGCGCATGCGCCGCTGGCACTGCGCGAGCCGGTTTGCTTTACGCGCGGGCAGGTGCAGGCGCTGCTGCCGCGCATCGCTGCGGCGCGGGGCGTTGCGGCCTGTGCGCTGCTGGCAACCTGCAACCGCACCGAACTGTATATTCATGGGGCGGAACCTGCCGAAGTGGATGTGCTTGCCGTGCTGGCGCAGGCGGCGGATTTTGACGCGGAAGCTTACCGCGCCGTGAGCGTTCGCCGCAGCGGAGATGCGGCCGTGCATCACCTGATGGCCGTGGCCGCCGGCATGGAGAGTCAGATTTTCGGGGACGATCAGATCGTTTCCCAGGTGCGCGGCGCCGCCGCGCTGGCGCGGGAGGCGGGCACGATGGACGCGGTGCTCGATACGCTTTTCCGCCGTGCGGTAACGGCGGGCAAGCGCGTGCGCACGGAAACGCGGCTGACCGGTGTGCCCGCTTCTGCGGCTGCGGCAGGCGTGCGGCGGGCGGAGACGTTTTTCGGTACGCTGCGGGAGAAAAAAGCCGTTGTCATCGGCAACGGAGAGATGGGGCGGCTGGCCGCTGCGGCGCTGCATGCGCGGGGCGCTGACGTAACGGTTACGCTCCGCACCTACCGGCACGGCGAAACTGTCGTGCCGTCCGGCTGCGCGGCGTGGCCGTATGACCGCCGGTATGAGGGGATGGAAGGCGCGGACCTTGTGGTTTCGGCCACGGCCAGCCCGCATTTTACGGTGACGGCGGACGCTGTCGCCGCCATGCACAGGCCGCCGGCGCTGCTGGTTGATTTGGCGATGCCGCGCGATATTGAGCAGACCGCGGCGCTGCACGGGCCGACCGTCTGGAATCTGGACGATTTGGGCGACCTGGGCGAGCACAATACGGCCGAACGCGCGGCGGCGGCGCAGATTATAAAGGAAGAGCAGGCAGAATGGAACGAATGGTATGCCTACCGGCAGTCGCTGCCGGTGATTGCGCAGATGAAGGATGCGGCGCTGGACCGCCTGCGGTATGACCATGCCTATGACAGCCTGTACGAGGATGCCGATCTGGACGGCCTGGCCGCGCTGGCCGTGCATAAAACGGTTGACCTGCTGCTGGGCGGCATGAAGGATATTGTCAGTCCGGAGCGGCTGGAAGCCTGCCTTGCGCATATGAAAAGGGGGAGCGGAAAATGAAACTGTACTGCATCGGCATTGGGCCGGGCGGCGAAGAGCAGATGACGCAGCGCGCCGTGTGCGCGCTGGAACAGTGCGACTGTGTTGCCGGCTATGGGCTGTATCTGACATTGATCGACGGCCTGCTTTGCGGCAAAGAGCGCATCCAGACCGGCATGACGCGCGAGGTGGACCGCTGCCTGGCCGCGCGGGACGCGGCGCTTTCCGGCAAAACGGTGGCGGTCGTGTCTTCGGGCGATGCGGGCGTATACGGTATGGCGGGACTGCTGCTTGAGGTATGCGCGCCGTATCCGGAACTTGAGGTCGAAGTCATTCCGGGCGTGACGGCCGCCTGTGCGGGCGGCGCGGTGCTCGGCGCACCGCTGACGTGTGATTTTGCCTGCGTGTCGCTTTCCGATTTGCTGACGCCGTGGGAGGTCATCGAAAAGCGGC
>NZ_JBMNUP010000114.1:0-5994 GCF_050946325.1 Agathobaculum sp. | reverse complement strand
GCTCAAAATGCAGTAGTCAGCGCGCAGAAGCTGGTCCAGGACAAGCAGGAGCGCATTGCGGAACTGAAGAAGCTGATTGAAGAATCAACAATTACCTCTCCGATCGACGGTGTGGTTGTCAGCATCAATGCCGTGGTCGATCAGGAGGTAACAGGCGCCGAGCCTTTGGCTGTTGTAGCAGATCTGAACAATATTATCCTGAAGGCGGATATTACTGCTACCGATGTTTCTGCCGTTGCACCGGGCCAGCCGGCAATGCTCACCATGTATACAAATGACGGGCAAATTCAGCTTTCCGGTGTGGTAGACTCTGTTGCGCTTGAGCCATCTCAGAACTCGAATGGCGGTCAGGGCAGTATGCCGACTTTCCCAGCTGTCATTACGCTGGATCCCATTGAAGGTCAGTCCATTCCGATTGGCCAAGGCGCGGATTATAAGATTACCACTGCCTCTTCTATGGATTGCCTGATTGTTCCTGCTGCGGCTGTTGTCAACACCGAAAACGGCACTGCCGTGTTTGCCAAACCCGCAGAAGGGCAGACCTTTGAGGAAGCATACCCAATCCCTGAAGGCTCTGAAGGCGTTCCGCCTGATTTCGTACTCGTACCGGTTGAGGTTGGTATTTCTGACTCCAGCAATACGGAGATTCTTTGGGGAATTGAGGAAGGTACCACCGTATTCCTTGCGCTTGGCGATATGTATGCCGATGATATGGGCATGGGCGGCACAGTGGCGGCGGTAGGCTGAGGAGGGGCGCTATGTTTTGGAAAAAACAACAGGCGCCGCCTGAAACAGCGTCTGAACAGCAGGCTGCTTCTGAACTTCTGGTGGATGTTCGCCAGATGAGCAAAATTTATAATGAAGGCAAAGAAAACGAGGTTCGGGCGCTGGACAACATCTCACTGACCGTACCGTGGGGGGAATTTCTCTGCATTTTAGGACAGTCCGGCTCCGGTAAATCCACATTGATGAATATCCTCGGCTGTCTGGATATTCCGACATATGGAACCTATTACCTCAACGGCCAGGCAGTAAGCGAACTGAAGCCTGCGGTACTGTCCGGTATCCGCAACAGAGAGATTGGGTTTATTTTTCAAGGCTTTAACCTGATCCCCGCATTAACTGCGGTTGAAAATGTTGAACTGCCGCTTATTTATCGCGGCATAGGGAAGGAGGAACGGCGCCAGCTCGCCTTGGATGCGCTCAATTCGGTCGGACTGGCGAAGCGTATTGACCACCGGCCGGGGGAGATGTCCGGCGGACAACAGCAGCGCGTGGCAATTGCACGCGCCATTGCGGCCAAGCCGCCGATTATCATGGCGGACGAGCCAACGGGCAATTTGGACTCTGCATCCGGTCGGGATATTATGGAGCAGCTTTCTGCCTTGAACGAACAGGGCACCTCAATTATCCTGATTACGCATGACAATCACTTGGCACAGATGGCCAAGCGTATTGTGACCATTCAGGACGGACACATCATCTCTGACGAACCAGGGAAGGGAGGAATCGGTGTATGAACTGGATGCAGACGATGCGCATGGCCTTCAAATCGGTGATGAACAATAAAGTTCGCTCGATTCTGACCATGCTTGGCATTATTATCGGCGTTGCTTCGGTCATTGCAATTGTTGCCTTTATCCAGGGGGCAAGCACGCTGCAAAGGCTTCAGTATGAGGCGATGGGGGCAAATCAGATTCAGATTTATGGTTGGGGTCCCCGCGCAGCAGACTGGAAAGCGCTGGAAGATTATATGGACACGGAGCTGAAAGACCAGGTGAAGGCGTGGTCTCCGCAAAGCCAGTATTGGGATTGGCAGAACAAAGGCATTAAATACCGCACCAAAACGCTGGATGTGAACAGCACACAAATTTATTTTGGCAACCAAGACTATGGCGTATGCACCAACAATGTTATTTCTGCAGGCCGTGATCTGTCCAAAATGGATTGCCGCAATGCTGCAAAAGTCTGTGTTATCGGCGAAACGGTCCGCAAGGCCTTTTTTGGTGCGATGAGTCCGCTGGATCAGACGATTCAGATTGGCGGCACAAGTTTTAAGGTTGTTGGTGTGTATAAGGGCAAATTTGGCGGCAAACTCAATTCGCAGGACCAGATGATTGTATTGCCCTATACGCTGCAGCAGCGTATGATGGGAAGCGTAGAAAGCGGCAAACAATATTATGTGCAGGCTGCCAGCAAGAATGATATTGAGCCGACCATTAAACAAATTCAGGATTTTATGGCCAAACAATACGATTCGGAGACTGGCGGCGGCTATGTAGATGTCTACTCCAACGCGCAGTGGCAGGAACAGGCGGAGGCCTCCAACAATATGATGGCGCTGCTTGGCGGCTGTATCGCCGGTATCTCGTTGCTGGTAGGCGGTATCGGCATTATGAACATCATGCTGGTATCTGTTACGGAGCGCACCCGTGAAATCGGTATTCGTATGGCAATCGGCGCTCGGAAGCGGGATATTATCGGCCAGTTTTTGGTTGAGGCCGCAGTTGTTTCCTGCTGCGGCGGCGTCATTGGAATTTTCCTTGGGTGCTTTGCATCGGTTATTCTCGGTAATCTGCTGCTTTTGCCGCAAGCACAGAGCGGCGGGTGGGCGCCTGTGATTGAGAATTTTACCGCAATGCCATCTTTAGGGCTGATTATTGGCGCATTTCTATTTTCTGCGCTGCTGGGTATCATTTTCGGTCTGTACCCAGCCAATAAAGCATCCAATCTGCAGCCAGTTGACGCACTGCGTACACAGTAAGGAGGAAAGAGATATGAAAAAACGGATAATCAGCCTGCTGTTGGCGCTGCTCTTTGTGATTGCGCCGGCTTCGGCCGCATTTTCTGATATATCGGACAGTAAGCTGGCGCAGACAGCTTCTGTTCTGAACGCGCTCGGTATTATGGAGGGCGTAGGCGGCAACCGGTTTGATCCGAACAGCGCATTGACAAGGGCTCAGTTTTGCAAACTTGCGGTTACTGCATTGGGATTTAACGATGTGAGTGCCTATGGCAGCTACACGATTTTCCCCGACGTAAAAAGCAACCACTGGGCTGCCAAATACATCAATGCGGCGGTACGCCATCCGGACCTGCAAAAACAGGCCATCATTCGCGGCTATGCCGACGGCAGCTTTGGGCCGGATAAGACGGTCAGTCTGGGTGAGGCCTGCACTATGCTGCTGCGTATGTTGGGGTATATGGAAAAGGATATTGGGCCCTTCTGGCCGGCGGATTATATTGCGCGGGCACAGTCGATTGGTTTGACAAAAGGAGTCGTCACGAGCGATCCGAAGGCTGCTGTCAAGCGTTCGGATGCAGCAACGCTGCTGATGAATACGCTTGGTGCGCCGCTGAAGGACAATGAGGGCAGCATGCTGCTTGACAAGGTAGCTGCCGGCACGGTCAAGGACTGCATTTTGCTGGCTACCAGTCAGACAGACAGCAGTTTGGCTGCAAATGAAGCCCGCTTCTTTGAAGGCGGTTCTATTAACTCCCGCAAGACGGCGGGCACATTGGATCGCAGCCTGATTGGCGTACACGGTACGATTGTAATTGGCAAGGGCGGAGAAAACGTTGCCCTCGGTATTGTTCCGAACAGCAACAAGCAGGAAGTCCTGTCGGTTCGCACCGTTGCGGCGGACCGCATTACAACCGATGCGCAGACGCTTCGTCCAAGCCGCGATACCACGCTTTATGTTGCACGCGAAAATAAGTCGGGCTCTTACAATGAGATGTGGGCAAGCATTCAACCGAATGATAAACTGACGCTGTATTATGACGAATATGGCACGCTTCAGCTGATGGCTGTTCTGCCGTCTGCCGGTATTTCCGGAGCACATTCGTTTGTTTATGGCGTAGCGAATTCGGCCAGCATTCCGCAGGAGTATAAAATCGTCAAAAACGGCGCTGTTATCGAACGGTCGCAGCTGAAAAAGTATGATGTGGTTACGCTGGACAGCGTAAACCGTCAGGCTTTGATTTCCGATGCCCGCATCAGCGGACAGTATCTGGAAGGCGGACCGACAGTCAGCTATCCGCAGACTGTAACGCTGTATGGACAGGAATACTTTATTTCGGAAAGTGCGGCGGAGACCTTTAAAAACATCAAGCTCAAAGACTACATCACGTTGCTGTTCAACGAGTCCGGTGACGTGGTTGCAGCTTATCCCAAGAGCGAAGTCAGCGCGGATATGCAGGGCATCATTACCGCCGTGAACGGACAAAAGGCAACAGTGGCCCTGACGAACGGCCTGACGCTGTCCGTTGAAACCGATGTGGAAAAACTGAATGACCTGATGGGACGACTGGTATCAGTCGGTCAGTCTTCCAACGGCAAGGCATATCTGACGAAGAAGAGCTTTTCCGGCAAGGCGTCCGGAAGCTGGTCGGTGGAAAGCGGCAAGCTTGGCAACAGTGCTGTTTCACCCAAGGTGCGTATTTATGAGGAGGTACTCTCCGGTGCGCCGCTCGCGGCGGTCAGCTTGTCGGATATCTCGGCGATGACAGTTGCTTCAAAGGATATTCGCTATACCGTTGCAGACAGCGCAGGTACCATTACAACCATCGTTATGGGTGATGTAACGGGTGAAAGCTGGATTTACGGCATTGGCTATGGCTCTACCAAGCCTGTGGATTCCTCTGATTTGGATGGCCAGGCCACCACATATGACACCTATTATGTGTCTGTTACCCATTGGGACGGCAGCAAAACGCTGTCTGACGAATATCGGGTGCTGTCCCTGCCTTCTGGTTTGGGCGGCAAGCCTGTTGGCATCCCGAAGGGATATACCAGCGGCTCGGATACCGTTAACAGTTCGCTGTCTACGCTTCCGCTGACGCTTGTGGACACGGTAGGCGTCTCTGCCTTTGACGGTTCGAGCGGCGTTCGCACCAAAAACGGTTATTATGATCTTGCCGATGATATTGGCGTTTATGTAACCGCGCGCAAGGAGTTCATCTCTTTGCAGAATGCCAAGAGCAACTACAGCAGCTTCCGTGTGTATGCCAATAAAACGGCACAGGAAGGCGGCAAGATTCGTGTCATCATCGCCTCGTAAGATCGCATAAGGCGGTATAAAAAAACAGCAGAAAACCGGCCGAAAGGCCGGTTTTTTTGTTGACATTTCGCCTGAAAGGTGGCATAATATACACGTTATCATATTTGAATGCGATGAAGAAACGAGTTTTCCGCGCTGCGCCCTGTAAGCGAGAGGGGAGAGTGCAAGCCCTCGGCTAACGGTGGAAAACAGCCATTTCTGAGCAGCCTGCGAAAACAGGCCGGCTTGTGTCCCCGATACCGGACCGCTGAGATGCGCTGTGGTAACAGTGCAGATTAGGGTGGTACCGTGGAAGATTGCTTTCGCCCCTGACGTTTGGGCGAAGGCTTTTTTATTTGTAATCTAATTTTTTGGAGGATAACTATGCAGTACAGAGGTTTAAATGAGCTGCGCGAAATGTACCTGAAGTTCTTTGAGACCAAGGGACATCTTCGCCTGCCGAGCTTTTCGCTCATTCCGCAGAACGATGCTTCGCTTCTGCTGATCAACTCGGGCATGGCGCCCATGAAGCCGTTTTTCACCGGTGAGCAGGAGCCGCCGCGCCACAGAGTAACCACCTGCCAGAAGTGCATCCGCACGGGCGATATTGAAAACGTTGGCAAGACTGCACGCCACGGCACTTTCTTTGAAATGCTGGGTAACTTTTCTTTCGGTGATTACTTCAAGCGTGAGGCGATTGCATGGAGCTGGGAATTTTTGACCAGCCCGGAGTGGGTTGGCATTGATCCCGATCGTCTGTATCCTTCGATCTATGAGGAGGATGACGAAGCGTTTGAAATCTGGAATAAGGAAATCGGCATCCCGGCGGAGCGCATCTTCCGTTTTGGCAAGGCAGATAACTTCTGGGAGCATGGCTCCGGTCCGTGCGGTCCGTGTTCGGAGATCTATTATGATCGTGGTGAAGAATATGGCTGCCATAAGCCGGGCTGCA
>NZ_JBMNUP010000113.1:0-6000 GCF_050946325.1 Agathobaculum sp. | reverse complement strand
AGCCCTGTTTTCCGTCGCTTTTTCGACTTTGATGCAAATGAGGTTGCTTATGTCATGATTCAGGAGGGAGACAGCGGCGACAATGTTATATATGAAGCGGAACCGGAAAAAACACAAATCCTTCAGGAGCTGAATGATTTGCGATACCGTTACTGGCTTCCTAAAATTCCTGTGGCGGCGGGAGGGTGGCCATTCCGTGTATTCGTAGAGTTTAAAAATGGAGACTATGAATCGTTTCTATTCACCGATACGGTGATTTATGTGCGTCATATCGGCTATCGTGTTGACCGGAGCCGGCTATCTGCCTTGAAATCCTACATACCAAACGGATGAGAATACGATTGGAAAAAGCGGACTGAGAAACAAAGGGAAAGAAAAATGAACCTTACGAACAGGCTGCCAACGAAAAACAGCCGAAGTTCTGTTGAGACAGTTGCTGTAAATCGGTAAAAATAAAAAACAAGCGATTTCCGAAGAAATCGCTTGTTCCCACAAAAGTGGTACGCCAGAAGGGATTCGAACCCCCGACCTTTTGGTTCGTAGTCCGTTCCGAATGATTTCAATTGTGTACTTATGCATCATACAAGCGCAATATACTGCGGTTTTTATATATATCAGCAACTTTTACGACCATATAAAAATACCTATTTTCGGGTGAATAAACACCAAATAAACACCAAGCAAACACCACGAAAAGCAATCGTCCATATTGCAGACTTGCCCCGATATTTCGGGGGGGAAGACGCCCTTGTGCGTGCTGCCGGTTTCTGGTATACTTCATGCAGGTGCTGCCGAGCCGGCGGTAGGCGGTTAAGTCTTGCCCCTGAAAGGGGGCGTTGCACATGGACTATCAAGCTATGATCTTGCTTTTGATCGTTGCCACAGGGCACATAATCGCAATAAAAAAGAAGTAACCGCCACTCTATCCCCATAGAAAACCGGTTACTTCTAATCGCAATCTTACGGGGCTAACCGTCTACCGGCAGCACCGTTTTTCTATATTCAGTATACCCGCCCCGATCGGGATTGTCAAGCCGTCCAGTAGGGCGGTTTTTGTTCTGCTGCAAAACACACAAGAGCATCAATCAGATTCTTGACAGCAGGCTCCAATTGCCTGAGTTGTTATCTGATGATACTCTTGTTAATTACAATATAGCACAGAAAGAGCAAAATAACAATGCTTCCAAAGAAAACAAGAGTATCGACGACTTGCTCTATGGCAGGCTCCAATTGCCTGCGACGAACAGTGACGATACTCTTGCTGCTTATAGTATAGCACATGCGTAAGCTAAAACGCAACGATGCGTTACAGCACCTTAGACAAGTCCAGCATACACGCATCCAGAGACAGCACACGCGCTTCTGCATCCTCATGCGTATAAACGGCTACCGTGTGATATGCGCCGTCAGACAGCTTAAAAACCGTTACATTGCGCTCCTGTGGCGAAACAATCCAGTATTCGGACACGCCTGCCTGCTGGTATCTGTTTAGCTTTATCAGCCGGTCGGCCTTTGCGGTGGATGGCGAAAGGATTTCCATTATCACTGTGGGTGCGCCAAAGCAATATTGCTCGGTCAGTTTCTCCGGCTCGCAGATGACCGCGATATCAGGAACGTAAACCGTGCTTACATCATCCGCGCTCTGATGTGCGTGATCCGGCAATAGTACTTCGATTTCTGCAAAGACCTTACAAGGCTTGCCGTCTAAGAAGTTTCTAAGCTGCTGCAATAGAGCGCCCTCTATATTCTGGTGCTGGATGCTCGGACGCGCCTGCATGACCGGCATACCGTCAAACAATTCATATTTTTCATCACTTTCCCATGTCAGATAATCCGCATAGGTATAATGCTTTTCCTGCGGTAACGGCATTGGCTACTCCTCCTCGTGGATATTATCCCGCTTGACCTGCTCATCTATCGCACGCCGGCCTTACTCAGGCGTATTGCAGTTTTCCGCGCGGCACAGGGATAGGGCGCCCCAATTCGCGGGCAGTTTCTATCCATTCTGCAATTACAGTTTCGACATTGTCGAGCGCCATCCTCGCCGTTTCGCCATCAGCCATACAGCCAGGCAGCTCCGGCACTTCGGCAATATATGCTTCATCTTCACGGCTGTAGTAGATGATGATTTCATACTGATACATTACTCAGCACCTCCCATGCGATATTTTACGATCAGATCGCGGACTTGTTTCACCTGATAGGACTTTGCCATTTTCCCTTTCGGCTGGATATTGATGATTTCCTCTATGCCGTCTTTTGTGTATATGAAATGATCGCCCTTTACGCGACAGACAAACCCAAACCGGTCTAAAATCTTGCACAAGTCATCAAATGCAATATTCTTATCTTGTATGCCGCTCAAGATGCTGTACAGTAGTTTTTCAAACCGGCTCATGCTTCATCACCCTGCTCACCGATACACTTCAATACATGATCCTTGAGTTCGGTATTAGCGGTCTTGCCCTGTGCTGCACAGTAGGCCTTAAATGCCGCCGCTTCTTCCTTCTTGACTTTGCACCCCAGCGTGGTCATGTGCTCGCGATTATATTTGTCGGATGCTTTCTTTTGTGCTTCACTTACTGCCATATATATGCCTCCTCTACTGTATTATATCGCATTTTGATATTGTTAACCATATAAACAATGCACAAAATATATGGTTAACTTTGTACATCATGTCTATTGATATACGGTTAACCATATAGTATACTATAATCACAGCAAGGGAACAGAGCCGAGGGCAAGACCACCCGACCAAGAGCCGTACCGCGTACCTGTGAGCGAGAGCAATAGTCAGGAAGATGACGCAGGCGGGTGCGAGAGCGGCGTATATTGCTTTCTGCGGTTTCGGCATGTAATCAAAAATACCCAAGCCGCAAAGAGCGCACAGCGTCCATTATAAACGAAATATGGAGGTATTACACATAAGCAGAACAGAGTTAAACCACAAAATCACAGAACTGCGCAGGCTGCGCCGTCTGGCGGATGAGATCGCCGCCGAGATTGAGAGCATCACGGATGCAGTCAAGCAGGAAATGACCATGCAGGGCGCGGACATGCTGGCCGGTGACGATTGGAAAGCCGCATGGAAGCCGGTACAGTCTGCATGGTTTGACAGCCGCGCTTTCAAAGCGGCAATGCCTGACCTGTACCAGCGGTTCACCCGTTCGACCGAAACCCGCCGATTTACCCTCGCATGAGAAAAGCCCCTTACCACCGCCAACCAAGCAAGGTAAGGAGCCAAAGCTAAACCACCACAGGGCGGTTGTCTGTATGATAGCACAGCCGTCCATGAATTACAAGGGAGATTGGATAAAATGCAGCAGATTACACCAGAGGAAGCAACAAGAATTGCGTACCTGGCACATATCGACCATAGCAGCATCTTCGCTATATTCGATAACGCATATACTGCGCGACATATTGACGATGGTCTTAGGTCGAATACATCGTGGTCGGTGCGGTGCGCCGCTGATGCTTGTTACGTCGCTGGGCGTATTGACGGTATCCGTGCCGAGCGGGAACGCCGCAGGAAAGCACATTCCAGAACTGCAAGGGGAGGGCAGGCATGAGTGAAATCACCTTCCCGATCACGCTTGGGGCGTTCTGCAAAATGTCCGAGCAAGTCACCGGCGAACCCGTAACGGATCAATGGCTTGAAATCTACCAGATGATTCTGCCAGTCATAAACGATAGCTATTATCTTGGGCTTGCAGGCAAACCGCACGATCCTGTCAAACCGAACGCCGGTACAAGTGACTTTGTGCAGCGCTTTGCACTCTCGCTCGAATATTGGTGCAATCTGGCATATTCGCGCGGACGGCAACAATACATGGGGTACTGATGAATTATATAACTGACCGGCTGGCAACGGTCATGCAAGAGGGCTGCACCGCCTATGGGGTGCGGCTCTTTTTTTGTTGGACATTTCTAATGATTTCTGGAGATTTGCACAGCCTTTTTATGTGCTGCTTTTGTCGTTTTTCTGCGACTTTCGGCAAGCGCAAAACATCAGGTTTTTACAGGTTTTGCATTCTACGCGGTTTTCGTGGGAATAACAAGCCTTGTGTGCTATTTCTGGTTTTTACTGGTTATAGCATCCCCTTGCGTTCCAGCTTCATTACCGTTCGTTCTTCTACACTGCCGCCGTTCTTCCAGGCGTTCCAGCCGGTGCCGTGATATGCGCCCTCGCTGATGATCTGCTCGCGGTACTGTTTCAGCCGTTGGATGTTCTTACCGCTTCTCAGCTTCCGAAATCCCTTGCTGGTAAGCTGACGGGCATATTTCGCATTGCAGCCCAGCTTTGCCCCTATTTCTGCCAGCGTCAGGCCGTCGTAGTAGCGATACCGAATCGCTGCGGCCTGCTCCTGTTCCAACGTATCAAGGCACCGGTCTAACGCTGTGTGCAGCTGCTCGGTATAAAGCCGTTCTTCCTCATCCTCGAACTGCTGACCGGCTGCGGGATCGTGAACAAGCTCGCCGCGCGGTGTTTCGCTGCCGTCCTCACCGGTTACCGGCTCATCAAGGCTCAGGCAGCGCCCGAGCGGATCGCGCTTCTGTCCCTCTGTACGCCAGCCGACCAGATCATAAAAAACCGTCTTGACCGGATAGCTGAGAAAGGACGCAAACAGCGTGCCCCGTTCGGGCTTGTACAACTCCACAGCAAGCGCGATTGCAAGGAAGCAGGATTGTTCCATGTCCTCCCATGTCCGCCCATAGCGGTCATTCTCGCGCCTGCTTTCTGCGCCAGCCCGCGAAACATCGTAGCAAGCAGCCCCCTGTTCTGCTCCCAGAGCTGCGCCAGCGCATCACGGCTTCCTGCTTTGGCCTGCGCTGCCAGTTCTTCGTTGCGCATTGCATATACCTCCCGCCTGTGGTAGAATAAAACCACAATCGAATCAAGCGGGAGAGCGGCAGGCCGTACAGGGCTTGCTGCTCTTTTGTTGTGCAAAAGCCTTTTTATGTTCAGCTTTTCTCGGCTTTTCTCGGCTTTGTCCTGCATCCGCTGCTTTGCGCAGTCTGGGCAATAAACCGCTTCGGGATATAGCCGTTTTTTCGCCCACTTGTGGTCGACTAAAGTCCTCGCGCGTGTAATGTCCACTAATTCCGCAAATATGCCCGATAAAACATAATCCAGTCCGACAAGGACATGATTACTACCCACGGTTTATGATTTCTTCGGTGAAATACCGCTGGAATATCGCCAGTTTTGGCGGCATCTCTGGAAGATTGCTCAAAAGCCTTATAAAGCGATAAATTCTCTACGCGCTTGCACTCAACATGGACAAACGGCAGCCCTTCCACATCAGCAGACCCGCCATAGGGGATTGTGCCGCGTTTAGTGTCCACGCCTAATGCGTCATGTAAGATGGCCGCAAGCTCCCGTTCTCCCTGCGCACCCTTTCTCTTGGATGATTTGCCGATAAGTTAACACTTCCTGATTCGTCATCAACCGTCATCGTCTCCCCATGCTGCTTTGCAGCCGTGCCACAAACTTGGAAAGCGTCAAGGCTTCCGAATCCCCATTGCCCGCATCTGCGCAGAGCAGCGCAAAGATATATTGCAGAAGCGACCGTTTTTCCCTGATTTGCAGATGGGAAAAATCCCGAATAAAGGCAATCATCGGCTCTGCTTCGGTACGGTCGATTTCACCGTTGCGGAAACCGGCGTATACGCGGCGGGCGGCTACAAATTGAAAACGTTCGTTTTCCGTCAGCCCATCCGGTACGGCAGTGCCGCGGTATGCGCTCTTTTTCAGCTCATCAAACGTCATGCCTGAACCCTCCCTGAACAGGGATAAACCGCCCTGTCTGCAAGCTGAATCCCAATTGGAATGATTTCATGCCCGCGTGGCGGTTCTTTGCAACCTGTGTAGACACAAAGACCAGTTCGTCGCGTTCGCTCTCATACAGATCGGGGCGGTGCATCAGCAGCACTGCGTCTGCGTCCTGCTCAATTGCGCCGCTGTCCCGTAGGTCGGCAAGGCAGGGGGTTTTA
>NZ_JBMNUP010000112.1:0-6188 GCF_050946325.1 Agathobaculum sp. | reverse complement strand
GGCTTCGCTTCACAGACGACGAAGGGAACGCGAGCGATCCCGCGCCCTTCCCTTCTATGGTAGTTATCTATAACGGGGAGCGGGTGAAGCAATGAACGAAGGCTTATTTTTCAGACGCGCAGATGGCGCAGAAATTCCCGTGAAAGAGGTTGAAGGGCTGAAAGGCAACGGGCTTTTAATCCTTATGACAGAAACGTTCCTTCGTGAAGAGGATATGCAGAAAATGCAACAGAGCATTGAAAGGCGTATCGGGGACGGGACGCGGGTTCTTGTGCTTGATGCACGGATCAAAAAGGTTATGCGGCTGGAGGTGTGAACGTGGAATATATATGCACACTTCCGGAAAAGGCAAAGAAAAAAGATTGTAGCGGGTGCGAGCATTGTGGATGGGAAGCGGCAGAGGCGGAACGCCGCCGCGCCTACCTTCGCGAACACGGCTTGACGCTATGCGTGGACGGCTTGCGCCGTCTAATTATTTCAAAGAACGGAGGTACAGAAGAATTGAAATACAAAGTATGCGACCATTGCGGCGCACACCTTGACAACGGGGAAACGTGCGATTGTCAAAGGGACGCGGGCGAAAGCAACAGCGGCGAAGAAAGGAGCGCAAACAATGACAGGAATTAACGAGGTTGCAAAGCAAATTCACGAAAACGCCGTCGATCACGGCTGGTGGGACGAAGAACTCGGATTTCCGGAAGTTTTGGCACTCATTCATTCGGAGGTATCCGAAGCACTGGAAGAATACCGATCGAGCTTGCCGACGTGATTATTCGCGTCCTTGATTATTGCGGATATGCCGAAATTGACATTGACACGGCAATTTCACAGAAGCACGAATACAACAAAAGCCGCCCGTACAGGCACGGCGGCATGAAAAAAGTTGTGATAAACGCAGTTTCCTGTGCAGTAAAAGGCGCTTTCTCCCGCCGGAAAGCCCTTTATTTTATGCTTTTGGCTGAAAGAAACTGCGCGATCCGGCGCAAGTGTGCGCGCAGGAAAGACAAAGGCGAATTGGGACTTTGCAAATTGCATAAAAATGTTGAGATTTTAACAGCGTTTTGGTATAATAATAAGTAATTGAAAATAAATGAGGGAGCTTTATGAAGTTAAAACGATGGGTGGTGGCCGCGCCGGATGAAGCGCGTGTGCGCGCCCTCGCCAGCGGAGGCGGCTATGCGCCGCTGACCGCCGCGGTGCTGACTGCCCGCGGACTGGATACGCCGCAGACAGCGGCCGATTATCTGGCGGCTGATCCCGCGGGCCTGCACGATCCCTTTGCGCTGACCGATATGGACAAGGCGGCTGCTGTCATCCGCCGCGCGGTGCAAAATGGCGATTCGATTGTTGTGTATGGCGATTATGATGTGGACGGCGTCACCGCCACCTGTATTCTGGTGGACTATCTGCGCTCCATGGGCGCGCAATGCACATATCATATCCCCAACCGCCTGAACGAGGGATATGGCCTGTCCCCCGCTGCGATAGAGCAGCTGTATGAGGAGGGTGCGCGGCTGCTGATTACAGTGGATTCGGGCATCACGGCGAATGAAGAAATTGCCGCTGCGCGCGCATTGGGCATGCAGGTGGTTATCACCGATCACCACGAATGTCACGAAACGCTGCCTGACGCTGATGCGGTTGTTGACTATAAACGCCCTGACTGCGGCTATCCTTTTGAAAGCCTGGCCGGCGTGGGCGTGGCTTTTAAGCTGATCTGCGCGCTGGAAGGCGCATCCCTTCCGGTGCTGGAAAAGTATGCGGATCTGATTGCGCTCGGCACGGTGGCGGATGTGATGCCGATTGTCGGCGAAAACCGGATTATGGTATCCGCCGGTTTGCGCAAAATGGCGGAAACGTCCAACCTGGGTCTGGAGATGCTGCTGCGCGAAGCAGGGATGAAGAACCGGCGGCTGACCTCGTCCACCATCAGCTTTGTGCTGGCGCCGCGTATCAATGCGGCGGGACGGATGGGCAGGGCTGAACTGGCAGCCGAGCTGTTTCTGACCAAGGATCCGGTGCGCGCGCAGAAACTTGCCGCTGCGCTGTGCGAGCAGAACAAACTGCGGCAGAATGAGGAAAACCAGATTTTAACCCAGGCGCTTGCGCGGCTGCGCACAGAATATAATCCGGTGGAAGACAAAATCATTGTGCTTGCGGGCAAGGGCTGGCATCACGGCGTGGTCGGCATCGTGTGCTCGCGTCTGTGCGACCGATATGGCTGCCCGGTTGTGCTGATTGCGCTGGATGAGGACGGTACGGGCAAGGGTTCGGGCCGTTCGGTGGCCGGCTTCAATTTGTTTGATGCGCTGACCTCGTGCAGTGATTTGCTGCAGCGTTACGGCGGGCATGAACTGGCCGCAGGGCTGACGGTTTCGGCAGATAAGGTTGAGGAGCTGCGCGCACGCCTGCGCGCCTATGCGGAGAGCCATGTCACCATGGCGGATTTGATGCCGCAGCTTCCGATCGACTGCCAGGTTGAGCCCGACTGGATTACGCTGGAGAATATCCGTGCGCTGTCCGTGCTGGAGCCGTACGGCATGAAAAATCCGGAGCCGGTTTTCTGCATGCGGAATATGACGGTGGAGGATATTACGCCTATTTCAAGCGACCGGCATGTTCGTCTGACGCTGGTGAAGGACGGAAAGCGTTTTTCTGCCATGCTGTTCGGCACGGGAATGGGCGGTTTGGGTTTTGCGCAGGGCAATATGGTTGACGCGGCGTTCCATCTTGAGATTAATGAGTTCCGCGGCCGCCGCACACCGCAGCTTACGCTGTGCGATGTGCAGCTGAGCGAGTGCGAGCATCTGGCAGACCAGAAGCTGCTGAATCTGTACAATACTTACATCGGAGACGGCCCGCTGACCGCGCGCCAGGCGCGCATTCTGCTGCCTGACCGCGCCGACCTGGTTGCGGTGTGGCGGCATATCACCTGCCGGGCGGAGGATGGACGCCTTTCTGTGCCGGACGGCGCGCTTTCGCGCCGGATCTCGTGGGAGAGCAGACGTGATATCAATATCGGCAAGCTGTTCGTTTGCCTGGATGTTTTTTCGGAATCAAGCTTAATCAGCTACCATTTCAAAGAGGGTATGCTGAATATCCTGCTCAAGCCGTATCAGGGCAAGGCGGATATATCGGGTTCCGTCGTGCTGGCTACGCTGCAAAGTATGGCGGGATAGCCGAAGGGGGAAATAGTATGCAAAACAAACTGGATTTTTTGCTGGAGCGGGTGCAGAAACAAAATCCGCAGGCCAATATCCGAAAAATCCGTGCGGCCTATGAGTGCGCGGCAGCCGCGCATGAGGGACAGAAACGCAAAAACGGCGAACCGTATATTATCCACCCCGTTTCCGTGGCGGAGATTATCGTGGAAATGGGACTGGATACCGATTCGATCTGCGCCGGCCTGCTGCATGACTGCATTGAGGATACCGAGTTTGGCTACAAGGAGATTGAAAACAAATTCGGCACACCGGTTGCAGAACTGGTAGACGGCGTGACCCGTTTGGGCATGCTGCGCTATTCCAAGGAGCAGGAGCAGTTTGAGGACCTGCGCAAAATGTTTATGGCGATGGCCAAGGACATCCGCGTGATTCTGATCAAGCTGGCCGACCGGCTGCACAACGCGCGCACTTTCCAGTATCTGCCGGAGCGCAAGCAGCGCGATAAGGCGCTGGAAACTATGGAGATCTATGCGCCGATTGCGCACCGCCTCGGCATGAGCCGGATTAAGTGGGAGCTGGAGGACCTGTCGCTCAAGGTGCTGGACCCCATTGGCTATAATGAGATTGTAGAGGGACTGAAAGCGCAGAGCGAGCAGCATGAAGAGTTTCTGAAGCGGATTCAGGACTGCATTGGGAAAAAGCTGGAGGAAGCGCATATCCGGCATGCACTGTCGGCGCGCGTCAAGCATATCTATTCGATTTATCGGAAAATGTATGCGCAGCACAAAACCATTAATGAAATTTATGATATCTGCGCGGTTCGCGTGATTGTGGACAGCGTGGCGGACTGTTATAATGTCCTCGGCTATGTACACGACCTGTATAAACCCATTCCGGGCCGCTTTAAGGACTATATTTCAACGCCCAAGCCCAATGGATATCAGTCTCTGCACACCACCGTTATCGGACGCGAGGGTATTCCGTTTGAAATCCAGATTCGCACCGAAGAAATGCACAAGATGGCCGAATACGGCGTGGCGGCGCACTGGAAATACAAGCAGGGACTGGACAAGAAGGGCAATGAGGAAGCCTTTGCCTGGATTCGCCAGATGCTGGAGGCCCAGCAGGACACCGAGGCGGAAGACTTTATTAAAAATATCAAAGTCGATCTGTTTGCCGACGAAGTATTCGTGTTTACGCCCAAGGGCGACGTGGTGAATATGCCGGCGGGCGCAACACCGATTGACCTGGCTTACGCGATCCACTCGGCGGTCGGCAACCGGATGACGGGCTGCAAGCTCAACGGCCGCATTGCGCCGATCGACAGCCAGCTCAAAAACGGCGATATTGTGGAGATTCTGACCTCCAAGGAGGCGCACGGACCGAGCCGCGACTGGCTGAAAATCATCAAGACGACCGAGGCGCGCAGCAAAATCAAGCAGTGGTTCAAGAAGGAGTGCCGGGAGGAGAATATCGTCAACGGCAGGGACGATTTGGACCGTGAGCTGCGCGCAAACCTGCTGTATAACAGCTTTTATGAGAATGAAGACATACAGAAAAACACCTTAAACAAATTTTCGTTTGCCACGCTGGACGAACTGTATGCGGCCATCGGTTACGGCGGCATTACGCTGACCAAGGTCATCAACAAGGTGAAGGACGATGTCGGCCGGCTGCGCCGTCAGCATGAGCAGGCCGAGCGCGCGGCGCATCCGCAGGAGCCGCCGCGCCGCACTTCCAAGAGCACAACCGGCGTGGTTGTGGAAGGCATTGATAACTGCCTGGTGAAATTTGCGCGCTGCTGTACCCCGATTCCGGGGGATGAGATCATCGGTTTTGTGACGCGCGGCTACGGCGTTTCCATTCACCGGCGGGACTGCACGAATGTCCATGTGGACGAGGACCCCGAACGCTGGGTAAAGGCCTGGTGGGACGAGGACCTGGCCAGCAGTGACAGAACCAGCCGTTTTTCCACCGGTCTCCAGATATCGACGCGCAGCCATATTGGTGTATTGAGCGATGTGACGACCGTGCTGGCTGCATGCAAGATCAATGTGCATGATTTGTCAGCCCGTGACCTGAACGACGGCTTCGGCATTATTAACGCGCTGGTCGATGTTGCGGGCGTACACCAGCTGGACAACCTGATCAGCCGTTTGCGGAGCATCAAAGGCGTGCTGGACGTGACAAGAACGGTGGATACGAACTAAGCGCTGCGGAATCTGCGCACGCAGAAAAAGGATTTTATGCCGTGAACGGTGTTCGCGGGCAGAAACGGAGCATAATAAGAGATGAGAGCATTGATCCAGCGTGTGTCGCGCGCGTCGGTTGCGATTGACGGCGCGGTGCATGGAGAGATTGGGCGGGGCTTTCTGGTCCTGCTCGGCATTACGGACGGCGATACTGCGGATGACGCGCGATATCTGGCGGATAAAATCGTCAAGTGCCGGGTATTTGAAGATGAAAACGGAAAAATGAACAGGGCGCTTGCCGACGTGGGCGGCGGCCTGCTGATCGTATCGCAGTTTACGCTGTACGGCGATTGTAAAAAGGGCAACCGGCCGAGCTTTACTGCGGCAGCCCGTCCGGAGACGGCCGTTCCGCTGTATGAGGCGTTTATCGCGCGCTGCAGGGAAAGCGGCCTGCCGGTCGGTACGGGAGAGTTTGGCGCGGATATGCAGGTGGATTTGTGCAATGACGGGCCGGTGACGCTGTGGATGGACACGGCGGAGATGCGCGCCAGATAAAAAGGAGAATGTCAATGAATATTATGCAGCTTTGTGTCGGCATGGTTGGCACCAATTGTTATATTGTATACGATTCCGAGAGCCGCGAGGCCGCGGTGATTGACCCGGGCGATAACGCTTCCTCTATCCTGCATGCAGTGCAGGAGGAAAAACTGAATGTCAAGTATGTATTGCTGACCCATGCGCATTTTGACCATATTCTGGCGGCGCATGAGGTGCTGGAAGCGACCGGCGCACAGTATGTTGTGCCGGAAGGCGACCTGTGGCTGCTCAGCCG
>NZ_JBMNUP010000111.1:0-6275 GCF_050946325.1 Agathobaculum sp. | reverse complement strand
CTTGGCTCCATTGTTTTCGCACAGATCAACAACCTGCAAAAAAAGCTGCAGGGATAAATTTCACCGATACTTCAGCGCTCTCTGTTTCACAGACAGAGGGCGCTTTTCGTTGCGTCCGCCTGCAAAACGCATTATAATATTGGATATCGTATTTTCATACCTGCATACTGAGAAGGTGTCTTCATGTATATTGCCGATCTCCATATTCATTCCCGTTTTTCCCGCGCCACCAGCAGGGACTGCGATGCGCCCCATCTCGACCTGTATGCAAGGCGCAAGGGAATCGGTCTGCTGGGTACGGGAGATTTTACCCACCCCGCCTGGCGCGCCGAGCTGAAAGAACAGCTGGTACCCGCAGGCAACGGCGTTTATACCCTGCGCGATGCGCTGCGGCTGGACAGCAGCGCCCCCGCAGAGGTGCCTCGCTTTGTCGTTACGGGCGAAATCAGCTCCATTTACAAAAAGGACGGCAAAACCCGCAAGGTACACAACCTGATTCTGCTGCCCAGTCTGGAGGCTGCGGATGCGCTGGCCGCGCGGCTGGAGGCCGTCGGCAATATCCGTTCGGACGGGCGGCCCATCCTCGGCATGGACAGCCGCGATCTGCTGGAGCTGACGCTGGATACCTGTCCGGATGCGGAATTTGTTCCCGCGCATATCTGGACGCCGCATTTTTCCATGTTCGGCGCATTTTCCGGCTTTCAAACGGTGGAGGCCTGCTTTGGCGACCTTGCCGGCCAGATCCACGCAGTTGAAACCGGTCTGTCGTCTGACCCGCCGATGAACTGGCGCGTTTCTGCACTGGATGGGCTGACGCTGCTGTCCAACTCGGACGCGCACTCGCCCGCCAAGCTCGGCAGAGAGGCCAATCTGCTTACGGGCGAGATTTGCTATCCGGCGCTCATCCGCTCCATCCGTACCGGCGAGGACCTGCTGGGGACCATTGAATTCTTCCCTGAGGAGGGCAAATATCATCTGGACGGCCACCGAAATTGCGGCATCTGTCTGACGCCGGACGAAACCGCCGCCTGCGGCGGTGTTTGTCCCGTATGCGGCAAAAAGCTGACCATCGGCGTGGAGCACCGCGTGGAGGAGCTTGCCGACCGGCCGGCCGGCTTCCGCCCTGCGCATGCCAAGCCCTTTGAAAGCCTTGCGCCGCTGCCCGAAGTCATTGCCGCCTCAACCGCCCTACCTGCCGCCGGCAAACGGACGGCGGCCCTGTGCGAGCGCCTGCTGCGCGAACTTGGGAGCGAGTTTCACATTCTGCGCGAGGTTCCCATCGGTGACATTGCGCAGGCTGCCGGCCCCTGCGTCGCCGAAGGCGTTCGCCGTCTGCGGCTTGGGCAGGTGGAGCGGCGCCCTGGGTTTGACGGGCAGTACGGCGTCATTTCTCTGCTCTCTCCGGATGAAATCGAAAAAATGAACGGCCAGATTTCGCTGTTCGGTACGCCTGCCCCCATTCTCCGCACCGTCAAAAAGAAAACGCTCTCTGCGCAGGCGCCGCAGCCGAGCGAGGCCGCTCCCCTGCCCGCCGGCCAGCTCAACGACGCGCAGCTTCAGGCGGTCACAGCCGCTGAACGCGCCGTTGCCGTTGTTGCAGGGCCGGGCACAGGCAAAACAAAAACGCTGACGGCGCGCATCGCCCACCTCATTGCGCAGGGCGCAAAACCGGACGAAATCACCGCCGTCACCTTCACCCGGCAGGCGGCGGATGAAATGCGCGGACGTCTTGCCGCCACACTCGGCAGGCGCATTGCCGCGCGGCTGCATATCGGAACCTTTCACGCGGTTTGTCTGCGCCTTTTGGGAAACGTAACCGTACTCAGCCCTGTTGAGGCGCTTGAGGCCGCCTCCGAAACCCTGCGGCAGCAGGGCGGCAGCCTGTCGCCCAAAGCGCTGATGCAGGCGGTTTCCCGCGTGAAAACCGGTTTTTCCTTTGAGCAGGCAGGTCTGGATGAAACGCTGTTCGACGCCTACTGCACCCGCCTGCGCGAGCTGAACGCACTGGACTTTGACGACCTGCTGAACCGCGCGCTTTCTCTGGATACCGCCGGCGCAAAACGCTTCACCCATCTGCTGGTGGACGAATTTCAGGACGTCAGTCCGGCGCAGTACGCGCTGGTTCGCGCGTGGAGCCGCGGCAGCAAAAGCCTTTTTGTGATCGGCGACCCCGATCAGTCCATCTACGGCTTCCGCGGCGCTACCAGCCGCTGCTTTGCGCGCCTTGCGGCGGACGAGCCCACGCTGCGCGTGATCCGCCTGTCGGATAACTACCGTTCCGCGCCGGAAATTCTCCATGCCGCGCAGGCGGTTATCGAGCAAAACCCAGGGCCTGCGCGCACGCTTTGCCCCCATTGTCCTTCTGTGATGCCGGTGCGGCTGGTGCAGGCCGAGGACAGCTTTGCCGAGGCCGTATTCATCGCGAAGGAGATCGGCCGCATGACAGGCGGCACCGATATGCTGGAAGCCCAGTCTGCTGCACGGCAAAGCCATGTGCGTGCCTTTTCCGATATCGCCGTACTCTGCCGCACCCATCACCAGCTTGCGCTGATTGAAAAATGCCTGCGGCATGACGATATCCCCTGCATTGTCAGCGGGCGCGAGGATTTTCTGGAAGCGGACGAGGTGCGCGGCCTGCTCTCCTTCGCCCGCCACCTGATGCAGCCGGACGACGCGGCCGCGCTCGATACGGCGCTCCGCCTGCTGTGGCACTGCCCTGCCGACCTCATTCTGACCGCGCGCCGGCTGTGTGCGGCGCAGGCAGAGTTTGTCCCCGATGCACTGCGGCAGTCCGTCCGCGGTCTGGGCGTGCTGGAAGCCTGGCTGGAGCGCGCCGCCGCATGGCTACCCCGCGTCCGCAGCGACAAACCGTACCGTTTGATCGAAGACTGGGAGGCGCAGTACGGCGGCTCGCCCGCGCTGGATAAACTCCGCAGCACCGCCGTATTTCACGATACGTTCTGCTCCCTGTGGGACGCCGTTACGCTGGGAGACGAGGCCGATCTGCGCCGCGCCGCAGGCAAGGGCTGGCAATCGGGCGCGGTGCGGCTGATGACCTTCCACGCGGCCAAGGGGCTGGAATTTCCCGCCGTTTTCGCTTCCGGCCTTGCAGCCGGCATGCTGCCGCTGGAATCTTCTGCCCGCAAGGCGGACGAGGAGGAAGAACGGCGCCTGCTCTACGTCGGCATGACCCGTGCAAAAGAGGAACTCATTCTCACCTTTGGAGCCGAACCCTCGGTTTTCCTGTCCGCCCTGCCGCGAGAGGTCAGACGGGAGACGCCGGTCCGCCGCATCCGCTCCGCAGAACAGCTCAGTCTGTTCTAAAGCATCCTATCATTTAAAAAACGCACGCGCTGCGCTGCAAATAAGCAAAAGGACGGGAATTTTCCCGCCCTTTTTCCATATCACACCTATTTTTTCCATCTCAGAACGGAGGGACAGCATTTGAAAAACGTCTATGGCTACATCCGCGTCTCCAGCATCGACCAGAACGAAGACAGGCAGCTCATCGCCATCCATAACCGCGGCGTGCCCGACGCGCGGATTTATATGGACAAACAGTCCGGCAAGGATTTTGAGCGCCCCAAATATAAGCGCCTTGTGCGCAAACTGAAGCAGGGCGACCTGCTTTATATCATGAGCATCGACCGGCTGGGCCGCAATTATAAGGAAATACAGCGCCAATGGCAGGTGCTGACCAAGGAAATCGGCGTGGATATCTGCGTGCTGGATATGCCGCTGCTGGACACCCGCCAGGGCCGCGACCTGATGGGCACGTTCATCGCCGACCTGGTTTTGCAGATTTTATCCTTTGTGGCGGAAAACGAACATGCCGTCATCCGCCAGCGGCAGGCAGAGGGCATTGCCGCCGCCAAAGCGCGCGGCGTGCGGTTCGGGCGGCCGCCCCGCGCGCTGCCGCCCAATTTTCACGAAGTGCGGAAAGACTGGCGCGCGCAGAAACTGACGCTGCGGCAGGCGGCGCAGGCCTGCAAACTGCCGGCCGGCACGTTTTATGCCAAAGCCGTCCGCTTTGAAAAGGCGCTCTGCGCAGACAAGCCCGACAGCAATATGTGTACTTTTATAAACGGCCGCAGAACCGTATAAAAAGATGCGGATTCCCTTGAAACCGACAAGTTTATATAGTATAATTTTCATAGATACTTATTCTTTTCGGCGTTTGTAAAAGTACACTTAAACAAATCCTGTATGGGGGGGAGGCACACACTTTAAATCAACCGAAAAGCATTTTAAAAGGAGGAGCAATATGAAAAAACGAATTTTATCCGCATTGCTGGTAGCAGCAATGATGCTGACCATGGCGCCGGCAGCGTTTGCGGCATCCACGGACAACTGTGAGTCTGGGGATACCTGCACGCAACATGCTGCCGCCATTGGCACTACGCATTATGACACTTTACAAGAAGCAATTAACGCGGTATCTGATTCTAACCCCACAGAAATTAAAGTTTTGAAAGAACTTCAGCCTGAGCAGATTTCCACATCAACAGATAAACAAATGCAGTTTCTCAAAGCAAATCAAAATATTACATTGGATTTGCAAGGACATACGGTTGTTGCATCTGCTGGTGAAGCCTTTAACCTGGCTGCTGAAAATCTTACATTGACCGTGAAAAACGGTACGGTTCAGAACTTTACCGAAGGAGACTACAGTGACGGGCTTTATGCTTATAAACAATGCAACAATTTGACTTTGACGCTGGAAAACGTAACTTTGAAGTCTCGCACTCAGACCCTTGCTGTGCAGGGACTGACGAGCAACTCTAATGTCACCATCCAAAATAGTACATTGACCAGCGACGAAGCATTAGGTATTTATTATCCACCCAAAAGTGGTACCTTAACCATTGATAACAGCGAAATTAGCGCCCCCACTGCTGTTGTAGTGAAGGGAAGCAATGTTGTTATTCGTGGCAATGGGACTAAAATATCTTCTTCCGGTCCTAAGGTCGAGCCTGATGAATATTATACCGGTGCTATCGACGGATCGCTGACCTTAACAGGGGATGCGATCTATATTGAAAGCGGGTATAACGATCGTGACATCACTCTAAATATCTCTGACGGTACATTTAGCAGTGCAAATAATCAAGCAGTACGTTTGTATATGAAGCCAGACGACAAACCGTCCGTAAAGCGTGATGTTATTGTTACCGGCGGCACGTTCTCCTCTGATGTATCGGCTTATGTAGCCCCGAACTATGAGTGCGTAGGACCTGATGAGCAGGGCAACTACACCGTTCAGAAGATGGACAGCAAGCTGGTTGTAGACAAGGGTGCAGTACAGGATTCCACTCAGTCTGCCACGCTGGAAGGCGATTTCAAGCCGAACGCTTCGATTGAGGGCGACAAGGAAGGCTCTGAGGTAAAGGGATATGATGTTTCCCTCGACCTTTCCAACGAGGGCGGAAACACGGCTGACACCGTCAATCTGACCGTCACCAAGGAAACCGCGCAGTCCCTTGCAAATGCGAGCAGCCTGTCGGTGACAACTGATGCAGGCACGGTTAAGCTGGATGCCGCGGCGCTGGACAAGGTCGGCACGACGACCAATGGCGACGTTGTGATTAAGGTTCAGAAGAATACCGTTGCAGGGGACGATAACGTCAAGGCTTCCTACACCGTTTCCGTTCAGGCGGGCGCAAAGAATCTGCTGCCCTACGGCGAAAGCAACGGCACGGTAACCATTACCGTTCCGAAGGGCGACGCCACGGTTGCCTGGTATGTAACCAACGAAAATGGTAGCAAGGTTTATGTAGAAAAGCTGACTACTAAAGATGTGGGCGAGGACCAGCTTGCCATCACCATCGGCCACCTGTCCACCATCGAGCTGCTGGCAACGAATCCGGAAAACACTGCGGTTGCAACCGTTACGGTTGACGGCGAGACCACCGGTTATACCGATTTGAATACCGCGCTGGCCGCAGCTTCCGCAAACAGCACGATTAAGCTGCTGAAGGATGTAGAGATCAGCGACAAGATTGTGATTGACAAAAACAATGTTATCTTTGACGGCGGCAATCACACCATCAAGCTGGTTACCGACGCCACGGGTACTGACGGCAAGCCTCCGGTCAACTCCATTTTTGAGGTTATCGGCGACAACGTCACCATCCAGAACGCCAAGCTTGTGGACGAAAATCATAAAGCCAAGCATGGCGTACAGTTCTACGAGTCCACGGACAGCAAGCTGTCCAACGTGGATATCACCGGCACCGCATGGACCGGCGTACTGGTAAACGGCTCGACGGTTACGA
>NZ_JBMNUP010000110.1:0-6316 GCF_050946325.1 Agathobaculum sp. | reverse complement strand
AAGCGCTAAAAGCAATTTGGATTTTTTTTCGCTTCTCCTCAGAAGGGTAACAAAATGGAAACATATTTTGAAAATGTGTCACAAAATGAAGCGCTTGTACGTTATTAAAAGTGAACATGTTCTTTAAGGGAGGCGGCAGAATGGACGCACATAAGCTCGATGAACTGTTTTGCAGCGGCAGCGAGCAGGCGCTGGCCGATGTGATTGCCCTGTATGGCCAGCCGCTTCTGCGGTATTGCCACCACATCCTGTGTGACTACCATGACGCGCAGGACGCAGTGCAGACCACCTTCATCAAGGCCTATGATAACCGCAGCCGCTTTCAGGCGGGCAGCAATCTGGGCGCATGGTTGTATCGCCTGGCTTACCATACCTGCGTTGACTTGCTGCGGCAGCGCAAACTCCATATGATTCCGCCGCCGGCCGAAGGGACCGAGACTGATTATATTGGGGAAGAGCTGCGGCAGGCGCTGGAGCAGCTTGCGCCTGAGCAGCGGGCGCTGGTATATGGCCGCGTGATTGAAGAACGCAGCTTTGACGCGCTTGCCGTGATTTATGGCAAGCCGGCCGCGACCCTGCGCAAACGGTATGAGCGCGCCCGCAAAAAGCTGGCGCTGCTTTTGCAGGATACTTCGGAGGGAAGGAGGAGAAGTTATGAATCTAACGCCAGATGAAAGACGGATTCGGCAGGCGTTGGATCAGATTGAAACGCCGATGTACGATATTGGTGCGGCAGTGAACGAACAGCGCGCCCGCAGAGGAAGGAAGATGCCGCTGCGCAGTCCGCATCGGGTTGCGGTGATTGCCGTGGCTGCGGCCGTCCTGTTTACCGTAACGGCTGCCGCCGTGTTTCATCTTTCGGATGCATGGACAGCCCTGTTTGGGCAGAATGTCATTGTGCCGGAAGATTTGACGACGCCGCTGCAGGCGGGCCAGACGGTGGACGGCTATACCATGACGCTGCATGATGCAATTGTCACGGAAAACGGCGTGGCCGTTATCTGCTCCACCCAGCGTGAAGACGGCAAGCCGCTGGACGGCATGCTGGACTATAATGATATTGAGCTGGTGCGCGATGGAAAGCGGAGCGTAGACAGTGCCTCGTGGCAAAGCGGAATGGAAGAAAACGGCACGGTGCAGTATTCCTATGGAGAGTTTGATATGATCAAAGACCCGGGGGACTGTGAACTGATGCTGACCGTCGGGCCGGCTGTTTTTCACAGCGCCAGCGAAACGCTGACCGCCGATATTGACCTGGAGAAAATGTATCGTGAGCATTCGGTTGCCAACCCGGAGGAACAGGAGGATTCGCTGCGGGAAGATGCATATCTGCCCGTTACGGACGCTTCGGCCGCACTGCCGCGGGCAAAAGAATTTCCAGAGATTTCTTTTGCGGGCCTGCACCTGGAAGAGAACATGCTGACACTTTTGCTCCGCACGCCCGCTTACAACCCGACGGAGGGCGTTTACGGGGATATTGTGTCGCTGCTGGATACGCGCACCGGTGAAACGCTTTTGCCGGAGTATGGCAAGGAGTATTGGCTGCATGGCAGCAGCGATATACTCAATGGAGCGGTGTTTTCCGGTCTGTGCGAAGCGGATTTGCCATATTTGCGCATGCAGATAGTATATGCACAGACGCTGCCGGCAACCGGAGGGAAGTGGACGTTCACGTTCAGCGCCAAGAGCGCAAAGGGGTATGAAAGCGATTTGGCATTGGAAGTGGAAGACGGCGTGTCCGTCAGCCACATCACGGTGTCTCCGCTTGGCGTGGTGCTGGAGGGTGCCCGTCCGGTTGAGGAGGAGGACTCGTTTTTCCGTCCGCGGCCGAAGGTCTCCATTCTGCTGAAGGATGGCGGGATGCTTGCGACGGCTTCGGAAGGCTCCAGCAGCACCCGAACGGTCGGGTCGGAGACGGAGCGGTTTGAGGCGCATTATGCCTATCAGGCAGCGGGATACAGCCGGCGTTTCCTGCGTACAGAGGAAATTGCCGCGGTGTATATAGACGGAAACCGCATTGGGATAGAGCAGTAGAAAGCCCCGTGGGGGCAGATGCATGGCGGGTGTGGGGCCGGCTGTGCGGATAAAAAAGCAGCCTGTGATACAGGCTGCTTTTTGTGTATTCGCAAATGGCAGGTAGAAGTTGTGCAGAGTGACCAGAATATGCTGACTGGATCTGCATAGAAAGACAAAAAACGCTGAAAATGCAAAGAACGCTAAAAAAAGCGTTTCTTTTCGTTGTTTTATGCTATAATGATAGCGAAAATAAGTGGTGTATTTATAAAAGGAGGTATTTGATATGACAAGAGGCATTCGCGTAAAGAATACGGAGGACATCCAGAAGATTAACAGCATTGTGTGCCAGTATGGATTTGACATTTGGATTCACGGCAAGAGCGGCATGGTAGACGCCAAGAGTCTGCTCGGCATGTTCCTGCTCTCGCTCAACGAGCCGCTTCAGATTGTACTGGAGGACGATGTTGACCCGACCGCCCTGTTTAAGGATTTGGCCGATTACCTGGAAATTGACGACGAGTAAACTGCATAGATAAACTGAGCCGCAGGCAAAGCCTGCGGCTGTTTTATTGTTTCATTTCATAGGCCGTATAGGGGCCTGCGGGCACAAATCCCAGCGTTTGGGCAAGGTGGGCGGAAACGGGATTGGCCGCGTCCCAGCAGGGCAGCAGGCCGCGGGATAAACAGTCCAGAATCAGCGCGGCCGCGCAGGCGCGCGCCAGTCCCTTGCGGCGATGCGCAGGGTGGCAGTCAATTTCTATCTCTATACCGCCCGGCCAGTCGGCATAGCTGGAGGCGCCGCATACCAGCTCTGCGCCATATAGCGCCGCAAAACCAGCTCCATGCATGCGATAATCGGAAAAGCTCGGATACTGCGAGACCAGATCGCGGCTCCAGTCCCGGCTGGCGGCAGCCTGGTGCAGCGGCTGGTCCATCCGCCGCAGCGTATATCCGGCGGGCAGCGCGGAGACGAAGCGGCGCAGCCGGTCCGGCTCGAAAGCGCGGCGCTTTTCAAACGCATAGCGGGTGACAGGCTGGGCCTGCGGACAGCGGCTGGCGATAAGAACGGACCAGCCCGGGGCGCAGGGCACGGCAATGGAAAATGCTGCCTGCTCTGCGGCAAGAAAATCAACCAATGCCGCGCTGGGCGCGCCGGCAAGAAAACGGAAATCGCCCACGCGGACCAGCACGGCCTGCGGCTGCACCGCGTCATCTGCAAACGCCTCTCCCATGCGGCCAGCCAGATAGGACCACAGCATGGGCTGCTCTAAACCGGCCAGCAGCGCGGCCGCACAGGCCGGTTGGGTCAGACGCGCAATCACAGAACGATAAGCGCTTTGGGCGCTTCCGTCAGGTTGATGCAGCCGTCCTCGATGACATACAGCATATCCTCGATGCGCACGCCGAATTTTCCGGGCAGATAAATGCCGGGCTCTGCGGTGACGACCGAACCCGCAGGCAGCGGTGCCTCGCCGCGCGGAGAAGCTACGGGCGCTTCGTGGATTTCTAGACCGACGCCGTGTCCGAATCCATGGCCGAAAGCGTCTCCGTAACCGGCCTGCTCGATGACGCGGCGGGCGGCGCCGTCCACATCGCTGCCCAAAACGCCGGCCTTGCAGCGGGCGATGCCGGCAAGCTGGGCGTTCAGCACGGTGTCATACACCTGCTGCATCTCATCAGTCGCATGGCCCACGGCGACTGTGCGCGTCATATCCGAGCAATAGCCTTCAACGATGCAGCCGAAATCCATGGTGACAAAGTCTCCGGATGCGATGGCCTTATCGCCGGGTACGCCGTGCGGCTTAGAGCTGTTTGTACCCGATACCACAATCGGGTCGAACGACATGTTTTCCGCCCCGTAATGCAGCATCAGGTAGGTCAGCCGCGCGGCAATCTCTTTTTCCGTCACACCTGCGCGGATATCGTTCAGTACTTCGTCAAACGCCTGTTCGGCAATGCGCTGCGCAGCCACAATGCGGCCGATTTCTTCGTCTTCCTTGCAGACACGCAGGCGCTCCAGCCCATCTTCCAGCCGCGCCGCAGCCGCGTGCAGGGCGGATGCCCAGGACATATATTCCGCATGCGTCAGCGTTTTGTCCTCCAGCGCGATTTTGCGGACGCCGTCCTGTGCGATCAGCTCATTGATGGCGGCAGAATAGCTTTGCATGCCGATTTCACGCACTTCAAAATCCGAAATTGCGGCGCGCGCAGCTTCAATATAGCGGAAATCGGTGAAAAATACGGCCTGTTTGGCGGACAGATAAACGGCGCCCGCGGTGGAATGAAAACCGGTTGCATACCGGCGGCTGATTTCGTGGGTCAGCACCAGCGCGTCATAGGGCGCTTCGGCCAGCATAGCCGATAGTTCGTGCTTTCTCATCCGATGACCGCCTTTACCGCGTCCACTGCCAGCAGATAGCTGTGTTTGCCGAAACCGGCAATTACGCCGGCGCACACGGGAGAGATAACCGAATGATGCCGGAATTCTTCGCGCTTATAGACATTGGACATGTGAACCTCCACAGTGGGCAGGCACACGGCCGAGATCGCGTCACGCAGCGCGTAGCTGTAGTGCGTGTATGCGCCCGCGTTGATGATGATGGCGGCGCAGTCCTCGCGCGCAGCGTGGATTCGGTCGATGAGCGCGCCTTCCGAATTGGACTGGAAGACATCGCACTCCATGCCGAGACGGACGCATTTGGAAACAACTTCCGCATTGATGGAGGCGAGCGTTTCCGTGCCGTAAACGCCCGGCTCGCGCAGGCCGGTCAGGTTGAGGTTGGGGCCGTGAACAAGCAGAATTTTTTTCATTTTTCTATCTCCTTGCTGAATAAATTCTTCATAACCACTGCGTCTTCGGCCTGCGTACCGGCCGATTCGCAGATGAATACCGGCGTATAGCCGCGCGCGGCGCTCTCCTGCGCGACGGGCAGAAAGTCCGGACCGTAAACGGTATCCGCAAAAGTCAGATGCCGGACTTCGCCCTTGGCATTATATTCAATGTGCGAAAAATGCGCGTGCAGCATGCGTGTGCGGGCAACGCCAATCGTATTTTCCATCCAATCGAACAGTCGGGCAACATCTTCCCGCGTGGACATGCCGCCGTTCGTGCGGCAGTTCAGGTGGCCAAAATCAATGCAGGGCAGCAGACGGTCGTCCGCCGCCACCAGCTCGCAGACCTCTTCGGCAGAGCCGAGCACGCTTTTTTTGCCCATGGTTTCCAGGCAGACGGTGCAGCCGGTCAGGTGCGCCTGATCGAGTGCGCGCAGAATATTGCGGACATTTTCATGCGTATTGCGCATGGCGCGCTCACGCGTCAGCTTGCCCTGTCCGCCGCAATGGACAACCATGCGGACGGCGCCCAGATGCGCGGCTGCCTGCGCGGTATCCAGCACATAGCCGATATTTTTTTTCATGCGCTCGTGTTCCTCTGAGGAGAGATTGATAAAATACGGCGCGTGAACGCTCATCTGCACATCGTGTGCGGCTGCGGCCGCGCCGATTTTGCGGGCCGTTTCCGCGCCGACGTGTACGCCGCGCCCGCATTGATATTCATAGGCGTTCAGCCCCTGCGCGGCCAGCCAGGCAGGCGCGTCCTCGCTCTTTTTATAGCCCGCTGCGGCAAAGGATTCCGCGTTGCCGGCAGGGCCGAATCGTGCTTTACTCATGCTGTGTGCCGTCCTCCATTTTTTTTCGTCCGCGCGCAATAAACCGCCGCTCAAATTGATAGCGGAGGTTGACCCAGAAAAAACGCCGGTCAAGCGTTTCCACATAACAGGTCAATGCGCCGGCAAGATTGCCGCCCAAAACGTCCGTAAAAATCTGATCGCCGATAACGGCCAGCGCATCGGCTTGCAGGCCGAGCTGCGCTGCGGCCTGCCGGAATCCGCGCGGAAAGGGTTTGCCGGCGCGGCAGATAAAATCCACGCCAAGCGCGGCGCAGAAGCGGGAGACGCGCGTGCGGCGGTTGTTGGAAAAAATCAGCACCCGCAGGCCCGCGTTTTGCAGACTGCGGATAAACGGCGTAAGCGGTTCGGGCGGCAGCGGGTCGCAGTGCGAAGCCATCGTGCCGTCCAGGTCAATGAGCGCGCCGCGTACACCGCGCGCCAGCAGCTGCTGCGGGGTAATATCGTAAATCGACTGGAAAACCAGATCGGGGATTAATTTGCTCATTCGGTTGCTCCTGTGTTCTTAGGATTGCGGTGACAACATATAGTGTAATGGAATTTGTATGAAAAGTCCAGCACAAGGGGGCCGTTATAATGATATATACGAAAAACCTGATTCTGGTATGCGCGGG
>NZ_JBMNUP010000109.1:0-6321 GCF_050946325.1 Agathobaculum sp. | reverse complement strand
AATTTCTACGATACCTCGGTCCAGTTTCCCTCGTTCCAGCATCTTTCATCACCCATCCGCATTTTACCATATACATGCGAAAAAGCCCAGCCGTAGCTGGACTTTTTCGACAAGCTGAGGCTTCGGAACATTGTTCCGAAGCCTTTTCTGTTCAGGTGAAAGCGGAAAAGGGACTCAGCAAACGCCCTGCGCCAGCATGGCGTCGGCAATTTTTTCAAAGCCGCCGATATTCGCGCCCATGACGAGGTTGTCCTTATGGCCGTACTTCTCAGCCGCGGTGACGCAGGTTTTGAAAATGTTGACCATAATATCATGCAGACGTGCGTCAACCTCTTCAAACGACCAGGACAGGCGCAGCGAGTTCTGGCTCATCTCCAGACCGGAAGTGGCAACACCGCCGGCGTTGGCCGCCTTGGCAGGGCCGAAGAATACGCCGTTTTCCAGGAAAGCGGTGACCGCCTTGGGGGTAGAGGGCATGTTGGCGCCTTCGGCCACAAATTTGCAGCCGCCTGCAATCAATGCCTTGGCGTCATCCTCGTTCAGCTCGTTCTGGGTGGCGCAGGGCAGTGCAATATCGCACGGGGTGCCCCACGGGCGCTGGCCTGCGGTGTAGGTGCTGCCGGCAACGCGGTCGGCATATTCCTTGATGCGGCCGCGCTTGACTTCCTTGATATCCTTGACGATATCCAGATTAATGCCGTTGGGGTCATAGATAAAGCCGTTGGAATCCGAAAGGGTAACAACCTTGCCGCCAAGCTGGGCAGCCTTTTCGGCCGCATAGATGGCAACGTTGCCGGAACCGGAAATGACAACGGTTTTGCCCTCAAAAGAGGTGCCCTTGTATGCGAGCATTTCCTTCATATAGTAGCACAGGCCGTAGCCGGTTGCCTGGGTGCGGGCAAGCGAGCCGCCGTAGGACAGGCCCTTGCCGGTCAGTACGCCGGTGAACTCGTTGCTCAGACGCTTGTACTGGCCGTACATAAAGCCAACTTCGCGCGCGCCAACGCCGATATCGCCGGCGGGTACGTCGGTAAACTGGCCGATGTGCTTGGAAAGCTCGGTCATAAAGGACTGGCAGAAACGCATGACCTCGGCGTCCGACTTGCCCTTGGGGTCAAAGTCCGAACCGCCCTTGCCGCCGCCCATGGGCAGGCTGGTCAGGCTGTTTTTGAAACACTGTTCAAAACCAAGGAACTTGATAACCGATGCATTGACGGACGGATGGAAACGCAGACCGCCCTTATAAGGACCGATGGCCGAATTGAACTGCACGCGGAAGCCGCGGTTGACCTGAACCTTGCCCTGATCGTCTACCCACGGAACGCGGAACATGAACATGCGCTCAGGCTCGACGATGCGCTCGATGATGCCGTTTTTCTCCAGTTCGGGACGGGCTTCCACAACCGGCTCAAAGCTTTCGAGTACTTCGAGAACGGCCTGCTGGAATTCCGGCTCATTCGGGTTACGCTTGAGGACCGTGTCGTACACGCTCTTCAGGTAGGAATTGGTAAGTGCCATTTTGATTGTCCTCCTTACGATTTCTGCTTCCGCGCTTTGAAAAAACATGGGGGAAAAGCACGGAACAGCGGATATACTTGCAGTAGTGCTTAATCATTATACAGTATTTTGCGGAGGAGCGCAATACTTTAGCGCGTTAAAAATATACAGTTTTTTGTGAGATAAAACAGGTGGAAATCGGCAGATTGACTTGATATAATGGAAAGGAAGGGGGATGCGTGAAAAAATGGCAAACAGTTTTGAGCGGATTTACGAGGTTGTCCGGCGCATTCCGCGCGGCACGGTGGCAAGCTACGGCCAGGTGGCTGCGCTGGCAGGCAATCCGCGGTGGGCGCGGGTGGTGGGGTATGCGCTGCATGCCAATCCCGATCCGGAAGGGATTCCCTGCTACCGCGTGGTGACAAAGGATGGACGGACGTCTCCGGCCTTTGCTTTCGGGGGTGCAGACGTGCAGCGCGCACTGCTGGAGGCGGACGGCGTTGCGTTTACAGCGGACGGTAGAGTGGATATGGAGAAATACCGCTGGGAAGGCCTGTGAAGGCTGTGCCTGAACGACAGGAGGACAAATGATGGTGAATCTGGAAAAAGTGGCGGCTGCGGCCATCGCATACGACGCGGGTGACGCGCGCAGAGTGCAGCACCTGATGAAAGTGTACGCTTTTTGCCGGCTGATCGGACGAAGCGAGGGATTGGACGCGCATCAGCAGAATGTTCTGGAGGCCGCGGCGCTGCTGCATGATATCGGCATCCATCAGGCAGAGCGCAGACACGGCTCGCCGGCAGGCATCTGGCAGGAAAAAGAGGGGCCGGCGGTGGCCGCGCCCATGCTGCGGCAGGCCGGTGCAGATGAACAGGAGCTGGCGCGCGTGTGCTGGCTGATTGCGCACCACCATACTTACGGCGCAGGTGAGGATACCGATCTGCGTATTCTGTTTGAAGCGGATTTTCTGGTGAATGCGCATGAGCAGAATTTGCCGGAGCAAACCTGCCGCGCAGCATGCGAGCGTATTTTTCGAACGGAAACCGGTCGCCGTTTTTTGCGGGATATGTTTCTGGAGAAACCGTATCAGCCTGCGGCGGGTGATGAAAAATGAAGAGCAGTTAAGCAATGCAAGGGTCTTTTGCGGTCTCTCCTGCGGGGGAGACTGTTTTTTTGAATTTTTTGTGAACACGGTTGACATTGCAGCTTCAGGGTTTATAATAGTTAGCACGCTGATTGTAAGGAGGCTAACAGAGTGGGAGAACGGATAGAAACGCGCATCGGCGCGCAGATCGGTATGCTCAGCAACTTGCTCAGCCGCCAGACCGCCTGCATGAGCAAAACATGTGGAGATGAGAGCATCACGCGGATGCAGGCAATCATCATTCACTACCTGCTTGTATCAGAGGAGAACGGTGATTGTTTTCAGCGCGATATTGAACGGGCGTTTCGCATGCGGCGTTCGACTGCGACGGGCATTTTGCAGCTGATGGAGCGGCACGGCCTGATCTGCCGCGAACCGGTTGCGCATGACGCACGGCTCAAGCGTCTGGTGCTGACCGAACGCGCCCGCGATCTGGATGAGCGTATTCAGCAGAGCATTGCGGTCAATGAAACCATCATGCGCGAAGGGGTTGACGCGCGCGATCTGGAAACGTGGTTTGCGGTCAGCCGGAAAATATGCGCCAACCTGGAGACACATCAGAGCCGAACTTTGGAGGAGACACTATGATAAAACAGTTGCTGAAAAGTGTGCGGGAATACAGGCGCGATGCGCTGCTTACGCCGCTTTTCGTTGTGCTGGAAGTGGTGATGGAGGTCATCATTCCGGCGGTAATGGCGCTGCTGATTGACCGCGGCATTGATGCGGGCAACATGCAGGAAATTGGGAAGTACGGTCTGCTTCTGGTTGTGTGCGCGCTGCTTGCGCTGGTATTCGGCGCGGCGGCAGGCACTTATGCCGCCCGTGCATCTACGGGGTTTGCGCGCAACCTGCGGCACGATATGTATTACGCCGTGCAGGACTTTTCCTTTACCAATATCGACAGGTTTTCAACGGGCTCAATCGTCACCCGCCTGACGACCGATGTGACCAATGTACAGAATGCGTTCCAGATGTGTACGCGCATTGCGGTGCGCTGTCCGGTCATGCTGGCGGCGGCGCTGTTTATGGCTTTCCGGATGAACAGCCGTATCGCATTGATTTTTCTGGCGGTGCTGCCCGTGCTGGCGGTTGGAATGGGCGTGCTGATGCGGCTGGTCGGGCCGGTGTTTGAGCGTGTGTTCAAGATTTATGACCGGATGAATACGGTTGTGCAGGAAAACGTGGGCGGCATCCGCGTGGTCAAGGCATATGTGCGCGAGCAGCATGAAACCGAAAAATTCAAAGGCGTTTCCGGCCTGCTGTACCGCGAATTTTCCCGCGCGCAAAAGCTGATGTGCGGACTGATGCCGCTGATGCAGTTCTGCATGTATGCATGCATGCTGCTGATCTCCTGGTTCGGCGCGCGGCTGATTGTGGGCGGCAGCATGACCACGGGCGACCTGACCAGCCTGTTTGCCTATGCCATGCAGATTTTGATGAGCCTGATGATGGTGGGCATGGTGTTTGTGATGATCACCATGTCGCGCGCAAGCGCGGAGCGTATTGCCGAGCTGCTTTCGGAAAAACCCGACCTGCACAATCCGGAAAAACCGCTGACCGAGGTCAAAAGCGGCGATATTGTATTTGAAAACGTCCGTTTCAGCTATCAGGGCGCGGGCGGACGGATGGCGCTGGAGGATGTCAACCTGCACATTCAGGCGGGGCAGACCGTGGGCATTCTGGGCGGCACGGGTGCGTCCAAATCGACGCTGGTGCAGCTGATTCCGCGGCTGTATGATGTGACGGAAGGCTCGGTTCGGGTCGGCGGCGCCGATGTGCGCGCGTACGATATTGAAGCGCTGCGCGACGAGGTGGCCATGGTGCTGCAGAAGAACGTGCTGTTTTCCGGCACCATAAAGGAGAACCTGCGCTGGGGCAATGAAACGGCAACGGACGAGGAACTGCGGCGCGTATGTCGTCTGGCGCAGGCGGATGCGTTTATTGAGCAGATGCCCAAGGGCTATGATACCTATATTGAACAGGGCGGCACAAATGTATCGGGCGGACAGAAGCAGCGCCTGTGCATTGCCCGCGCGCTGCTGAAGAAGCCCAAAATTTTAATTCTGGATGACTCGACCAGCGCGGTGGACACCAAAACGGACGCGCTGATCCGCAAAGCGTTTGCCGAAGAGATTCCGGATACGACCAAGATCATTATTGCGCAGCGGATAACCTCCGTACAGGACGCCGACCAGATTGTGATTATGGACGGCGGACGGATTCAGGCGGTCGGCACCCATGAGGAGCTGCTGGCGCATAACGCCATTTATCAGGAAATTTACCACCAGCAGCAGAAAAAGGGAGGCGAGGACTGATGTCGGGACACATGAAGGGCGGTCCGCACGGACCGCGCGGCATGCGCGGCGGCCGCGGCAGCAAGACGCCGGGCAAGACGTTAAACCGCCTGCTGCGCTATATCGGCAGGGGGTATGCGGCGCAGTTTGCCGTGGTGCTGGTTTGCATTCTGCTTTCGTCGGTAGCGGGCGTTGCGGGTTCGATGTTCCTGCGTACGCTGATTGACGATTATATCGCGCCGCTGCTGCTGGAGGACGCGCCTGTTTTTGGGGGACTGCTGCGCGCGATCGCGCAGATGGCGGTGGTTTTCGGCGTGGGTATTCTGTCCACGTTCCTGTACAACTGGCTGATGGTCTCCATCTCGCAGGGCGTGCTGAAAAAAGTGCGTGATGAGATGTTCGCCCATATGCAGACCCTGCCGATCCGCTATTTTGATACCCATACCCACGGCGATTTGATGAGCCATTTCACCAATGATACCGATACGCTGCAGCAGATGCTCAGCCAGTCGGTGCCGCAGATGTTTTCGTCGCTGGTGACGATTGTGGCGGTGCTGGCCGCCATGCTGTATACCAACGTGTGGCTGACGCTGTTTGTGCTGCTGGGCGTTGCGGTGATGATTGTTGTTACCCGTAAGATTGGCGGAAATTCCGCCCGATATTTCCTTGAACAGCAGACCGCGCTTGGCAAAGTGAACGGTTTTATTGAGGAGATGATTGGCGGGCAGAAGGTTGTCAAGGTGTTCTGCCACGAGGACAGGTGCAAGCAGCAGTTTGACGAACTGAACGACGCGTTGCGCGAAAGCGCGAAAAACGCCAATACGTTTGCCAATATTCTGATGCCGATTATGGGCAACATCGGCAATCTGCTGTATGTGCTGGTTGCGGTGGTTGGCGGCGCGCTTGCGCTTTCGGGCGCGGTGGGGCAGAGCATCACCATCGGTGTCATCGCTTCCTTTTTGCAGCTGACCAAGTCGTTCACGCAGCCGGTTACGCAGATTTCGCAGCAGTTTAACGCCATTGTTATGGCGCTGGCCGGCGCGGAGCGTATTTTTGCGCTGATGGATGAAACGCCCGAGGTGGATGACGGCTATGTTACGCTCGTCAACGCCAGATACGGCGCGGACGGCGCGCTGACCGAAACACCGGAAAAAACCAACATCTGGGCATGGAAACATCCGCACGAGGATGGGACCGTCACTTATACGCAGGTGAAGGGAGACGTGCGCTTTTTCGACGTCGACTTTGGCTATGATCCGGAAAAAATCGTGCTGCACGATGTTTCGCTCTATGCAGAGCCAGGGCAGAAGGTCGCCTTTGTCGGCGCGACGGGCGCGGGCAAAACGACGATTACCAACCTCATCAACCGGTTTTACGATTTGGCG
>NZ_JBMNUP010000108.1:0-6409 GCF_050946325.1 Agathobaculum sp. | reverse complement strand
AGGGGCAGGCCGAGCCGTGATTTATACAGGCGTGCCAGAAAATCGAATATCTATTTCCGGAGGCCACTCATATTGCTTTGCGGTTTTGCTGGTTCGTCTGGTCTGGTATGTGCATTTCGCGCTGCCTTGTTTTGGCATTTCTATCGGTTTGCATGCTGCATCAGAGCGGCATTTCATCCAATACAAGAAGTCCGGAGGCGTAGGTGCCCCCGGACTTCTCACTGTTTGCAGTTAAGCTTCGTTCATATTATCTACAATGGCATCGGCCAATGCGTTTAACTCATCTTCCTTGTCCGAACCAAGCGAAGAGGCCAAAGAGAGACGTTCGTTAAGAACCGTCATGCATTTCATCTCTTCGTCCAGGAACTTTTGCATCAGGTCTCCTGATTTGCATGCCCAGGAACCGTTCTCCACAATCGCGAAGGTGCGGTTCTGCAAGTTAAGGGCCTTCATGTCTGCCAGATAGTTGTGCATAACTGGATAAATGCCCAGATTATAGGTTACAGATGCCAGAACGATATGGCTGACACGGAAAGTTTCCGAAATCAGATAAGAGACATGGGTGTTGGATACGTCGTAAAGTACCGTATTGGTAATGCCGCGTTCCGCCAGTTTGGCGGCCAGAGCCTGCGCTGCGGCTTCCGTGTTGCCATACATGGAAGCGTAAACAATCATCACTGCCTTTTCTTCGGGTTCGTAGGTGCTCCAGTGCTGATATTTGTCAATCAGATAGCCCAGATCGCTGCGCCAAACCGGACCGTGCAGCGGACAAATAAACTTGATCTGGTCCAGAATGCCAGCGGCTTTTTTCAGCAAAAACTGCACATGAGGACCGTATTTCCCAACAATGTTGGTATAGTAGCGGCGGGCCTCATCAATCCAGTCGCGGTCAAAGTTGACCTCATCGGCAAACAGTTTACCGTCCAGTGCGATGAAAGAGCCGAATGCATCCGCGGAAAACAGTACGCCGCTGGTTGTATCAAATGTGACCATCGCTTCAGGCCAATGTACCATCGGAGCCGCCACAAAGGTGATGGTATGTTTGCCAAAGCAATAGGTATCGCCCTCCTGCACCTCAATCAGTTCGTGCCCGTCAATATCAAAACCAAACTGGCGCATCAGCATAAAAGATTTCTCTGTGCTGATAACCTTGACATTTGGATAGCGCAACAGAATTTCTTCAATGGAAGCTCCGTGGTCGGGTTCCATATGGTTGATAACCAGCACATCCAGCGGTTTTCCATTCAGCAGATACTGAATATTTTCCAGCAGCTGACGGCATGCAGACCAGTCAATGGTATCAAACAGAGCAGTCTGTTCATCCAGCAGCAGATAGGCATTATAAGAGACACCCTTGGGAATCGGATGAATGTTTTCAAACAATGCCAAACGATGATCGTTAGCACCGACCCAGTACAGATCATCGGTAACTTTTCTTACACAATGCATAATCAAATCCTCCTTTATAGTAGATACATCGGCTTATGCCTCGATGAAATTCTCTTTCGATTCCGCGCACTCTGGGCAGACCCAGTCCTCGGGAAGCTTTTCAAACAGCGTGCCAGGCGCTACATCGGCATCGGGATCGCCGATGGAAGGATCATATTCATAACCACAGCCGCTGCACACATAGGTCTTGTAGGGCGGGCGTTCCTTCTTCGGCGTGGCGCGCTTCATTTTCTGCATGGGCGGCGCAGGCTGCTTTTCACCGGTATCAAGCGCGGCGGAGAGCAGAGGAAGGATTTCAAGCACATCGCCAACAATACCATAATCGCAGTTTTTGAAAATAGGAGCGTTGGCGTTTTTGTTGATTGCTACAATGGTAGACGCGTCCTTGATGCCTTTCAGGTGCTGGACTGCGCCGGAAATACCGCATGCAATATACAGATTTCCCATAAACTTCTGTCCGGACATACCGACATACCGATTGATCGGCAGATAGCGCAGCGTTTCTGCCACAGGACGGGAAGACCCGATTGCTGCACCGGCCGCCTGCGCAAGCTGCTCAACCAGGGCCATGTTTTCCTTGGCGCCAATGCCCTTGCCGGCACTGACAACACGCTCTGCCTTGGAAATCGGCGTATCAATCGGAATACCTACCGTGAAATCATAGCCGTCTTTCTTCAGGCCCGCAACCAGCGCATCCACCTTTTCCTGGGCAGAGCCTTCCTTCAGGATCATCTTTTTCCGTGCGCCGGTAACAGGACCGGCCTTCTTCAGTGCAGGCGCAGCTTCCTTGGGCGGCTTACCAAGAATATGAGAGGAAATAACAACGCGAAGAATTTCGTTCGTGCCTTCATAGATCGTTGTGATCTTGGCATCACGATACATGCGCTCCACATCCATGCCCTTGAGGAATCCGGTGCCGCCAAAAATTTGGAGGGCATCGTTCGTCACTTCCAGTGCAATATCCGAAGCATACTGCTTGGCCATTGCAGCTTCCATACCATAAGGTTCATGGTGCTCCTTGAGTTCGGCCGCAGAATAAATCAGCAGGCGGGCACACCGCAGCTTGGTAGCCATATCGGCAATTTTAAAGGAAATGGACTGCTGGAATGCAATCGGTTTGTCAAACTGAACACGCTCTTTGGCGTATTCAACCGCACTCTCATACGCGCCCTGCGCAATGCCCAGCGCCTGCGAGGCAATGCCAATACGGCCGCCGTCCAGCGTGGCCATGGCAATTTTGAATCCCTGTCCTTCCTTACCCAGCAGATTTTCCTTGGGAACCTTTACATCATTGAACAGAAGCTGGGCAGTGGCTGAGGAACGAATGCCCATCTTGTCATAATGATCGCCGAACTCAAAGCCCTTCCAGCCTTTTTCCACAATGAAAGCGCTGATGCCCTTTGTGCCGATACCTGGGGTGGTAACGGCAAACACCACATAAGTATCCGCTTCCCCGCCATTGGTAATGAAAATCTTTTCGCCGTTAAGGATGTAATGATCGCCCTGCAGTACGGCGGTGGTTTCCGTGCCGCCGGCATCAGAACCCGCGTTGGGTTCGGTCAGACCAAACGCGCCGATTTTTTCACCGCGCGCCAACGGAACGAGATATTTCTGTTTTTGCTCCTCCGTGCCGAAAGCAAAAATCGGCCAGGAGCCAAGGGAAACGTGTGCAGAAAGGATTACGCCGGTACCGCCGTCCACGCGGGAAAGCTCCTCCACTGCAATGGCATAGCTGATTGCATCCAGCCCGGCGCCACCGTATTTTTTGGGGAAGGGGATGCCCATCCAACCGTTTTCTGCCATTTTCTGAACAACTTCACGCGGAAAGTAATTCTCCTTATCCCAGAGAAAAGTATATGGCTTTACCTCGGATTCCGCAAACTCTCTGATTTTGGCTCGTAAAGCTTCATGTTCCTGCGTGGTTTTGAAATTCATGCCAATTCCTCCTTGTGTTCTTAATGTATACGATATATGTATAATTTCGAGATAAAAAATTTTATGCACTGTGCCAGGGGACTTATGGCTGTGCATAGTTCGCAATTACTTTACCATTATGGTATCATTTTACACAAAACAAGTCAATGAAAAAAACGATGTCTTTATAAATTTTCACTTTTCTACAAAACAGGGTTATAAAATTGGGGAGAAATGACAATAGAAAGGGACGCTGCATTTTTTGCAGCGCCCCAAATCACAGGACAAAGTAAAACGGAATCAAGTTAAAACAGAGATAATACCTTGGCAATTTCACCGCGCGTAATTTTTCCAAGAGGGCGCAGCGTATTGTCCTTGTAACCGCCAATGATACCTGCCGAAACACAAGTTTGCGTCTGTGCGATAGCCCAGGAGGGGATAGAAGAAGCATCAGAATACGCAAGCGGTGCAGCGGCATACCCGCGCGGCAGGCTGCGTCCGATGACTGTCATCACCTCGGCGCGGGTCATATCCTGCTTGGGAGAGAAATACAGCTTGCCGTTTTTCGTTTCTCCCTTCATAATACCCGCCTGCGATACGGCATAGACCGCGCCGCGCGCCCATTTGGGGATTTCCGCGTCGTCGGCAAAATTCATCGCGCCGGAATAAGAAGTATCCAGCCCAAGCAGACGGGCCATGGTCACGGCGAATTCCATGCGCCGCAGGTTTCGGTCGGGGTTGAAGAAGGTTTGACCATCCACAGTCTCGCCCACCATAATGCCGCGCGTATGCAGCAGGGAGGCGTAGCCGCGCGCCCAGTGGGAATCCGTATCCGCAAAGACGGCCGCAGCCTTTCCAGCGGTTACTGTAACAGCGGCGCGGGTACGGTTGCCCGCGTCATCGGATACATCAATGGTTACACAGTGTACGCCCTCTGACAGCGAACCGGTTGTAATAGTCAGCGAGCTGCCGCTCATAGCGGCGGCGCCGGAAACTTCCTTGCCATCGACCTTGACAAAAACATTGGAAGCGCGTACCGGATATTTGCCGTTTTCCATCGTGGCAGTACCGCTGATGACGGCAGAGGCGCCTGCATCAATGGAAAGAGAGGTGTTTTTCAATTGCAGGACCGGTGCATCTGCGTTAGTAACGGCGTGATGCGCAGAAACAATAATCTGATCCAGGTAGAGCGCCGTGTCCGCTGCGGCTGTGCCGCTGCGCTCAAAACGGATGCCGGTCAGCTTGCTTGCCCCTTCCGGAACAGCGGCGGTGAGCTGCCGCCACGATGCTTCGGTTACAGCAGAAAGGGGAGCGGTTAGTTCATTTCCTTCATTGTCAGCAAAGACCGCGGTCAGCGTACTTTGCGTCCCCTGGCTGCGCGCCCACAGCGTCAAATGCTTCATATCAGATACGTCTGTTGCGGGAAGCGTAATGGTGCCGGTCACAACTTTGGCGGCATCATAAGAAGCCTGAAGCGAGCCGGTGCCGCGGGCGACCGAAGCATAATCGGATACGCGGGAAAGCGTGATGCCTGCGGTAGCTGCGCAGGGTTGGCCTGCTTCAAAATCAGCCGCAGTTCGCGCAGACTGTGGATCACCCATGCCAACATTGACGGAAATGGATTTGACCGTATTGCCGTAAGAACAGGTCAGTGTGCCGCTGGCCATGGTTTTGCCTGCGGTAAATACGCCGCGGTTATCAACTGTGCCGATATCTCCCGAAATTTTCCAGGTAAACTGTTCATCCATAGCAGACATACGCTGGCCGATGTGATAGGCAATGGCATTGAGATCAACGCTTTGCTCTGGTTTGACAGACAGGGAATTCACGGAATTGCCGTCACGCTGCAGTACGATCGAATCCACTGCATTTGTAATGCAGATGCGCATGGAACCTTCAACCGCGCCGTCGGTAGCAGTGATAACGGCGGTCCCTGTGTTTTCACCCGCAGTGAAAGTTTGTTCTGCAACCGTGCCAAGATCATCTGATACGGAATATGTCAGATGATCGGGGGCAGGGGCCGGCCCATAGGAACCATCAGCCCCCTTGACGGAAAACCAGGTGGAAGCGCCGGGCAAAATATAACGATAGCTTGGGGTGAGCACGGCGTGCGCCGTCCTGCCGTCAGATTCCACCTGATTGACAAAGAAAATATAGTTGGCACATGCCCGCTGCGCGCCGTCTGAGGGCTTGGAGACCAGCGAAGGACTCGCATCACCCGGCTGACGCAGTGCCATGGCAGAAGAACCGCCGCCGTCCAGGCAGATTGCGCGAACACAGCCAAGGCTGAGCAGCTCGCTGCCAAGCTCGGCTGCTGTCAGACCAGCGCTGTGGGAAGACTGGTTGCCGTCAATCTGGTACAATATCACCGTACCGTCTTCCTTTACGCCAATTGCGCTGCGCGCCCGCCGGGAAGAGGCTGCATCAATACCTGCGGTGGTGACCGAACCGCCGTCAATCAGCAGTTTGCCGCCGACTGCATACTGCACATCCGCCCAATTGCTGTCGTTCGCGGTAACGCGCAGCGTTACTTCTTCGCCAACCTCAAAATCTACCCAGGAAGGGACATTCGCGCCATCGGATTTGGTCAGAACCATCTGATTGTCCGTAATCGTCAGCGGACTGTTGCCGGTTCCTTTGTTGATAACCTTCATCCGGACTTCACCGTTGACCGTAACGGGCGTATCATCCAGCCGCTCCAAAATGATGTTGGTACCGTTGGCGGTAAAGTGCGTGGAATCATCGTAATTTCGATCAAGCAGGTAAGCGCCTGCCGTGGTGCGGGTCTTGTTGAAATACGAAACGGAGACCGTACCGCTTTCGCCCGCTACCTGCATGGACATGGTTGGCCGGCCCATAACAGCCGTACCGTCCTCCGTAAAGCCTACTGCATATTGCCAGGCGTCGGAAGAAATCAGGGTTCCCTTATCAATGACAAGGCCGATGGGAATACCGCTGGACATGACAAAAAAGTCTGCATTGGTGCCGCCAATCACGGAATGCCCCTGCTTTTCCAGATACTGAACAGCCTGTGTAATCGTGGCGC
>NZ_JBMNUP010000107.1:0-6528 GCF_050946325.1 Agathobaculum sp. | reverse complement strand
GTTGTTTTCTCCCGGAGAAACGGTGCGCGGCATTGTCCGCTCTGTCGAGCCTTACGGCGTATTCATAGAGCTTGCGCCCAACCTGTCCGGTCTGGCCGAGCCGCGCGGCGACCTGACGCCCGGCACGGCGGTTTCCGTTTATATCAAATCCATTCTGCCCGCCCGCATGAAAGTCAAACTGACCGTCATCGACGTGCTTGCGCCGCACTGCGCGCCCCTTCCTCCGCGGTATTTCATCACGTCCGGCCGCATCAGCGAGTGGGTTTACACCCCTGCCTGCTGTTCCCGCAAGCATATCGCCACGTTATTCTGAATCACTTGCCCTTGACCTTATCCCAATAGGCGCGGGCGGCCTGCTCGGTTTTGTTCGGGCCGAACTCGTAATAGACTGCACCGGCGAGCGCGTCGGGCAGATAGCGCTGCTCTACCCAATGGTTCGGGTAGTCATGCGGGAAACGGTAGGTCAGCCCGCGCCCCAGTTTGGCCGCCCCGCCGTAGTGCGCATCCTTCAGATGCGCGGGAATATCGCCTGTTCTGCCGGCGCGCACATCGGCGAGCGCCGCATCAATGCCCCGAATCGCACTGTTGGACTTGGGCGCGGTCGCCATCAGGAGGACCGCCTCCGCGAGCGGGATGCGCGCCTCGGGCAGGCCGAGCTGAAACGCGCTGTCCACACACGCCTTGACGATCGCCGCGCACTGCGGATATGCCAGTCCGACATCCTCCGACGCGATGACCAGCATGCGCCGCGCGGCCGAAATCATATCCCCTGCTTCGAGCAGGCGCGCAAGATAGTGCAGCGCGGCGTCAGGGTCCGAACCGCGGATGGACTTTTGCAGGGCGGACAGAATATCGTAATGGCTGTCGCCGTCGCGGTCATAGCGCATGTTGGAGCGCTGCGCGGCCTGCTGGGCATCCGCCAGCGTCACGCCGTCCTCCCCTGCGCCCAGCACGAGCAGCTCGACCGCGCCGAGCGCCTTGCGCACATCCCCGCCGACCGCCTGTGCAATATAAGCCGCAGCGCCGTCCTCGACCGGCGTGCCCTTATCCCCGATGGCAAGCGCAAATGCCCGCTCGACCGCGCGCTGCATATCGGCGGCTTCAACGGGCTGAAACTCAAACACCGTGCTGCGGCTGAGAATCGCATTGTACACATAAAAATACGGATTCTCGGTCGTGGAGGCGATCAGCGTCATTTTGCCGGTTTCGATAAACTCCAACAGGCTCTGCTGCTGCTTTTTATTGAAATACTGGATCTCATCCAGATACACCAGCGCGCCGTTGGGCGCAAGGAAGGTATCCAGCTCGTCAATGATCGCCTTGATATCCGCGATGCCCGCGGTGGTGGCGTTGAGATGATACAGCCTGCGGTCGGTCTGCTTTGCGATGATGGACGCAACCGTGGTCTTGCCCACACCGGACGGGCCGTAAAAAATCATATTCGGAATGGTGCCCGACTCGATCACGCGGCGCAGCAGGCCGTTTTTGCCCAGCAGGTGCCGCTGGCCGACCACATCGTCCAGCGTTTTCGGACGGATTTTATCTGCTAAGGGTTGGTACATGGTATTCTCCTCACAACATCATGATGCGGCGGGAAGCACATCTCGGTTCGCCGTGCCAAATGCCTGCCTCGCTGCGCTGTCTTTACACGTTTTATAAAACTTAGCCATATAGCCATATTATAACACGGGTATGTGCAGAACTCAAACAAGGCTTGACTTTCTCGCTTTACCATGATAAACTATTCGCAGATAGAAAATCGCAAAGGAGAGTTTTCCCGATGGACAAGCCCTTTCTCAAAAAGCTCCGCCGCATCGACCCCTATGTGCCGGGCGAACAGCCGCAGCGCGGCGATATCATCAAGTTAAACGCCAACGAAAACCCCTACCCGCCCGCGCCGGGCGTGCAGCAGGCGCTGCGCAGCTTCGATGCATCCTCGCTCGCCCTCTATCCGGACGCGAACGGCAAGGCGCTCAAAACCGCGCTGGCCGGCCGGTTTGGTGTCAAGCCCACACAGGTGTTCCTCGGCAACGGGTCGGACGATGTGCTTGCGCTTGCGTTCCAGTCGTTCTTCTGCTCGGATCAGCCCATTCTTTATCCGGATATCACCTATTCGTTCTATCCGGTCTGGTGCGACCTGTTCCGCATCCCGTATGAGACTGTGCCGCTGGATGAAAACTTCTGCGTGAACATCCGCGACTATGACAAGCCGAACGGCGGCGTCATCCTGCCCAACCCCAACGCCCCGACCGGACGCGCCCTGCCGCTTGAGGCGCTGGAGGAGCTTTTGCAGCATAACGCCGACTGCGTCGTCATCATCGACGAAGCTTATGTGGATTTCGGTGCGCAGAGCGCCGTGCCGCTCATCGAAAAATATGAAAACCTGCTCGTTGTGCAGACAATGAGCAAATCGCGCTCGCTGGCCGGACTGCGCATCGGCTATGCGCTCGGCTCAGAAACGCTGATCGCCACGCTCAAAGCGGTCAAAAACTCCTACAACTCTTATACACTGGATGCGGTCGCACTGGCCGCAGGCGCGGCTTCCGTGGCGGACGAGGCGTATTTTCAGCAGACCTGCCGCAAGGTCGTTGCCACGCGCGAGCGCACCGCGGACGCGCTGCGGGCGCTGGGCTTTCTCGTCCCCCCTTCGCTGACCAATTTCCTGTTCGTCACCCATCCGCAGCGGGACGCTGCCGGGCTGTTTGCCGCGCTGCGCGACAGGGGCATTTTTATCCGCTATTTCAAGCTGCCGCGCATTGACAATTACCTGCGCATCACAATCGGCACGGACGCACAGATGGACCGGCTGCTTGCCGCCCTGCGGGAAATTCTCTCCGTCTCCGATTGACATTGTTCTGCTGCGGCGGTATGCTGAAAGCATCAACACCCAAGGGAGGATGTACGCAATGCAAATTCTGGAAAACAACCAATTTGTCGTCTCCATCAATGAGTTCGGCGCCGAGCTGTCCGGCTTCCGGAGCAAAAAGGACGGCACCGAATACGTCTGGCAGGCCGATCCCGCCGTGTGGAAGCGCCACGCGCCCATTCTGTTTCCCATTGTCGGGCGGCTGAAAGATAAGAAGTATACCGTTTCCGGCAAAGAGTACGAAATCACCCAGCACGGCTTTGGCCGCGATCTTGCCTGGACCCCGAACAGACTCAGCGATACCTGCGTTGCATTCACGCTGACGCAGAACGAGTATACCAAAAAGATGTATCCCTGGGACTTTACCTGCACCATCCGCTACACGCTTGACGGTTCGTCGCTTAAAAAAGAGCATATCACAACCAATCAAAGCGACACCCCCATGTATTATGAGATCGGCGGACATGACGCTTACGCCATCTGCCTGTGCGCAGGTGAGCAAATTACCGATTATTACGTTGCATTTGAGGGGACTGACGCGCTGCATCCCATCATTACCGATGAAAACGTGCTGCTCTCGCAGGAGCACGGCTGCATCCCGCTCCAGGACGGCCGGCTGCCCATCACACGCCAGACCTTCAGAGACGACGCGCTCATGCTGGACAGCCTGACCGTCCGCCGCGCGGTCATCGGCAGCGTGAAAAATCCCCGCCGCGTCACGATGGACTTTGCGGATTTCCCGTATTTTGCGCTTTGGAGCGCGTATAAGGATTTTGACGTGAAATACGTCTGCCTGGAGCCGTGGAGCACACTGCCTGACGGCGATTATCTGGACCACGCGATCGAAAACAAGGCCGGTGTGCGGGTATTGCAGCCCGGCCAAAGCGAAACGCTCACGTTTACCACCACCATCTCAGAATAAGCATGTCTCTGTTCCGTTGGGACGGATGCGCAGACAGACGGTTTTCAGCAATATGCAGGCGGCGAAGGGCACATGCCCTCTGCCGCCTGTTTGCGTCTCCGGCGCCCCGCGTATAATCGGCCCAATCCGCCCGCAAACTACTTGACAAACCGTGCGCGCCATTTTATACTGATTTCAGAACACCCCCCTCCCACGGGGAGGGTAGCAAAGGAGAACCCTGTATGAAACAACGATTCCGCGTCGGCGGCATGAGCTGCGCGGCGTGTTCCGCCCATGTGGAAAAAAGCGTCTCTGCCGTATCCGGCGTTTCCGAGGTGCAGGTCAACCTGCTTGCCGGCAGCATGGCGGTGCAATATGATGAAACCGTCTGCGACGCGCAGAAAATCATCGCGGCCGTGCAGGCGGGCGGCTATACCGCTTCCGTTGACGGCGGCGACGCCCGCCGCGCTTCCGCTCCCCAGCCCGCAGACGACGGCCTGCGGGAGATGAAAACGCGCATTCTGATTTCCGCCGTTTTTCTGATTGTGCTGATGGTATTTTCCATGGGACCGATGCTCGGCCTGCCGCTGCCGGGCTTTGTCCGCGGGCCGGAAAACGCCTTTGCGCTGGCGCTGACGCAGCTGCTGCTGACGCTGCCCGTCGTTATCGTCAACCGCAAATATTATGTCAACGGGTTTAAAACGCTCTGGCACCGCGCGCCGACGATGGACGCGCTGATCGCCGTCGGTTCCGGCGCGGCGCTGGTGTACGGTGTGTATACGATGTACCAGATCGGCTACGCCACAGCGACGGGCGACCTGACAACGGCCGCGCACCATGCGCACGATCTGTATTTTGAATCGGCCGCCATGATTCTGACGCTGGTCACGCTCGGCAAATATTTTGAAGCGCGCGCCAAACGCAAAACGGGCGAAGCCATCGCCGCGCTGATGGACCTGCGGCCGCAGACGGCCAGCGTACTGCGCGGCGGCGAAGAAATCTCGCTGCCCATCGAGGAAGTGCGCGTGGGCGATCTGGTTGTTGTGCGCGGCGGTCAGTCCGTGCCGGTTGACGGCCAGATCACCGAAGGCAACGCATTTCTGGATGAAAGCGCCATCACGGGCGAAAGCATGCCGGTGGAAAAACACAAGGGAGACACCGTTATCGGCGCTACGGTCTCCAAAAGCGGTTACTTTGTCATGCAGGCCGCCCGCGTGGGCGATGATACCACGCTCAGCCAGATCATCCGGCTGGTGGAAGAGGCCGGCGCGTCCAAGGCGCCGATTGCCAAGCTGGCGGATAAAGTGGCCGGCGTATTTGTGCCCATCGTTATGGGGCTTGCACTGCTGACCGCCGCCGTCTGGCTGCTGTATGGTGAAACGCCCGCCTTTGCGCTGACCCGCGCCATTTCCGTTCTGGTGATTTCGTGCCCCTGTGCGCTCGGACTGGCGACGCCTGTCGCCATTATGGTCGGCACAGGCGTGGGCGCAAAAAACGGCGTGCTGTTCCAGTCTGCGGAAGCGCTGGAAAATCTGCACAATGTCAACAGCGTGATCCTGGATAAGACCGGAACCGTCACCGAAGGCCGCCCTGTTGTGACCGACGTGCGCTCGCTCGGCGTCGATCCGGACGATCTGCTTTCGCTTGCGCTCTCACTCGAAGTGCGCAGCGAGCACCCGCTGGCCGACGCCATCGTGCGCCACGCGCGCCAGCACGGCGCAAAGGAGCGCCAGGCCACGGATTTCAGGGCCATTGAAGGCCAGGGCGTCACCGCTACGATAGACGGCGTGCCCTGCATGGCCGGCAACCGGCGCATGCTGCTGGCCGGCGGTCTCGCGCTGCCGCGTTCGGCGCAGACGCTGGGCGAAGAACTCGCCGCCGCGGGCAAAACGCCGCTCTATTTTGCCGCCAACCGGCAGGTCGTCGGTATTTTCGCCGTGGCGGACGTTGTAAAACCCACCAGCCGCGCCGCAGTGGAACAGCTTCGCGCACTGGGCGTTGAAGTCACGCTGCTGACCGGCGACAACCAGGCCACGGCAAACGCTATTGCTGCCGAGCTCGGCATTGACAACGTGGTTGCCGAGGTACTGCCGCAGGATAAGGAGCGCGTCGTGCGCGAAAAACAGGCCGCGGGCAAAAAAGTTGCCATGGTGGGCGACGGCATCAACGACGCGCCCGCGCTGGCCCGCGCAGACGTGGGCATCGCCATCGGCGCCGGTACCGACGTTGCCATTTCCTCTGCGGACGTGGTGCTGATGAAGAGCGATCTGATGGACGCGGTGGACGCAATCCGCCTGTCCCGCCAGACCATGCGCAACATCCGTCAGAATCTGTTCTGGGCCTTTTTCTACAACTGCATCGGCATTCCGATCGCCGCAGGCGTATTGTGGCTGCCGCTCGGCATCAAACTCAGCCCGATGATCGGCGCGGCCGCCATGAGCCTGAGCTCGGTCTGCGTCGTTTCCAACGCGCTGCGTCTGCGCTTTTTCAAACCCAGCGAAAAAACGGCGGCCGCACCTTTCACCGTAGTTCCCCGGGCAGAGCAGCCCGAACCAGATAAAAAGGAGGACCATACTATGACAAAAGTTATCAAAATCGAAGGCATGATGTGCTCGCACTGTGCCGACCATGTGCAGCAGGCGCTGCAGGCCATTCCGGGCGTTCACGCCGTCATTGATCTGGAGGGCAAGAAGGCCATTCTCCAGGGCGCAATTCCAGCAGAATCCGTGCTGACCGAAGCAGTTGAAAAGGCCGGCTACAA
>NZ_JBMNUP010000106.1:0-6581 GCF_050946325.1 Agathobaculum sp. | reverse complement strand
CAACAAAATGAGCGACAATGGCTGCAAGGATGAATGTACTTGCCTGTGCGCCAAAGGCATCTATCGGACTGTAAAGCACCTGCCCCTCAAATACGAAGGAGAGCAGATAGGCAAAGAGGCAGGAGAAAGCGGCGACTGACAGAATGCGATTGTTGATTTTTAATTGGTTCATCATTATGTCTCCTTGTCCTTGCTTTTTCGTGGATCACTCGGCTTTTCTGCGTCTGCCGGTATCGCCCATGAGCGTCCGAAGCGGGAAACTCCGGGGATGCGTCCCGCCGCGCAGTATTGCGTCACGCGCCGCTCCGACACGTCCCACTTATAAGAGGCTTCTCTTATTGAGATATATCCCACTATACCGTCCATCTTTTGACCCCCAAAAACAAAAACTATAGCTTATATTATATACGAATATCCGTATCTTTTCAAGAGCGGAAACCCCAAATTTAGAGAAATGTTACATATTGCAACGCCTACATTTGACCGCACGGGTATCAGAAACGGAGTTACTTGCAAGCAATGCCTTGTGGTACCCACAACGCCAAAAATGAAGTCCGCCCGCACAGCGGCGGGCTTCATTTTGCTTGTTAGGGGCAGCAGCCCCCAATCCCCCTTGAACGCACATTCTGTGCGGCAGCGCATCCTTCGGATGCTTATGAGCGTGAGCAGCTTACCGCTGTTCATGCTCTTTTTGTTTCTCGGCTTCGCGTTCATCTGTGCCGAGAATCTTGTCCACGTTGGCGCGGTGCGTGAGCAGCTCACGCATCTCATCGCGCGAGCGCCGGTAGTCGGCATACGCCGCCTTTTTCTCAGAGAGCAGTTTGGCGTATTCCTCCTGCAAGCTCTTGACGGTGGGCAGCTTCTGGATACCCATATCGTTAAAGGTTTTCTTGGCGGCGCGGTGCAGCAGGATGTCAGGTTCATGCTCCGCAAGATACTTTTTCGAGTATTTGGACGCTTTGTAGCCGTCAAAAACTTCGCGTGTTTTAGCGTAGTTGATAATCTGTGTTTTCAAAACGGCAATCTCCGCCATGCGCGTTTCCGCCGCCTTGATCTGCGCAGAGAGCGCGTTGAATTGGGCAGTTGCCGCGTCGGTTTTTTCTCTCAGCTCGGCATAGTCCAGCAAACCATGTTCCCGCAGATAATTCATGGTCTGCGCCATCTGTTTTAGGTTGTAGACCTTCGCCCACCGCTCATAGCCCGCGCCCTTACCGGCATCGAGCTTTGCCTGAATGTCGATGAGCAGGTTAGTTTTGGGGGCAACAACAGCTTTTTCGCGCGGCGCGTGTTCCTTTTTGCCGGAGATAATGGCAAGCAAATCGTCCTCGGTGTAGCCCTCTTTGAGAGAATCCAGCCGCGCCGGTGACTTCCATCCCGGCGCTCTGAGGGAGATTGCTTTGCCCCGGCGCGTGACCTCGCAGCCGTCCTCTTGCAGCAGCTTCAGGAGTGCGTTGAGACTGTCCGGCTTTTTCTCCAAAGCGCCGTCGATGATGGCGCGCAGCAATTCGCGGTGTCCGGGCTTCGCCTGATCGCCCAGCCACTTGTTATAGCTCTTGCCGTGCCGCTTCGGATTCTCCACGATGGATAGCTGATGCTCCACACAGATGGTGTCGCTGAGATTGCGGACGGCTTTTGTGCTGCCCCAAAAGTTGCGAAACTTACGGTCACAGGAGAGCGCGGTAGAGTTCCAGATGATGTGATTGTGCGTGTGCCTGCGGTCTACATGGGTGCAAACGATAAAGGCGTTGTTGCCTTTTAGAAACCGCTGTGCAAACTCTACGCCGATACGATTTGCTTCCTCCGGCGTGACCTCACCGGGGCGAAACGACTGCCGGAAGTGATAAGCGATCACATCATTTTCCTGTGTTCTGCCGGTGACAGTTTTGTACTGTCGCTTACTCAAGAGAAATTCGGCATCCGCTGTCCGGCTGTCGCAGCCGACGCTTGTGATGAGCCTGCCGTCATCTGTTTTCTGCGGATTTTTCACATAGTCGAGAATGTCGCTAATCGCCGTGCCGATGCTCCGGCCTTTGCCGGTATGCAGCGGCATGATGCGGGTCGTCGCCATGTGCGCCTCCTTCTATAAAAGTAAACCGGCGCACGTTTTATGCGCCGGTTTGTTATGTATTTGACTATATTTTTGTTGGCTCATTGTGCTGCTCACCCACCACAATGGTGTACGGCATGATACTGAGCGTATCGGGGTTGATGGTAATAACGGCGCGGTTTTTCTGCCGCGCGTAATTTACTGTATAGGCCGTGCCGCCCTTTGGCGAGCCGTTGTAAACTGCCAGCACGAAGCTGGCGTGGTCGATGAGCCAGCGGTTGCGTCGGAACATACAATCCTTGGTGTAGTGTCTGCTGATATAAACCGTTTCGTCGCACTCGGCAAGGATATTACGATAAACGCCTTGCCGTCCTCCAAATAGACGGTATCGCCCACAGCATAAGGAAATTTTCTGACTTCATTTAGTGCATCCTCCGCAGCAGCGGCGTTGGGGAAGGTGCGCAGCTCGCCGCCAATTTCCACGGTAATGGGATAATCGTCCAGCACCTCATCAATATCCTTGTCGTTGACCGGCGCTGTGTCCGAAACCGCTTGGCGCACTTCCTCACGGTATGCGTCGGCCTGCCACTCGCTGGGGAAATCCTCGGCAATACCCTCTTTGTCCACATGGATTCCATTCTGAATATCGTCCCAAACGGCATAGCCGGTGTCTGTTTCAATGACGGTAAACCGTTCGTTTTGCTCTGCGGGACGACTTTCCGGCACCTGCTGCGTGGCTGCGATAGCGGCATCATCTGGATAATCTCCGAAAATGCGAAGATAGTGGAGAGATACCCCTGTTCACTGGCTGTCTCGGAAAAATCATGGTGCAAATACCACAGGGATTGCGCAAGCTGGCTGCGGGTATATCCGTCCGTTTCGGCAAGCTCCACATTGGTGGCAAACTGCCCCTGTTTCAAAAGCTCTCCGATACGCGCGGCAGCATCATCCCACGGGATGATCTGCGCGCTGGAAATGTGCTGCGCAGAGCGCCCACGGGCAAGGTGGATACCGTCCTCGGCGTACCATGCGGACAGCTCCCCGGCGTCGGTCTTGAAACCACCGCCGCCAATATATTCACGGCTCAAAAATGCGGCGATTTCGTCCAATGGCTTTTGCTTCATAAATTCAGCGGCCACACGCTGGCGGCTGCTGTCATTGTTGCCGCCGAGCCGAAGCACATGGTCAATATCCGCTTGAGGAAAAGAAAAAGCGAAGGGCGTATATGTTACGCTCTCCGCTTGCTCTATGAAGGATATTTGCTCGTTTTCCGAAGGAAAAAGGCTTAGCTGAACACTAATTCGTTCAGAATGATTTCCTCTGCTTGCGCCTTGCAGGTGTTCATCAGCCCCACCCACTTCATCGGGTCGGACGCTTTCAGGCTCTCCGTCGCGCCCGCCGCTTTCGCCAGCTCCGGCATCATCCGCTCCAACCGGTTCTGCGCCGTCTGTTCGATCTCCAACAGGTGCGGGTACAGTTTCTCCGACAGCAGCAGGCTGTTCCAGAGGATGGGGCGATGCTCCTGAAGGTATTTCTTCCGCATTCTCCCGTATTTGCCCAGCGGCATCTCCGGCTCGCTGATCGTCAGGTCTGGAATCAGGTAATCCCCGTTCTTGCTGTATGTCAGGTTGTTCTCCATGCTCTGCCGTCCTTTCCGTGATGTGCTCACGTTCATAATTTTTGATGGTAACTTCAATTTGCCGCAACACCTGTTGGTTAATCTCGCTGACCACCGTGCCGAGGGCGGCAACGGTCTGAGGGGTATTGAAATCGAAGATACTGAGGAAATCCTCATGCTCAAAGTAGTCCTGCGGCTCCAGTCCGCATCGGGACATCAGGGAATAGGTGATGCTCACAGTGGCGGCATTTCGGAACGCCACTCCGATGTTGAAATCATCATACTCCTCAAGAAAAGAATCTTCAACGATGTCAAAAATATCGCGCTGGTGGTCGTTCCAATATTCATCGGCAAGCTGGGCAGCGACCTTTTCGAGCTGATCGGAAAGATTGCTGCTGCCAGAAACGTCATAATTGCGCTCCAGCATGGCGGTCACGGCGTCGGAATGTTCCGGGCGGTATTCCCACAGGTTTACATTGCGGGAATTGTCCCTGCCGCCGGTGTCGGCCACATCGAACACATAGCGCAGTCTCGGCTTGTCGCCGGTGGCATCAATGACGGCAATGCCCTTGCTGCCACGGCGCACATAACGCCGCATTTTTTCGTTCCAAAAATCGTATTCGGCGCAGGCGGTGGCTTCCGGGCGCTGGGCATAAATCATGAGCTGCTCATTGTAGGGGTATTTGTAGAGCCGTGCGGCGGTGGTCAAAAAGTCCGTCCACGCCACATGACTGCCGGTAATCTGCGTTGCCGCGTGGTCGGCCATCTGCGCGTAGGCTTGTAAATTTGAGGGCATAGGTTGCCTCCTTTCAAAGATTCGAAATAGGAATAGAGCGAGCTATAAGCCGCTCTTAAAACTCTTTTTTGCCTTTCATATTGACATTTTTTGATTTGGCGCATATACTATATCGTATCAAGAGTTTTTGATGTGAGGTGATAGACGTTGGAACTTACTCCAGAGAAAAACGCCAAGGTATTTAAGGCGTTTTGTGATGAAAAGCGGCTAGCGATTTTGGAGCTGCTCCGCAGCGGCGAAAAGTGCGCCTGTGTGCTTCTCGATAACCTTGAAATGGGGCAGTCGGGGCTATCCTATCACATGAAGATATTGTGTGAATCGGGCATTGTGGAGAGCCGACAGGAAGGCAAGTGGACGCACTATAAAATCAGCGAACAAGGAAGCAACGAAGCCATGGAACTGCTGAAGGCAATTACCACTCCCTATGGTACAGCAGAGGACACAAGCTGCTGCAAACGATAAAGGCCATCTGATAGGAGATGGCTTTTATTCGACATAATGTATCAAGTTTTTTTGATATGACTATGCAAATTTAGAAAAGAGAGGTGCTTTACCCTATGGAAATTCTTCAAAACGTATGGCTGTTCTTCCAAGACCAAGTGCTTGGAATGAAATGGCTGAATGCCGTTATCGGCAACCTGCTCTCGCTGTTCGGGCTGGATGTCACCGGGCGAATCGGCGGCAGTATTCAATTCTTTATTTACGATGTGCTGAAAATTACAGTGCTGCTCTGTGTGCTGATTTTCATCATCTCGTATATTCAGAGCTACTTCCCGCCGGAACGCAGCAAGAAAATTATGAGCCGCTTTCATGGCGTGTGGGCCAATATCATGGCGGCACTGCTGGGTACGGTAACCCCATTTTGCTCCTGTTCGTCCATTCCACTGTTTATCGGCTTCACCAGTGCGGGGCTGCCGCTGGGCGTGACCTTCTCGTTTTTGATTTCCTCGCCCATGGTTGATCTTGGTTCTCTTGTTTTGCTGATGAGTATTTTCGGCGCAAAGGTCGCCATCGTTTATGTGGTGGTGGGGCTGGTGATCGCCGTTGTCGGCGGTACGCTGATTGAAAAGCTCCATATGGAAAACCATGTGGAGGAGTTCATTCGCAGCGCCAGCAGCGTGGACATCGAATCGCCCGACCTCACGAAAAAAGAGCGTGTTCTCTACGCCAAGGATCAGGTGGTGTCCACCTTCAAAAAGGTGCTGCCGTATATTCTCATCGGTGTTGGCATCGGTGCTGTCATCCACAACTGGATTCCCGAAAGCTGGATTGAGATGGTGCTGGGCAGCAACAATCCTTTCGGCGTGGTACTGGCAACTCTGCTGGGTGTTCCCATGTATGCCGACATTTTTGGTACGATTCCGGTTGCCGAGGCGCTGCTGTTCAAGGGCGCACAGCTTGGCACGGTGCTCTCCTTTATGATGGCAGTCACCACACTTTCGCTGCCCTCCATCATCATGCTGCGCAAGGCGGTGAAGCCAAAGCTGCTGGGGCTGTTCGTAGCGATCTGTACTATTGGCATCATCATTGTTGGGTACTTATTTAATATTTTCCAGTATCTGCTGGTATAAAAAGGAGGGAGAGAAATGGCTAAAAGCTGGTATCCTGTGATTGATTATCTTTCTTGTATAGAGTGCGGCACCTGTGTGAATTTTTGTCCTCACGGGGTTTATGATAAAGACAAAGCACCATCCCCTGTGGTGGTTTCTCCCGAACGCTGCATTGACCATTGCCACGGCTGCGGCAACAAATGCCCTGTGGGAGCCATCGCCTATGTGGGGGACGACACCGGCTGGATTCCTCCAAATGGAGAAAAAGCCGAAACTGAAAGCGCCCCTTGCTGCTGCGGTGAAGCCTGTGAAAACGATGCAAAAGTGGTTTTAATTCAATACCTTTATCTTGATCTTGCCACTTGTGATCGCTGCATCGGTGCGGATGCAGTGTTGGAGGAAGTGCTGCTTACCATTTCGCCTGCTCTGGAAACTGCCGGATACCATACAAAGCTGGAGAAAGTAGAAATCTCCAGCGAAGAACTGGCAAAGGAATACCGCTTCTTGGCCTCGCCCACAATCCGAGTGAATGGACAGGATATTTGTGAATCGGTGCAGGAAAATGCTTGC
>NZ_JBMNUP010000105.1:0-6587 GCF_050946325.1 Agathobaculum sp. | reverse complement strand
AGTGCTAACAACTGGAATTGTTTATTTTATTTTTCATAGGAGGAATTCGTTATGAAGCTCAAGCCCCTTTGCGATCGTGTTGTCATCAAGATGATCGAAGCGGAGGAAACCACCGCAAGCGGCATTATTCTTACTGCATCTGCACAGGAAAAGCCGCAGATTGCAGAAATTATTGAGGTTGGCCCCGGCGGCGTTGTGGACGGCAAGGAGATCAAGATGGAAGTCCAGAAGGGCCAAAAGGTCATCACCAGCAAATATTCCGGCACAGAGATCAAGCTGGACGGCGAGGAATATATCATTGTCCGTCAGAGCGACATTCTGGCTATTGTTGAGTAATTTCAGGAGGTAATGAATCATGGCGAAACAGCTTATTTACGGTGAGGATGCACGCAAGGCGCTGCAGCGTGGTATTGACCAGCTCGCCGATACCGTTAAGGTTACGATTGGTCCCAAGGGCCGCAACGTTGTACTGGACAAGAAGTTCGGCGCTCCGCTGATTACGAATGACGGTGTAACGATTGCCAAGGAAATCGAGCTGGACGACGCTTATGAAAATATGGGCGCGCAGCTGGTAAAGGAAGTTGCAACCAAGACCAACGATGTTGCAGGCGACGGTACGACCACGGCTACCGTTCTGGCGCAGGCCTTTGTGCGCGAAGGTCTGAAGAATGTTGCTGCGGGCGCCAATCCGATGATTATGCGCCGCGGTATTTCCAAGGCTGTGGCTGCCGCAGTAGATGCTATTGCGCAGAATTCCAAGGCGGTTGACGGTACGAATGATATTGCCCGCGTCGGCGCGGTTTCTTCTGGCGATGAAGAAATCGGCAAGCTGATTGCTGAAGCAATGGAAAAGGTTTCGACTGACGGCGTTATTACGGTTGAAGAGTCCAAGACTGCAGAGACCTACTCCGAAGTTGTGGAAGGCATGCAGTTTGACCGCGGTTATGTCACTCCCTATATGTGCACCGATACGGAGAAGATGGAAGCTGTGCTGGATGAGCCGCTGGTACTGATTACCGATAAGAAGCTGTCCAACATTCAGGAACTGCTTCCTGTGCTGGAACAGGTTGTCAAATCCGGCAAAAAGCTGCTGATCATCGCTGAGGATATTGAGGGCGAGGCGCTGTCTACCCTGATTGTTAACCGTCTGCGCGGTACCTTTACCTGCGTTGCAGTTAAGGCGCCTGGATTTGGCGACCGCCGCAAGGACATGCTGCGTGATATTGCTATCCTGACTGGCGGCACGGTTATCTCTGAAGAGGTTGGCATTGAACTGAAGGATGCCACTGTGGATATGCTGGGTTCTGCGCGTCAGGTTATCGTAACCAAGGAAAATACTACCATTGTAGACGGTGCTGGCGACAAGCAGGCAATTGCCAGCCGCGTTGCTGAAATCCGCGGCGCAATTGAGCGCACAACCTCTGATTTTGACCGTGAAAAGCTGCAGGAGCGTTTGGCCAAGCTTGCCGGCGGCGTAGCTGTCATCAAGGTAGGTGCGGCAACCGAAACCGAAATGAAGGAAAAGAAGCTCCGTATTGAGGATGCGCTCAACGCAACCCGTGCGGCGGTTGAAGAAGGTATCGTTGCTGGCGGCGGCGTTGCGTATGTCAATGCAATTGCTGCGGTTGAAGTGCTGGCTGAAAAGGCAGAGGGCGACGAAAAGACCGGTATGCAGATTGTTGCACGCGGTCTGGAAGCGCCGATGGCACAGATTGCCATCAATGCAGGCATTGAAGGCGCGATTGTTGTAGATAAGGTTAAGAATTGCGGCAAGGTTGGCTATGGCTTTGACGCTTCCACCGAGACCTATGGCGATATGATTGCCAACGGTATCGTTGACCCGACCAAGGTAAACCGTTCTGCGCTGCAGAATGCGGCTTCGGTTGCTTCGATGGTGCTGACCACGGAAAGCCTTGTTGCCGATAAGAAGGAGCCTGTAGCGCCGGCACCGGCTGCTCCGGATATGGGCGGCATGTACTAAGAGACACCGCAAAGGCTTGAATTGCTTGGTTTTTGGAGGGAGAAAAAGCGGACTTACGCCAAACTTACGCCAAGAACACAAGCGCGTTATAGGGTAACAAAAATCGGCACCTGCCCAAAAAGCAGGTGCCGATTTTTTATTTGCATTTCCGTAAGGGCATTTGCCGAACTGATTCCGGCACGGCGTTCATATCAATCCCTACTATCCGACTTCTTGCGTTGGACCATAATGAACTTTACAATCAGCCCGCCGATGAACGCTGCTCCCAAAACAAAGAAAAGAATCACCCAAATATACTCCTCGTCAAGGCCAAACAGCATGAGGTCGATGCATACCGCCCCGCCGCTAATGTATAGAAATTTATTAATTCCACTCATGGGTGTTTTGGGTTTAGGCTCCGGCTTGGAAGCAGTATGAGCAGGGGAGGCGGCATTCGGTCGGGACTTATTTGACTCATCCATCGCCTGGCGGTAATGAACATACCCGTCGATGCCTTTACCGTAAAAGCCAAAGTCGTCGTTTTTCATATGAAGCACCTCCTTATAATTAAAGTATAACATAGCAGCGTATAGACGGACAGTCTTTTCTGCAAAAGAGCAGCAGTTGTCCGAACAAGGCTGTTTGTGTTTTTGGGGCGGATCATAAAATGATTTTTTCATTCATATTTTTAGCATATTGTACCGAATTTCGCTAATAAACAAACGTTTTCCTTGGTAATTTGAATTATGGTTTGACAGATATATGCTTTTGTGATATACTGTTACCAGAATATAATCTTAGGTTGTAACCGTTTTGTAACTATAAGGAGTATAGATATGCCTACCACTGCCAAGAAGAAAGACCTTCTGGAATATAAAGGACACCCGCTGATGCGCAAAGAAAACATCATTTATTATGGTTCGATGAGTGATACCCATATTATTATGATGCAGATTCTCGAGTCGGGTGAAGTAAAGGGGCTGCCTGTCGCTAAGCGCGTGTCCGTGCAGCTTCAGCAGACCAATCCGAATGTTCGGATTAAAGAACGTATCGTGAAAAAAACAGAGAAGGATAGCCTGTGGGCTGCAATGGATATTGCCTCCATCTGGCTGAATCGTGCGCTGAATAGCAAATAACAGAAACGGCTGTATAAAACGGAGGTTGTTCAATGAATCCAACAAAGAAACTTTTACGCATTGCCGTTTCGACTGTTTTGGCGGTTTCTATGACGCTGCCGAATGCTTTTGCCATGTATCAGGCGAAGGTCAAGGCAGATGCACTCTATCTGCGAGAAGCGCCAGAGGGAGATATTATTGCCACGCTTCCTCAGGGAACCATGCTGGCGGTGCTCAGCAACAGCGATAGTTGGTTTAAAGTGGTTGCAGACGGCAAAGAGGGCTATGTCAGCGGCGAATATTTGACCGGCACTTTAACTACGGATTTCCCGCTGGGGGAGGGACGCATTGTTTGTGATACAACGGTTAACCTGCGTTCTGAGCCGAACACTTCCTGCAAGGTATTGTCTTCTTTGCGGAATGGAACGGCATTGAATGTAATTGGCGTATCTTCCGGCTGGTATAAGGTAAGTTATAATGGTGTTACCGGCTATATTCATCCGGATTATCTCAGTTTTGCCGCGGCGCAGACACAAAAGGATGCAAATGTTTCGCCTGATGCGGATGCAATTGCTTATGCCGGTACCAGTGAAGCCCGGTCGTCGGTGCTTACATATGCAGCGCAGTTCCTGGGAACGCCGTATGTTTATGGCGGCAGCACTCCCAGTGGTTTTGACTGTTCCGGCTTCACCTCTTATGTGTTTAACAACACTGTAGGTTCGATTCCGCGCGTGGCCCAGTCGCAATACAATGCTACAACGCATCTCACACGCGAGGAACTGCTTCCCGGCGATTTGGTCTTCTTTGGCAGCAGCGCTTCGTCGATTAGCCATGTTGGTATCTATGTGGGAGACGGCCAATTTATTCACTCGCCGCATACGGGTTCGGTTGTCAAGTATGAATCGTTGTCCGGCAGTTATGAAACCCGCTTCCAGGGTGGCGGCCGCGTTATTTTTGAATAAGTATCGAGAGGAACACAAAGCTGGTTTGTGTTCCTTTTTCATTGCGTTAAGATCAGACTGCTGCGCCACCTGCAACAATTTGATAAAAAATCAAAAGCCCTGCCAGTAAAATGGCAGAGCTTTTTACATTTCTGACTTTGCGAATATGCGTCAAATAAATTCGTTGGGTTTTCTTCCGCTGCACACTTTCTGCAATTTGAGCACGGCGCCAGAGAGAAGCAACTTGTTGAGCTCGCGGGCATGGCTGGGACACATCGAAATGCAGCGCATGCAGGAAATACACCGGCTGGTATCCGTATTCTTGGGATTTTCCGGCGGAATTGCCCCAACTGGGCATACCGCTGCACAGGCGCCGCAAGAACGGCAATCATGGTTTGCTTTGGGATGCATGGGGAGACTGTGCCACTCTTTGTATGGCCGGTTGCCTGGAACTGCCAGTGGGGGAATCGTTTCCGATTCTGCGCGCTGCCGAATGGTTTCTACAAAACCTTCCAGCTCGCGCACATCGTCTGCATCCGGACGGCCGGCGGCAAATTGTCTCATGATAGAATGCTCCGCTACTGCGGCTACCGCGGCTATGGAACGAAAGCCTGCGCTTTCAGCGATATCTTGCAGTTCTACTAACGTATCTTCATATGCGCGGTTTCCATAAACAGCCACAAGGACTGCTTTTGCCCCGTTTCCGCGCAGCAAGCGGAGACGTTCGGCTGCGACGGCAGGCACTCTGCCGCCAAAAGAGGGAACAGCAAGCAGACAGATATCGTCCGCAGAAAAAGAAAAAGATGTAAAGTCAGTCTTTTGATCGGTCAGGTCGATACACGAAGAGCGGTCAGATAACTTGTTTGCAAGAACATGCGCTACTTTTTTTGTGCCGCCCGTAGGACTGAAAATAATCTCAAAACAATTCATTTTGTTCCCCGCCTTTGTATATTATTTGTATAATTGGATTTTATCACACCGCCTGATAGGTGTCAATGTTTACAAGCTGCGGTAAAAAAGGTATAATTAGTTGCGTATTGCATGATGGCATAGCAGATTCATATAAACAAGGAGATTGATATGCGCTTTGCTTTTTTTACCCTGGGCTGTAAGGTGAACCTGTTTGAAACCCAGGCGCTCAGCCAGCTTGCAGAAGCCAGGGGGCATGAACTGGTTGACAGAGATGCTGACGCGGTGGTTATCAATACCTGCACGGTTACGTCGGTTTCTGACCATAAAAATATTCGGGCATTTCACAAATTGCGTAAAGATAATCCAAATGCAGTCATTGCGGCTTGCGGCTGTTTTGCGCAAATTGACCCTGCGCAGGTGCGCCAAAACACAGAGATTGATTTGGTCTGCGGTACAAAAGAACGCGCCCGTGTGATTGAGATGTGCGAGGCTGCAGTAAACGGCAGGTCAATACCTGCAATACAGGTATCGGAGCAGGACAGCAACAATTTTGAACTGCTGCCGGCTGGAATACCCAAGGGGCGGACCCGTGCGTTGCTGAAAATTGAAGACGGCTGCAATAATTTTTGCACCTATTGCATTATTCCCTATGCACGGGGACGAGTTCGCTCGCTTTCACCCGTATTGGCCGAGCAGGAGACTGCGCGTCTGGAGGCCGCAGGGGCGCGTGAAATTGTGCTGACCGGTATTGAAATTGCGTCTTATGGGAAGGACCTGCAGCCCCGCAGTTCTCTGACGGAACTGTTGGTGCAGTTGTTGGCTGCCCACCCTCAGGTGCGCTTCCGGCTGGGGTCGCTCGATCCGCGCATTGTTGACGAAGATTTTTGCGAACGCCTTTGCTGCTATGATAATTTAGCGCTCCATTTCCATCTGTCTTTGCAAAGCGGCAGTGATACGGTGCTGCAGAGAATGGGGAGAAAATATTCCGCGGAGCAATATTATCGCCGTGTTGATTTGCTGCAAAATGCTTTTCCGGACTGTTCGGTGACAACCGATTTGATTGTGGGCTTCCCCGGTGAGACGGAAGAAGAATTTTTGCAGTCTGTTTCATTCCTGCGGCGCTGTGGCTTTGCAGCCGTGCATGTTTTTCCGTTTTCTCCGCGAGAAGGAACGCGTGCCGCAAATATGGAGCATCCAATCGCTGCAAATGAAAAAGCGCGACGCGCACAGATTGCCAAGAAAGAAGCGGACGCGCTTTCTGCGCAATATAGAAAGCGGTTTATCGGCAGAATATTAAATGTGCTGCCCGAACATTGTGCGCATGGACTTAGACCGGCACATGGCCGCTATGGTTTTCCTGTATATATCAAAGAAGCAGAAGCGCAAAGAAATATTCCCATTGATGTGCGTATCACTGACTTGTACCGTGATGGCGTACTGGCAGAAATTCTTTGATACGGAATGTAACCAAATTTCCTCCCGCCCCATAGTATGAAGTGAAATCTTTAATAGGAGGAAATGACGCTTATGTGTTCTTCTAACTCGTTCTGGGGCGAAAAAAATTGGTGGTGGATCATTATCGTGATTATCCTGATCTGGATCTGCTGCTGCGACGGCAACAATGGCTGCGGCGATAATACTGCCGGCTGCTGTTCGTGC
>NZ_JBMNUP010000104.1:0-6734 GCF_050946325.1 Agathobaculum sp. | reverse complement strand
ACCTTGAAACGACAGAGAACCGCCATACCATTTTACTGTCCGCCGCAGTCGCGAATGTGGGAATGGGAGAAACGCCTTCCGGAACCGTGACGTTTTATGACTGCACAGGCGGCGGAGAAACAGCCATCGGTATGGCGGAAACGCTGCAAAACGGCGGTGCATCCCTGGTTTGGAAGAATGCCGCAGAGCAGCAGTACCGTATCAAGGCGGTGTACAGCGGCGACAGCAACTATTCCAGTGCAGAAAGCAAAGCAGATGTTGATTTGCGTAAGGAATATGCCATCACGCTGACAACGGACGGACACGGACGCGCAGCGGCCAGCGTCGATCAGGCGCCTGCGGGAACCGTTGTTACCCTGACGGCAACGCCGGACAGCGGATACCAGATGAAAACATGGGAAGTGCTCGCCGGAGAGATACAGGTGAAAAATGACCGGTTTACCATGCCGGCAGGGGAGGTTTCCATTAAAGCAGTCTTTGAAAAAACGCAGGCACCCGGCGGCGGAGGGGGCGTGGGCGGAGGCGGCGGAGCCATCGGCGGCGGAGCGCTTCCGGATAAGCCGACTGCTCCCGAGGTTGAGCCGCCGCAGCCTCCGGCATTTGCCGACGTTTCTGCCGGTGCCTATTATGCAGATGCAGTAAAGTGGGCGGTGGAGAACGAGATAACCTCCGGCATATCCGAGACTATGTTCGCGCCGCAGGCATCCTGCACCCGCGCCCAGATGGTAACCTTTCTGTGGCGTGCAAACGGCAGCCCGGTTGTCAATTTTGCCATGAAGTTCAGGGATGTTCCTCAGAATGCTTATTATACGGAAGCCGTGCGCTGGGCCGCTAGCGAGCAGATTGTCAGCGGCACTTCTGCGGGCGCGTTTTCGCCGGACGCCGCTGTGAACCGCGGTCAGGCGGTTACGTTCCTGTATCGCGCGGCAGGGTCTCCGGCAGTTTCGGGCAGCAGCTTTGATGACATGGCAGCGGACGCTTACTATGCGGACGCGGTAGCGTGGGCGGAAGAAAATGGAATCACGACGGGTGTCAGCGAACATGCGTTTCACCCTGCGGGCAATTGTACGCGCGGTCAGATTGTAACTTTCTTATACCGTGCTGCTGTGTAAGACTGAAAAGTTTGAAATGATGGAAAAGGGGAAATTTCACGCATGAGAATGCGCAAAAAGAAAAATTTGGACGTTCGCTTTGCTGCGTGTGCGGATGTGATGGCTTTTGAGCCGAAAGAAAAACGCGGCAAGTGGCAGGCATTGTTCGGAAATGACCATCCGCTGCACTTGGAAATTGGCTGCGGCAAGGGACGCTTTGCCATCGGTATGGCTGAACAGCATCCGGAAATTAACTTTATCGCGGTTGAGCGCGAGGAAGGGGCCCTGATTATGGCGGCAGAACGCTGCCAGCAGCAGCCGCTGCCCAATCTTCGCTTCGTATCCTTTGATGCGGCCGAGCTGCGCGAAGTTTTTGCTCCCGGCGAGGTGGAGCGCATCTACCTGAATTTTTCGGACCCGTGGCCGCCCAACCGGCAGCGCAAGCGCCGCCTGACCTGGCGCGCCTATCTGGAAGTATATGACGAAATTCTGGCAAAGCAGGGAGATCTGTGCTTCAAAACGGATAATCAGCGCTTTTTTGAATGGACGCTTGCGGAAATCTGTCAATTTGGGTGGCTCGTTCAGAATATCTCGCTCGATCTGCACCATTCGGATTTTGAGGGCAACGTGATGACCGAATATGAGGAAAAATTCTCGTCCGAAGGGGCGCGCATTTACCGGTTGGAGGCGCGGCGGCGCCTGCCGGAGTTTTTGCGGAAATAACAGCAAAAGGAGCCTGCGCGGATACAGGCTCCTTTTTTATTTGGAAGCAGGAAAGTAAAATGGATAACGCAGGGGGGAACGGCATCAACCGGGGGCCGGATGCACGGATGAGGCGATTGCAGAAACGGGCAAATAAAAAAGCAGACGCATTGCGTCTGCCAAAAGCCTGATGATTTGATTAAAATAAAACCCCGCCCTGCCGATGCGGCCCAATTAGTAACCTGCACGATCATGCAGGTGGGTTTTCTGTTCGGCATGTCTGCGCTTCCAACATCCGTGTATACCCGGGAGGCCTGCTGCTCAATGCCAAAACTTTCCGAAATCCCGTACTAAAAATGTGGGTTAAAAAAGAGCCGCTGTCGCACAGGGCAGGAAGGTTTCATGCAAAACCGGAAAGCAATGCATGAAATTTGCGTTTGCATGCAGGGGAGAGGGTTATTCGTCCTCTTCCGCCTCGGCACGCTCCATTACAATATTGAACACTGCATCTGCAATTTCGTCATCTTCAACTGCTTCGAGCATCTCCTCGCCGTCTTCCATAACGATTTGCATGATGACAACTTCGGCGTCCTCTTCCACGGCAAGCTCTGCCGGAATGAAAGCCAGATAAGTGGTGCCCTGATACTCCACTGTGTCAATATGCTCAAACTCGACCTCGTTGCCGTCCTCGTCGATCAGGGTTACAAAATCGTTGCCGTATTCCTCGCTCATCGGTACCGGCGCCTCCTTCGCTTTTTTCAAAAATGAATTGGAAAGGAAAAAGTTCTTTCCTGCTTTAAGGATAGCAAACCAGCGGCGGTTTGTAAAGTCCAATTATACGTCCGCGCACTGTAATAGTATGCCGTCCACGCAAAATATAATACCAGCTAAAATAGCAGAAATAAAGCCTTGACTTTATCCGCGCTTTCTGGTATAGTAATTCAGGTAACAAGGAAGAAGGCATCGTCCTCACCCGCAGCAAGGCGAACGGGTTAATAGGCGCAGCAGCTGATTGCTTTGCGCTTTATTTGGAGTGGACGGCTTGTTTGAGCGGTCCTTTTTCTTTTTTGTCATTTATCCGTTTTTGTTTGGAGGTGCTTACCCATCAGCAGCATGGAACATCAGATCAATGAAGAGATCCGCGATAAGGAAGTCCGCCTGATCGCCGCAGACGGCGAGCAGCTTGGCATCGTCTCTATCCAGCAGGCGCAGCAGATCGCCGTGGAGAAGGGTATGGATCTGGTCAAGATCGCCCCGCAGGCGAAACCGCCGGTCTGCAAGATTATGGATTACGGTAAATTCCGGTTTGAGCAGGCAAAGCGCGAAAAAGAAGCGCGTAAGAACCAGCGCATCGTGGAAATCAAGGAGATCCGACTGACCCCCAATATTGACATTGGCGACCTGAACACCAAGGTGAAAAACGCCTGCAAATTCCTTAAGGGAGGCGACAAGGTCAAGGTTTCGGTGCGCTTTCGCGGCCGTGAAGTGACCCATTCGTCGCTTGGTCAGGAACTGCTCCATCGCTTTGCAGAACAGTGCGCGGAATGCAGCACGGTGGAAAAGCAGCCCAAGCTGGAGGGACGCCAGATGATTATGTTCCTGGCGCCTGCCAAGGACAAGTAAACAAAAGCGCGTTCACAGCGCAAATTCAGAGAGGAGCAAAACCTTATGCCTAAGATCAAAACGCACAGCGGTGCAAAGAAGAGATTTTCCGTTACCAAGAACGGCAAGTTTAAGCGCGGCCATGTAGGCAAGCGTCACCTGCTCAACGGCCATGGAAAGACGACCAAGCTGAAGCGCCACCTCCGCAAGGAAGGCTTCGCTGACCAGACCAATGTAGCGCAGCTCAAGCGTCTGCTGCCGTATAAGTAAGTAAAAACATATCTTTCATATAGGAGGCAAACACAATGGCAAGAGTTAAGGGCGCAATGATGACGCGCAAAAGAAGAAAGAAGATCCTCAAGCGTGCCAAGGGCTACTGGGGCTCCAAATCCACACATTTCCGTGTAGCCAATCAGGCGGTTATGAAGAGCCTGAAGTACGCTTATATCGGCCGTAAGCAGAAGAAGCGTGACTTCCGCCGCCTGTGGATTACCCGTATTTCCGCTGCGTGCAAGATGAACGGCATGAATTACAGCACCTTTATGAACGGCCTGAAAAAGGCTGGCATCGACCTGAACCGCAAGATGCTGGCTGAGCTGGCTGTAAGCGATAAGGCTGCTTTTGCTGCACTGGTTGAAAAGGCCAAGGCAGCGCTCTAATCCTTCGCGCAAGAATATGGGCAGGCACGGAACGGACGTTCTGTGCCTGCTTTTTGCTTTACCCTGTGAAAATGTTACAGTTTTGTGACTTTGCAAAAATTTTACTTGTAATCTTTGCATAAAATGATATACTTAATAATATGATGAGAGAAGGAGGTGCAAAGAACAACATGCGTAATATCAGACATATCCGTATTCCCAAGAAGCCTGACCGGCCCGACATTGACGATTTGATTTTCGGCGACGAGCACGAACCGCATAGCGAGAAATAAACGGATGAATCCACGTCAGGCACGCAGTTTCCAAAATGCGTCCGCGTGGTTTTTTTTATAAGGATTTTCCGAAAAAATCGGTAAAACAGTCCGTTTTTAAAATAGAAAAGTATCCGCTTCATGGGGAAAAGACGGAAAGCGCCTGCAAAGGGGAAGAGATGCCTTTGCAGGCGCTTTCTGGTTTTAACCGGGCAGAGCGGCGCGCAGGCGGTCAAGCGCGGACAAAAAGCGCGGTTCGTGCCGGACAGGCGCGTACCGTTCGTCCTCTTCAATGGCGCGCAGGGCCAGCTGGCGCATCTCATTCAGCTCGTTTGCGCTGGGCGTGTGCGTCTGTACATCGGAAAAATAGGGGTTGCCGCGATAGTCCAGCGTGCGGTTGATTTGTACGTCCACATACTGCTCAAACAGGTCGAGCATCTGCTCGTTGTTCCCTTCGTCCTGCGCAAGCATGATTTCAAGCAGCAGACCATTAGAGGTGTCCATGCCGAACAGCGCATCCAACGCGCGATAGGCCTGCACATAGCGGTGCGCGGCGGTAAAATCCCCGCTGCGGCGCGATATGGTGGTCAGACTCATCAGCGCGGCGGAAGTTTCGCCCAGATGGGTCAGCAGAGCGCGGTGCGCAAGCTGGTCGGCTTGCTCCAGCCGGTCCTGCGCCAGATGAAGGCCCAGCCGTAATTGCTCAGGGTCAACAATGAGTTTTTGCGGCAGACTGTCGATCAGCGCTTCGGCCTCCCCGTACCGCCCGAGCATGGTAAGCATATTGATGCGCAGGCTTTTGGCCATCAGTTTTTCGCCGGATTCCGCACACTGCTGCTCGCCCTGCTCAAACAGCGCAAGGCAGTGGGCGGAGATGGCTTCGGCGGCCTGCGTGGTATCTGCTGCGCTGTTAAGTGCGGAAGCAATATATCGGTAGTACAGACCGCCGACGGTGAGCTTGAGCGAGCCGCAGGATGGATATTCGCGCAGCAGCTGCTCGGCAGCAGCGCAGCCTGCGTCAAAGCCCTGTTCGTCGAAAATGCGGCTCAGGCGGCTGGAAAGGGCGTGCAGTTCTTCGTTGGTCGGCGCGGTGTGAAAATCGAGCAGTTCGTCAGTCGTCATGCCGAGAGCACGGGCGAGCGGCGGCAGCAGCGTGATGTCCGGATAACTGGAAGCCGTTTCCCATTTGCTGACAGCGGCGGCTGAAACGCCGACCATGTCGGCGAGCGCTTCCTGCGTCAAACCTTTGGCGCGGCGCGCCTGCATGATGATGTTTCCGATTGGCAGTTCCATAAAATCATTCCTTGCATGAATTTCAAAAGGACCTTTTGTGGCTTCATTTTATCATAGGCCCGGCGGCTGTGCAATGGAGGCGAAGTTTAACGATTGGTTAAGAAAATCAACCGGCGGTTGTTTGAAAGAAGTGCGGCACAGGGCAGGCGGCAGCTCCTTTTGGCTTGACTTTGCGGACTGCATATACTATGATAGGTCAGGTTCATGTATAAAGATCGGGCAAGAGGAGTATTCATGCGGGAAGATTTTGAAGGCGGCACGGCGGCCGACGGAGGCGCGGCGCCAAGGGGGCCGGCGCTGGACTTGACAGAGGGGAATATTACGGGAAAATTGCTGCGCTTCGCCTTTCCGCTGATGGTGGGTAACCTGCTGCAGCAGCTTTATAATGTGGCGGATACGCTGATTGTTGGGCGTTTTCTCGGAGCTGACGCATTGGCGGCGGTTGGATCGGCTTATGCGTTGATGGTGTTTTTAACATCCATTCTGATCGGACTGTGCATGGGCAGCAGTGCGTTTTTTGCCATGCAGTATGGCGCACGGAATATGGAGCGGCTGAAGAAAGGCATGTTTCTGTCTTTTGTACTGATTGGCACGGTAACCGTGATTCTGACTGCGGCGGTTTATACAGGGCTGGATGAGATTATTTGCCTTTTGCAGATTCCGCCCTCCGTCACAAGCATGATGCGGGACTATCTGAGCTGCATTTTTCTTGGGATTGCGGCGACGTTTCTGTACAATTATTTCGCCAATCTGCTGCGGGCGGCAGGAAATTCGGTGGTGCCGCTGGTGTTTCTGGCGGCTTCCGCAATTTTGAATATCGTGCTGGACCTGCTGTTTGTGCTGGAGTTTGCGTGGGGTGTGCGCGGGGCCGCCGCCGCAACCGTGCTGGCGCAGTATATATCAGGCGTCGGCATCGCGCTGTACTGCTGGTTTCGCTTTGCGGCGCTGCGCATCGGCCGGCGGCATATGCGATGGGACGGACATATATTAAAGGAGATTGCCGGACTGTACTTCCTGACCTGCGCACAGCAGTCGATCATGAATTTTGGCATTTTGATGGTGCAGGGCTTGGTCAACAGCTTTGGTACGGCGGTGATGGCGGCGTTTGCGGCGGCGGTGAAAATTGATTCGTTTGC
>NZ_JBMNUP010000103.1:0-6756 GCF_050946325.1 Agathobaculum sp. | reverse complement strand
GTACTACCGGATCGTCTACTACATTCTCAATCTTCTGGCCCTGGCGGTACAGGTTCAGCTTCAGGCTCCGCAGCGATTCGATGTACTGCTCTCTTGTCATCATTTTGATACAGATCCTTTCTTTATGTGCGGCCTGCGGCCGCTGCCATTTTAATTTGTTTCAATTTTCCTGCACACAGCAGGGGGCACTCAGACTTCGAGCTTTTCCGCAAAGCGCTTTTCAAACTCAGCAGCAAGGGACTCGCGGAAATCCGGATGCGCAATCGCAATCAGGCGTCTTGCGCGCTCGCGCAGCGTCTGTCCCTTCAAATCGGCTACGCCATACTCGGTCACGATGTAATGTACATCGTTGCGGCTGGTCGTAATGGCAGCGCCTTCGTCCAGCTGGGCCACGATCTTGGAAACCTTGCCCTTGGCCGCAGTAGACGGGAAGGCCAGAATGGAACGGCCGCCCTTGCTCATCGCCGCGCCGCGGACAAAGTCAACCTGACCGCCAACGCCCGAAATCTGCTTTGGACCGATGCTTTCCGAGCAAACCTGACCCATCAGGTCAACCTGTACAGCCGAGTTGATGGAAACCAGATTATCGTTCTGGCAAACCACACGCGGGTCATTCACATAATCGACCGGCGCAATCATAACGTCCGGATTATGGTCAACAAAGTCATACAGGCGCTTGGTGCCCATCAGGAAGTTTGCAACAAACTTGCCCGGATGGAAATTCTTCTTCTTGTTGGTGATAACGCCGGCTTCCACCAGTTCCACAACGCCGTCCGAGAACATCTCCGAATGGATGCCCAGATCATGCTTTTCCTTCAGGAACAGCAGAACTGCGTCCGGAATTGCACCAATGCCGAGCTGCAGGCAGTCGCCATCCTGCACCAGCGATGCAACATTCTCACCGATTGCACGTTCCACATCGCCGATTTTCGGCGGAGCCAGTTCGATGACCGGCGCTTCGTGCTCAACAATGCAGTCCAGTTCTTCCACAGAAACCAGGCTGCGCTCGCCAGTCCACGGCATGCAGGGGTTGATCTGCGCAATGACCGTCTTGGCGTTCTTGACGGCGCCATAGGTATAGTCAACCGATACGCCGAGCGAGCACATACCGTTCTCGTCCGGAGGCGTAACCATAACCATCGCTACATCCGGCTTGAGGGTGGTCTCAAACAGACCGGGCACCTCATGGAAGAAGCAGGTGGTAAAGTCGCCGCGGCCGCTGTTGACCGCTTCACGCGAATTGCCGCCTACAAAAATCGCATTATGGCGGAAATTGGATGCGTACTGCGGCTGGCAGTATTCGCACTTGCCCATCGCTACCATATGTACGATTTCCACATTCTGATATGCCGCTGCATTCGCCACCATTGCGTCAATCACAAAGCTCGGCTCGCCGCAGGCATGACCGATTACGACGCGGTCACCGCTCTTGATATGCTGAACGGCCTGTTCCGCCGTCATCTTATGTTCGTTATAATATGCTTTCCAATCCATTTTCTGACCCGCCTTTAAAACGCGCTCTGATAGATTTCAAAAATTTCATCTCTGGTGAGCGGTACATAGTTATTGCCCAGCAGACGCTGCTGCGTTTCAACTACACTGTCCGCATACTTGGGCAGCTCATCCTCGGTAACACCGTACTCGCGCATCGGCTTGCGAACCAGAATGCGGTCCATCAGCGCGTACAGTTCGTCCAGCGCATTCTTTTCGTCGCAGCCCAGAACCTTCGCGATCAGCGCCTCAAGCTGGTTGAGCTTACCAACCGGCTGCTTGGCAGTGTACTTCTTGATAACAGGCGCAAACATAACCTGGTTGGACTCGCCGTGCGCTACATGGTGCGTGCCGCCGAGCGGATAGCTCAAAGCGTGTACCGCCGCGCAGCCCGCGTGGCCAAACGCAATGCCGGCATAGTTGGAAGCGCGCAGGAATTCCACAGCGTCTTCCTTCCATGCGTTCTTATCGCCCGCATCCGCCGCCTTCTTCCAGCACGGCAGAATGAGCGCCAGCGCCTGCTCAGAGAACATCTCAGAAAGCGGGCAGGCATTCGGAGACAGATAGCTCTCTACCGCATGAATCATCGCGTCGATCGAAGAGGTGGCAAATACGCCGTACGGCAGGCTCATCAGCATGCCCGGAATCAGCGCGGCTTCGTCGGCAAACATAGCCGGCGAAACGATGCCCTGCTTAACGCCCTTGGTCGTGCGGTTGATGATGGAAATGTTGGTTACTTCAGAGCCGGTGCCGCAGGTCGTCGGCACAATAACCAGCGGATGTACCTTGGTCAGGGACGTCATGCGCTCATACAGATCATCCACCTTGTCTTCGCTCTTGGCAACGGCCAGAACCTTGGCAATGTCGATAATCGTACCGCCGCCAACCGCGATAATGCGGTCATATTCCTTGGCGCGCAGCTCATCCAGAATCGCGTCAACCATAACGTCGGTCGGCTCGCCCAGGCCGAACTTTTCCTGGAACAGCGTCTGGCAGCCCAGGTTCAGCTTGGCAATGACGGGCTCATAGATATACTCGTTGGTCAAAATCAAGTCCTTTGCGCCAAGCGCCGCCTCCTTCGCAAAATCCGCAAACTCCGCGTATTCCGCAACGCTTGGTACCAGTGCAAATGCTTTCATGATATACCTCTCCCTTTTCATTTTTTACAGACAGCCGCCCTCTCTTGCTCAGAGCCGCCGTCTTGTATTCATCATTCTTTTTCCGGCATACCGTTGGGATGCAGCATCAGTTTAATGCCCTTCTGCGCTTTCATATCATTGAAAGCCTGCTCCCAGTCTTCCAGCTCATAATCCTTTGCGATAATGCCGTCCACATGAATTTTCCCCTCTACGAGCAGGGTCAGCGCCTGGTCCCAGTTTGCCGGGCGGTGCCCGAACGAACCGAACAGGCGCAGCTCACGCGATGGGAACTGCCCATAATCCAACATAACCTGCGGCTTGGTCAAGCCAACCTGCACCAGCGTACCCATATTGCGCAGCAGACCAAGTCCTGCATTGATCGCCGGCTGCGCCCCTGAGCAGTCAAATACAATATCAAAGCCGTTCGGAGCCGCTTTTGCAGCCTTTTCGGCGAAATCATCCTCCGTTGTTACCAGAACGGCGTCTGCGCCCAGACGGCTTGCCAGGGCAAGCCGCTCGCCGTCGCATCCCGTGCCCAGCACCACGGTTTTTGCGCCGCGCGCCTGCACAACCTGCGCAACCAGCTGGCCAATCGGCCCCGGCCCCATAACACCGACCGTATGCGTCGGCAAAATCTCCACATTGTCATATACGGCATGCACTGCAACCGCCAGCGGCTCACACAGCGCCGCCGTATTAAAATCCAGCCCGTCAGGCAGTTTATGTACAATCGCTTCGCGCACTTTAATCAGTTCGGCAAACGCGCCGTCCACACCGTAGCCGATAGACAGACGGCCCTTGCACATCATAAAGTGTCCGGTCTTGCAGAATTCACACTTGCCGCACACCACCTGCGGGGTTTCAGACAGCACGCGGTCGCCAGGTTTAAAATCCCGAACAGCAGAACCAACCCGTTCCACCACACCGGAAAATTCGTGTCCCAGCGTAACGGGCGGGTTACTCCATGTCAACTCGTCCCAAATTTTAACATCCGTCCCGCAAATGCCGGCGCTTTTCACGCGAATCATGACCTCGTTATCCGCCAGCTCAGGCTCCGGCCGGTCAATCAGTTCTACATTCCCAGGTCCGCGCTTCAGCTTTACCAATGCTTTCAATGCTATCCACCCGCATTCTCAACTCTGTTTATCGCTTCAAGACTTATGCTAAAATTATACGTTTCCGCATACCGTATTTCAATCCGCATATTCCACAGTAATATTTTTTATTTTTGTGCAAAATCTCAAAATTGTCGACAACCAGTGCAATTGTGTGTAGTCACCCACAACAAAGCCCCGCTGTGAAAACCACAGCGGGGCCTCTTTTCGTGCTATATGGTCATTGCAGAATTTCTTCCGGAATTGTCGTGTATCGGCTGTAAAACGACGTAATATGCTGCTGAATCGCCTCCTGCATGCGTTCTTTGTCGCCCGCTTCCAGCGCATCAACAATTTCAAAATGCTGATTCAAATGCGTCGTCTCATCCTCAATAATGCAGGGGTGATGCAGAATAATAAATTTCACACGCAGATAAATTTCATTCTGATACCGCAGCAGCAGCTTATGCCCGCCAATACGGGACAGCTCCATATGGAACTGGCAGTCCAGTTCCACGCGGCGCGTATAATCACCTTCCTGCAATGCGCGCCGGCATTCCTCGGCAATTTGCCGCAGGCGCAGAAAATCCACACGATTGCCGAACATCAGCGCAAGCCTGCCGGCCAGCTGCTCCATCGAAAGGCGAAGCGTACCAACTTCGGAAATCATTTCCGGCGTATAATCGGCCACCTGCACAAAGCGGTTAGGGTAAATTTCCACCAGCCCATAGCTCTCCATCTGCTTGAGCGCATCGCGGATGGGTGTGCGGCTGCATCCGATTTCCTCAGCCAGACGGGCTTCCCCGATCTTCTCACCCGGCATCAGTTTCTTGGTCATCAACAGGTTCAAAATATACTCGCTCACCGTCTGAGAGGGTTTTTCGGCACCTTTGCTCATAACTACACCTCCGCCAAAACTATTTTCATAATTAGTATACAATTTTTATTTCACCAATGCAATTCTTTGATTTGTACAAAATGCCATACTTTTTTTGCCAAAATTGCACAGAGCAATTTCCAAAGGTTCCAAACCGAACCGCCCTGTCTACAGCACCCTGCTGACACCGTTGATTAATGCTGCTTCCCCGCTCTCCAGCGGAATCAGCAGGCACCGCTGTCCGCCGACCAGTTCCGTGCGTACGCAGTCCGCCTTTTCTTCCGGCAACCGCAGAACAATCCGCGCCTCTCCGCCGGCCGATTCTTCCGCATCTTCCTGCCGTTCTGCCAGACGCTGCTTCAAGTCCAAAACCTTCTGCTCCAGCTCTGCCGTATGCACACGCTGCGTTCCTTCCGCCACCAATCTGCTGTCCAGCACATTGTGCGCCGCAGGCGGCATATCGCCAAAGGACTGCGCATAGCTTTTTTCAATCTGCTCCCGCACAGGCGCGGGCATGTCCACTTCGCTTATCACATCGGATACCACCTCCGCCGTCAGCGCAAACGGCGGACGATCCTCCTCTTCTTCCTGCTCGGCCACCATGCCGCTGATCGTTTTCTGGATGTGGAAAAAAGCATTTTCTGCCTTTTCTTCCTCCTCACCGAAAGCGTCCTGAATGACATGCTGGAACGTCAGCTTCTGCTCTGCCGCTGTCTGCTGCGGTGTGCAGCCAAGCACCTTTTCCACAAACTCCGGATGCGACGGTCTGCCGGTTTTGACATAATACATCACCGCATTCACATCGCTGCCGCGGCCGCTGAACGCCGGATAGACAAGGCCCAGATCCGGCAGGCCAACCACCCAGTCCCGCTCGCGCGCGCCGATGCGGTTTTCCTCCTCACGATAGCCGAGCGCGGGCTTGGCCAGTTCCACGGGGCAGACGGCGCAGAGCATGTACTCATACACCTCTGAAGACTCGTCGAGCTCCGCGTTATCTTTTGTTCTGGTCATCACATCATATACGTCATGGTATACCAGAATCAGATAGTTGCCCGGATAGGCATACTGTTCAATCACCTGTTCATACAACCGGTCAAGCAGCGCGTCATTTGTCAGTTTGCTGGATTTGAGCGCCAGCAAATACTGCTGCCGTTCCTTCGCCTGTTCGTCGCGGGCAAAGGACAGTTCCAGCAGATTGCTGCCCAAAGTACCGGAAAGCGTCTTTTTGGCAATTTCCAGATATTTATAAAACTCATCATCCTCCAGCTCGGAAAACTGCTGGCCGAACTTCAAAACGACCTGCTTGCCGCTGTTGACATAGCAGCCGCACATCCGCCCAAAGGTACACTCTGTCTTTTTCAGGCGGCGGCGCAGCTCCAGCACATCGTTTTTTGAGATATTCATATTCGTCGGGCTTCCTTTCTTTGAATTGCCTATTCAGTATACGTCACCTGCCGCAGTGAAGGCAAGCATAATTTTTCCGCATTCTGCATTTTTGTATACAAAAGCCAATAAACTGCGGCAATCCTCTGCCGCGCAAACCTTGTTGATTTTTGCCATATCCAATCCCCCCGCCGTTTGCTATAATAACCTTGATCACAAAACATTTTCGGGGGAGGATATGTTATGTCAGTCAAACACAGCCGGCTCGGCGTATTGCTGGGCAGTTTTCTTGCCGGCGCCTGCATCGCCGTGGGCGGCACCGTATTTCTTTCGGTGGAAAACAAAATCATCGGCGCGTCCCTGTTCAGCATCGGTCTGTTCTATGTGGTGTCTTATGGTCTGTGGCTGTACACCGGCCGCATCGGCTATCTGCCCGAACGGGACGGAAACTATGCCATTAACCTGCTGATTACGCTTGCCGGCAATTTCGCGGGCACCTTTTGCGTAGCCACGCTGCTGCGGCAGACCCGCGCCGCCGCTTCGCTCATTGAGCGGGCTGCCGCGCTGAGCGAAACCAAAATGGCGGACAGCCTGCTGAGCATTTTCATCCTTGCCATTTTCTGCGGCGTGCTGATGTATGTCGGCGTCAACGGTTTTGCAGTATTTGAACACGCCCTCGGCAAATACTTAAGCGTTTACCTCGCGGTCAGCGTGTTCATCCTGTGCGGCTTTGAACACTGCGTTGCCAACATGTATTATTACTCGCTCGCTG
>NZ_JBMNUP010000102.1:0-6799 GCF_050946325.1 Agathobaculum sp. | reverse complement strand
TGTTTGCACCAATAGCTCTCCCGCTTGAACTCCACAACCTTCTTCCCCACCGAAGTTATCCCCTTTCCGCGCCCGACCGGCCGCAAATCAGACCGCCAGCCCACACAAGCAGCTGATTTGACCGCAGGGCAAACAGCTCTGCATTCTCTGTCTCCGCAAAACCCGCCGCAAGAATTTCACGCTCCTCTGCATGCAGCAGCGGCAGCAGATCCGCCCTGCGCCGTACAAACTCCCCTGTGCGGCAATAGTATGCCGCACGCAGTATAAAAAACGCTGATTTGTATAATTCCCGCAGCACCGTCCAATCCTTTGCATGCAGGCGATTGTGCGCGCACGCATGATATATGCCGCAAGCCCCCATATGTACCGCACGGCGTGCGTCCTCCATATCAAAGCAGGCTTTCAGGGCCTCCAAATCCCCGTACCACGGCTCCGTATCATAATAAAAACCGAACAGCTCGGACGGTTCCCAATGCAGCAATTCCTCTTTTCCGGAGACAAAACCGCACACTTTATCCCGCTCGGGCAGACTGTGCAAAATTTCCTCATATATCGCCCAGTCTGCCGCGCGCCATGCATCCAAAATAACAACAACGTCAATATCGCTGTCCTCTGCCGCCTCGCCGCGCGCTCTGCTCCCTTGCAGGCCGATACAGCATACCCGACTGCCAAACGCTTTACAAACCGCGGCGACAAAACGTTCCATCCACAGGGTTATATCCATTTCCATTGATTCTCTCCCACGCTTTTACAAGAATTGCCCCGCAGCAACCTACGGGGCAATTTGCAAAACAGTTTCTGTTTAACAGAATTATTTTGAAGTAGAGGTCGTTTCCTTGAGTACAACGTCATGTGCGCCGCCCTCAACAATCGAGGTGGCGGAGACAAGCGTAATCTTGGCCTTCTTCTGGAATTCCGGAATCGAAAGCGAGCCGCAGTTGCACATGGTCGAACGAACCTTGCTCAGCGTCAGGCCGAGGTTATCCTTGAGCGAACCTGCGTACGGAACATAGGAGTCAACGCCCTCTTCAAAAGAGAGCTTCTTATCGCCGCCCATATCATAGCGCTGCCAGTTGCGCGCACGGGACGAACCCTCGCCCCAATATTCCTTCATATAGCTGCCGTTTACATTGACCTTGTTGGTCGGGGACTCATCAAAACGGGAGAAGTAGCGGCCAAGCATCAGGAAATCCGCGCCCATGGCCAGCGCCAGCGTGCAATGGTAGTCATGCACAATACCGCCGTCCGAGCAGATCGGCACATAAATGCCGGTTTCCTCAAAGTACTCATCGCGCGCCGCGGCAACTTCGATCAGTGCAGTCGCCTGTCCACGGCCAATGCCCTTCTGTTCACGGGTGATGCAGATCGAACCGCCGCCGATGCCGACCTTGATAAAGTCTGCACCCGCGTCCGCCAGAAAACGGAAGCCCTCGCGGTCAACCACGTTGCCCGCGCCAACTTTAACGCTGTCGCCGTAATGCTCGCGCACCCAGGCAAGCGTGCGGCTCTGCCACTCGGAAAAGCCCTCGGAAGAGTCAATGCACAGCACATCCGCGCCAGCTTCCACCAGAGCAGGAACGCGCTCCGCATAGTCGCGCGTATTGATGCCTGCGCCGACTACATAACGCTTGTGCTCATCCAGCAGTTCAAGAGAGTTGGCCTTGTGGCTGTCATAGTCCTTACGGAATACCATATAAACCAGACGCTGCTCTTCATCCACCAGCGGCAGAGAGTTGAGCTTGTGGTCCCAGATAATGTCGTTCGCTGTTTTGAGCGTGGTGTCCGCCGGAGCCGTAATCAGCTTTTCAAACGGCGTCATAAACTCGGAAACCTTAACGTCGCGCTCCATGCGGGATACGCGGTAATCGCGGCTGGTGACGATGCCGAGCAACTTGCCGTTCGCCGTGCCATCCTCTGTTACCGCCATGGTGGAGTGTCCGGTGCGCTCTTTGAGTGCCAGTACATCTGCCAGCGTCGCATCCGGCTTCAGGTTGGAATCCGACACGATAAAGCCGGCCTTATAGCTCTTGACACGGGCAACCATGGCCGCCTCGCTTTCAATGGTCTGAGAGCCGTAAATAAAGGAGATGCCGCCCTCCTGCGCCAGCGCAATTGCCATGCGATCATCCGAAACAGCCTGCATGATCGCCGATACCATCGGGATGTTTGCATACAGCGCCGACTGTTCGCCCTTTTTGAACTTCACAATCGGCGTTTTCAGACTGACGTTTGCCGGAATACACGCAGCAGACGAATAGCCGGGTACAAGCAGATATTCGTTGAACGTGTGGGACGGTTCGCTGAAATAAAATGCCATACTATTTTCTCCTTTTCGTTTTCCATTTTCCAAAGTTTGTATTGCCTTTTATTATATCCTTTTTACCCTGCAAAGTAAAGCGGCCAGCCGACAGATTTTGTGGTTTTTTACTGCCGCCGCCTATGCAAAGCGCGCAAAAAGGGGCACCGATATCCGCCTTTTCGCATCGTCTGTAAAAAACTTCCTTATTGCAGCCGCGAACGTTACAAAGCAGAAAGGGCCGCAGACAAATTCTGCGACCCTTTCTATTGGAAATGAGGAATGAAGGTGTGGGCTTTATCAAAAAGATATGGCCTGTAAAATTGCCATTCGGAAGTCCTTTTTTTTTGCACGGTGATATTTTAGCAGTTTCTTTTTTGCATGTCAATAAAATACCCATTTTATTAATGCGTTCTTAACTCCCTGTCTCGCCAGGCTCCCACGCGCATCCAACCGAAAAGAAGTACAGCATCTGCCGCACGGCCGGCCGGCCAAACACCTCTTCCACCGCCAGTGCATACGCGGCCAGCTGCGGACGGTACTGCTCCGCGCGCGCCTGCATGCTGTTTTCCGTCACCCGGTCGGTCTTAAAGTCCAGAATAACAAACCCCTCCGGCGTATCGATCAGGCAGTCGATTACACCTTGCAGCAGCACCTTTTCCTCCGGCGCGGCCGCCGCGACCGGAAAATACCGCGCCGCCGGCACCAGCACGGAAAACTTAAATTCCCGCCGCACCGGATACGCCGCCATCAGTTTACGGTACACGTCCGACCGGAAGAAAGCGCCGATTTTTTCCGGATCGACCGCTGCCGCCTGCAAATCCGACAGGATATTCTTTTCTGCCAGGCGCTGCAATTCGCGCTGCACGCCGCCCGGTGCTGCCGCCGCTTCAAAATCACAAAACTGCATAAACAGGTGGTGCGCCGTGCCGATTTCCGCCGGCGTCAGGCGGCGCTCCCCCTGCGCAAAAAGCGGGGCGCGCAGCTTCGGTTCGCGCCGCGGAGGAGGGGTCTGTTCCGCCGCCTCTTCCGCGCGGTATCCACGTCCCACGCCGGTCGCCGTCAATTTGCTGGGCAGTTCTGCCAAAAAAGCATGCGGATAGCGCAGATGCGGCTCCACCACATAGGCCGATGCCTCCGCATCGGTAAAGCGCAGCACTTCCGGCGCCTCGGGCGCAGGCAGTTCCTCCGGCCGGTATACCCGCAGCATGAAGGCACGGCAGTCCGTGCCATGCTCCGGCACCGCAAGGCCATATTCCTCCCGCAAATCACGCGTGCAGGGGTGGCGCAGCAGCGGCGTCATAATCCACGCCAGCGGCGCACGCACCGCCCCCATGGCATACTGCGGCAGCTCATCCAGCATGGCAAGCTGCGCCCATTTTGCAAGCGATTTGGCCAGCGTCCCGCTCGCCGCAGTCAAAATAAGTTTTTCCTTGGCCCGTGTCAGCGCCACATACAGCACCCGCAGTTCTTCGGAAACCATCTCGCGCCGCTGCTGCACGGCAACCGCCGTGCGTTCCGCCGTGTCATACTGCACACCGCGCAGCCGGTCGCGGCACTTGCTGCCGAAGCCGAGATGCTGATGCACCAGCACCGGCTCATGCAGATCGGCCTCGTTAAACTGCCTGGCGCAGTCCGCAACGATCACAACCGGAAATTCCAGCCCCTTGGATTTGTGGATAGACAGGATGCGTACCGCACCGCCCGCCGTCTCTGCGCCAACGGTCTGAAAATCCTCCCCGTTCTCCTGCATCCCGCGCAGCAGGCGGGCAAAGGCAAACAACCCGCGAAAGCCCTGTCCCTCAAAAGCGCGCGCCCGCTCAAAAAAGGCCAGCAGATTGCTCTGCCGCTGCGCACCGTTCGGCAGCGCGCCATACAAACCGAGCGCGCCGGTCTCGTCATAAATCTCCCACAGCAGGCGGTATACCGGCTGATCACAGGCAAATTCACGCAAAAAGTCCAGCCGCTGCAAAAACGTTTCCACCTTGGGAAAATCCATGCGCGCTGCCAGCAGCGCATCATAATAGCTCGCTTTCCGGTTCACCAGACGGATGTCCGCCAGCTCCTGTTCGGTAAAGCCAAACAGCGGCGAACGCAGCACACCGATCAGGTCGATATCCTGCCGCGGATTATCGATCACACTGAGCAGCGAAACCATCGCGCCTACCTCCGCAGTTTCCAGCAGGCCGCTGCGCTCCTCCGCACCGGCGGAAATGCCCACCTGTTCGAGCGCCGCAATATAGGTGCGCGCTTTGGTTTTCGGCGAGCGCAGCAGAATCACGATATCCCCCGGCGTGACCGGCCGCAGCATGCCGGTCTGCGGATCGGTCACCGGAAAGCCTTCCTCCAGCAGCGAGCGGATGCGTGCTGCCGCCAAACGCGCCTCAAGCGCGGTCTTGTCCGGCGCATCGTCGTCCTCGCCGAGTTTCTCCGCATCCACCAGCAGCACCTCGGTTTGGTACCGGGGATCATCCGCATCCGGATAGTAAGACGCCCCCAGATGCAGCGCTTCGCGGTCGGTGTAGGGCAGCCCGCCTGCCGTATCGCCCATCACTGCGGCAAACAGATAGTTGCAGGCGTCCAGCACCGCCGCACGCGAGCGGAAATTCTGCCCCAGCACCACACGGCGCGGCTCGCCGTCCTGCGCCGCATCTGCCTCGGCAAAGGTGCGGTATTTTTGCAGAAAAATCGAAGGGTCAGCCAGACGGAAGCCGTAAATGCTCTGCTTGACATCCCCCACCATGAACAGGTTGCGCCCGCCGCATGACAGCGCACGGAAAATCGCATCCTGCACAGCGTTGGTATCCTGATATTCGTCCACTGCGATCTCCGCATAGCCTGCTGCCAGCGTCTGCGCCAAGGCGGACGGCGTTTGCTCGTCATACAGCAGCCGCACGGCGAAATGCTCCAAATCGTTAAAATCCGCCGCATTGCGCGCCCGTTTTGCGGCGGAAAACGTCTCGTCGAACCGCTCGACCATATCACACAGCGCCGCCAGCGCGGATGCTGTCAGGCCGCGGTCCTGCTCGGCCTCAGCCGCTGTAACGGTCAGCCATTTGTCGCGGATGTTTTTTGCTGCGGTCTTCCACTCCTCGCGCATGGCCTTGATCTCTTCCAGAAACGCCTTATCTTCAAACTTACGCGCCGCCTTAAGCCGGTCGAATGTAATATGCCGCGCCGTTTCCACGCAGGTGTCCCAATCCCCGCCGCGCAGCGCTTCCAGCAGGCGTTCCGCCTGATGGCAGTCGCTCGTCAGCGCCGGCAGGTAACTGTCCGCCAGCTCGTCGATCCCGGCAACTGCATCCGCCGCCGCACGGACAAAGGCCGCGCCGTGCTCGGCTGCCGCCTGTGCCTGCGTGCGCAGCACCCGCCCATGCGGCGTGTCCATCCCGCGGGCATACAATCCCTCGCGCACGCCGGCCAGAAAGGCGCGCGGATCGGGATGCGCCTGAATTTTTTCATACGTGGTCAGGATGACCTCTCCCAGTTTTTTGTCATCCCGCCCTGCGGTCAGCAGATCACACAGGGCAAAAAAACCGTCCTCCGCGCGTTCGTAAGCGGCATCGAGCACCTCCTCCAGCACCTCGGCCCGCAGCAGCTTACCTTCGTTTTCGTCCATCAGGCGGAAATCCGGTGCAATGCCGAGCACCGCCGCCTGCTCCCGCGCCAGTGACAGGCAAAGCGCGTGCACAGTTGTGATCTTGGCGCGGTGCACCAAAAACAGCTGGCGGCGCAGGCGCATATCCTGCGGGGCAGCGGCAACCGCCCGGCTGAGCGCTGCCCCGATACGCTCCCGCATCTCCGCCGCTGCCGCGTTGGTAAAGGTCACCAGCAGCAGCCGGTCAATATCAACCGGCTGCTCCGGATCGGTCAGCCGTGTCAGCACCCGCTCCACCAGCACCGCGGTCTTGCCCGATCCGGCAGCCGCTGAAACCAGCAGCGCACCGCCCCGGCTGCGGATCGCCGTCTGCTGGTCTTTTGTCCACTGCGGCATTACGCTTCTCCTCCCATCTGCTCCCAAAATTCCGCATCCGTCAGGCGCTTCAGATACCGTGCGCGGTCACCCGCCGTCTCATCAAACCGGCAGGCCGCACGGAACGAGCACCAGTCGCAATAACTTGTGGTTTTATCCTTTTTGCACGGATCTGCCGTTACACTGCCCGCGCGCAGCTCACGCCCCATCTCCAGCAGTTTTTGATGCGTGTAGCGCGCCAGCCGCCCAAATCCCGCCAGATCTGCCACGGCAGACTTTGCGGCAAGGCTCGGCTCTTCCTCTCCCTTCTTTACCTTGATGGTAACCGGAATAAAACGGCCGTCCCCATCCAGCCCGTGCTCCATCGCCTCCAGCAGCTCCATATCATCCGACAGCAGCCCGGACCGCCGCAGCGCCTTATCACGCATCACCCGCAGCGCATCTTCATCAATGTCGCGCGGCGCGTCAGGCAGTTCCTCCCGCACCGGTACATACAGCACACCTGCGGGAACAATTTCATTAAGCTCGGC
>NZ_JBMNUP010000101.1:0-6799 GCF_050946325.1 Agathobaculum sp. | reverse complement strand
GTCCGTTGCCGTGGCGGTAAAGGCCGACACGGCCGGCCGCGCGGGCAGAGCCGCTAAGAAATCCGCAATTTTCAGATAGCTTGGCCGGAAATCCTGCCCCCACTGGGAGATGCAGTGCGCCTCGTCCACCGTGACCATGGCAACCGGCGCCCGCCGCGCAAAATCCAGAAAGGCAGGTGCGGTCAGCCGTTCGGGGGCGACATAGAGCAGCTTGCAGCCGCCGTTTTCCGTTTCCCGCAGCACGGCGTACATTTCTGCCGCAGGCATGGCGCTGTGCAGGCAGGCAGCCGGCACCCCTGCCTCATGCAGCGCGCCGACCTGGTCTTTCATCAGCGAAATCAGCGGTGAAATGACGATGGTCAGCCCGTCAAACAGCAGGGCGGGCACCTGATAACACAGGCTTTTACCCGCGCCCGTCGGCATGATGCCGAGCGTATCCCGCCCGGCAAGCACGGCCTGCACCAGCTCCGCCTGGCCGGGGCGGAAGCTGTCGTAACCGAAACAGGATTGTAATATTTGCTGCGCCCGTCTCATCAAATGCGCCGCCCCACTTTCTCCGCAATATGTTTTATCATATCATTTTGCAGAAAAAAGGGCAAGCCGCCCCCGCAAAACGCCGATTCGTCTTGCGCGTTTCCCGCTGAAAACATCAGGCGTTTCTGCTTTGTTTCTGCAAAACAGCGCCTGTTTCCCGCATAAAAAGGCAGGGGATCGGAAGCCGCGGCCTTCAATCCCCTGTCCCTTTTCATTTGTTTCGTCCGCGTCAGAACTGCTGCTCGTTGTTCTTCTTGTTCTGCTGCTGGTTATTCTGCTGATTATTCTGCTGATTCTGCTGCTGGTTGTTCTGCTTGTTCTGCTGATTATTCTGTTTGCTCATCGTGCGTCACCTCTTTATTTGGATTTTTCGATGATATTTTGCACGCACCGCGCTGAAAATATACCCGCAGGGCTTGCGAAAAGGCAAAAAATTTGATAAACTCTATGTGCGCCGTTTGGGCGCTTTTAGGTTTTGTTTATAAATTACACTGATAGAAAAGAGGGCATTCACCATGTCGGGACATTCCAAGTGGCATAATATTGCCAAGCGCAAGGGCGCGAACGACGCAAAAAAAGCAAAAATCTTCACCAAAATCGGCCGTGAGATGGCCATTGCCATCAAAGAAGGCGGTTCGGCCAATCCGGACTTCAACGCCCGCCTGCGCGACTGCATCGCCAAGGCCAAGGCCAACAACATGCCGAACGATAACATCAAGCGCACGCTGGATAAATACTCGGGCGCAAACGGCCAGGTCAACTATGAGGCCAACGACTATGAGGGCTACGGCGTAGGCGGCGTGGCTGTCGTTGTGGAAACGCTGACCGATAACAAAAACCGTACCGTTGCCGATGTGCGCCACTGGTTTGACAAATACGGCGCAGGCCTCGGCTCTGCGGGCTGCGTATCCTGGCAGTTTGACAAAAAGGGCGTAATCATCATGGAGCGCGGCGAGCTGGATGAGGATACCGTCATGATGCAGGCGCTGGAAGCCGGCGCGGAGGATTTCCAGGCAGACGACGATACCTTTGAAATCTACACTGCGCCGGACGATTTTTCCGCTGTACGCGAAGCACTGGAGACGCTGGGCTATTCCTTTGTGGAGGCGGAAGTGGAGCGCGTACCGCAGAACTATATCACGCTGGAAAAAGAGGAAGACATGGCGCAGATGCGCAAGCTGCTCGACAACCTCGAGGATAACGACGACGTGCAGGCCGTCTGGCACAACTGGGAGAACGAGGACGACTACGAGGGCTGAGTATAACCGCCCTTTTCCGGATGCCATCATAAGGAATACCGTCATGCGCCTATGTATCCTCCGTACAGCATGGGGCCCGATGGAAAGCTGCCAACGCAGCCTTGACAAGCACATGGAACTATGGTATCCTAAAGCAACAGTTTGAAACGCCCCTGAACACAAAGGCTATGTGTTCAGGGGCTCTTTTTTGCGACATCAGGGAGGAAATCATGAAGTTCTCGCTTACCAAGGAGTTCATAACGTATGTTTTTCTGAATATTCTGGGCCAAATGGCCTATTCCTGCTATACGCTGGCAGATACCTATTTTGTTTCGGCAAAGCTCGGCACGGACGGGCTGACCGCGCTCAACCTCGCCTTTCCCATGTTCTGTCTGATGAATGGCATCGGCCTGATGCTCGGCATCGGCGGCGGCGCCAAGTATTCCATCTGCAAAAGCCGAAAAGAATCCGATACGGGCAACAGAATTTTTACCACCGCGCTGTATCTTGCCGTTTTTCTTGCCGCCATATTCTTCTGCTGCGGACTGTTCTTTTCCGAACCGCTTGTCCGGCTGCTGGGCGCAGACCAGAGCATATTCGGCATCACCAACATTTATCTGAAAGTAATGCTTTTGTTTGCGCCTGCATTTATCATCAACACGCTGCTGCAGGGCTTTATCCGCAACGACGGCTGTCCCTCGCTATCCATGAAGGCCATGTTTTTCGGCAGTTTTTCCAATATCATCCTGGATTACATCTTTATCTTCCCGCTGGATATGGGCATCTTTGGCGCCATTTTTGCAACCGGCCTCGCCCCCATCATCAGCATTCTGATCCTTTCCCCGTATTTTTGGAAAAAGAAAAATCATTTCCATATTGTGCCTCTCAAGGCCGAAGCGCATATCGTGCGGGAGATCGTTTCCAGCGGGACCTCTCCCCTTCTTACCGAAGCCACATCCGGTATCGTCATGCTTTTGTTCAATTTTATCATGCTTCGGCTGGCGGGAAATATCGGCGTGGCGGCTTTTGGCATCGTCACCGTGATCTCGCTGGTCACCGTTGCCATCTACACGGGACTGTCGCAGGGGGTGCAGCCCCTTTTGAGCAAATATCACGGGTTTCAGAATGAACACCATGTGGCTGCCATTTTCCAAAAAGCAATGATCACGATGCTGCTTTTATCCGGCGTCATTTACTGCATCATTTTCTTTGGCGCAGATGCACTGGCCGCCGTCTTCAACAGCGAGGGCGACGCGCTTTTGCAGCAGTACGCCGTTATCGGTCTTAAAATATATTTTATCGCCTGCCCGTTTATGGGATTTAATATTGTGATGTCCACCTATTTTATTTCCACCGAACGCCCCGGGCCGGCGCAGATTATTTCTTTGCTGCGCGGATTTTTCCTTTTGATTCCATTTGCGTTTCTGCTCTCTTATCTGTTCCAGATGACCGGCGTCTGGGCTGCCTATCCGGCAACCGAATGCGCGGTTTGCATCGTCGGCATCTTTTTATACCGCGCTTTTGTCAAACGGAGGCGCATCCAGTAAGCTGCTGCGCAAAATCTGTTTTACCGTCCGCTGCCGCCCCTGCATGCATCGCTTGCTTTTTGCCTTTGCGGTATGTTATACTGCTGTTAGCAAGCGGGTTTTGCGGTATCCGCAGCCGCTGTGCAGCAAAATTTGTATTCCATCCCCGCAGGCGGGCGGCGCCGCCGGCGGAATCGTCTCCGGTTCCGGACGCGCCCCGGCAAGAAAGGAAGAACTGTTATGGCTGATTTTGTATCCCATCATCTGTTTGGCGAGCAGGCGCTTACCGTGTTCCCCACGGCCGTGCAGCAGATTGCAGCAGCCCATCCTGTCTGCTTCCGCTGGGGCTGCCAGGGACCGGACCCCCTGTTTTACCGTAAAATCGCGCTGGGCAGCCCGCTGCACAAGCTGGGCAACCGCATGCATTCGGAACATACGGACGAGCTGTTTGCCGCCCTTGCCCGCGGCGTGCGGGATTTAAGCGGTGAAGCGCGTGAAATTGCCGCCGCATACTTTTTCGGTTTTGTCTGCCACTATGCGCTGGACAGTGAAATCCATCCCTATGTATACTGCCGCCAGGAGCAAATCCGTTCGGCGGATGCCAGGCTGTCCGCCTCGGCCATCCACTGCCAGATTGAAAGCGATATCGACTATCTGCTCTATGAGCATACGCGGCAGGCTGCGGTGACAACGTTCTCTCCCCGCGATTTTTACACCCTGGAAACTTCGGAAAAAGCCGTGCTCGCCGCGCTGCTGCACGCAGTGCTGTACCGCGTATACGGGGAAGATATTCCCACGCACGAACTGCGCGGCGCATTTGACGAAATGCTCAAATGGGAAAGTTTTCTCTATTCCAACCGCCGCCTGACCTACTGCGGCGCGCAGCGCGTAGAGCGGCTGCTGGGCCGCGGCGCACTGCTGACCGGCCACATGAAAGTAGAACGTCCGGAATGGGATGCGCTGAACGAGGCGCATGACCCCTGGCACAATCTCTGGGCGCCGGAGCAGCCGCGTACCGAATCGGTGCCCGAGCTGTTCGGGCTGGCGCGCATCCGTGCGGCGGCGCTTGCAGGGCAGTATACTGCCCAGTTTGACGCCGGCTGGCTCATCGTACATCATTTTGACCAGCCGTTTGACAACGGCAGTCCCAAAAAAGCGGCTTCGCAGATGTGATCTGCCGGGGCAAACCGCCCCTCTGGAGCGGTTTTAAACATCCGTCTTTTGCGGTCAACACAAAAGGGTGCGTTTTACGCACCCTTTTTATTTTCTGCCAAATCCTGTTTGCGCGGTCTTTAATCGCCCATTGACAGCCCCAGATCTCGCGCCGCCTGCACAATATCGCTGTCCGGCGGCACCGTCTTGAGCTTGCCGGCCACTTCGCTGAGCGGCACGGGCACAATCCGGTTGTTCTGCACGGCCACCATGTTGCCAAACCGGCCGTCTCGAATCAGTTCGGCCGCCGCCGCCCCCAGCCGCGAGGTCAGCAGCCGGTCCGCCGGACAGGGCGCGCCCCCGCGCTGATAATGCCCCGGAATGGTAACGCGGATTTCCTGACCGGTCAGCGCCTTCAGCTCATCCGCTATGCGGTATGAAACAGAAGGATACGGCAGTTGTTCGCGCAGGGCTTTTCGCTCTTTTTTGCTCATTTCCGCCTCTTCTTTGCTGATTGCCCCCTCCGCAACCGCCAGAATGGAAAAGCGTTTGCCGCTCTTTTCCCGTTTTTCAATGGCCTGTGCAATGGCTTTGATGGAATACGGAATTTCCGGAATAACGATAATATCCGCGCCCGAGGCAATACCGGCATACAGCGTCAGCCAGCCGGCCTTATGGCCCATCACCTCCACAATGAACACGCGCGAATGGGAAAAGGCGGTGGAGTGAATGGAGTCAATCACCGTTGTTGCAATATCCACCGCAGACTGAAAGCCAAACGTAACTTCGGTGCCCCACAAATCATTATCTATCGTTTTGGGCAGCGTGACGACATTCACCCCATGCTGCGCCAGCAGATTGGCCGTTTTATGCGTTCCGTTGCCGCCCAGAATCACCAGACAGTCAAATCCTGCGGTCTTGATCGTCTTCAGCATTTTTTCCAGGCGGGTTTCCTCGCTGTCTCCCTCGGCTTTGCGCATCTCTTTAAAAGGCTGGCGCGAAGTGCCCAGAATGGTGCCGCCCACCGTCAGAATATCGGAAAAATCCCGCTCGCACATCTCGTGGTAATCGCCCTCAATCAGCCCGCGGTAGCCATCCCGTATGCCGTACAGCCGGACCTTGTTTCCCAGCCCGTTGTACAGTGCTTTTGCAACGCCGCGCAGCGCAGCATTCAGTCCCTGGCAGTCACCGCCGCTTGTCAGCATGCCGATTTTCATCGTCTCTTTCCTCCTTGTCTGTATGGTGCTTTTATTGTACGCGCTTTTTGCCCGATTGAAAAGTTAAATCCCTGAAAAATTTCCGCCCATTGCCAGCCGCCCGCTGTTGTGCTATTCTAAAGGCAAGGGGTGATGCGCGTGACCGGTCAAATTCATTCGCTTTCCGCAGGCAGCGGCGGTTTTACCGTGCGGCTGCAGGGATGTCCGCTGCAATGCGTCGGCTGCGGCCGGCCGGATACCTGGTCTGCGCAGGCCGGCTATGCGCTGGATGCGGACAGTCTTGTGCAGCAGGCGCTGCTTTCCCAGCCGCTCTGGAAAGGCCGCGGCGGCGTCACCGTCACCGGCGGCGAGCCGCTGATGCAGGCCCCATTCGTGGACGCTTTTTTTGCAGGCGCGCAGGCTGCCGGCATGCATACCACGCTGGAAACTTCGGGCGCCGGCCGGCCCGGCATGGCCGAGCGACTGCTGCGGCATACCGACCTTGTCCTGTGCAGTCTGAAGTTCATCACGCCCGCCGATTATCGCCGCTACTGCCATGGCGATATGAATCAGGTGGAGCAGTTTCTGCGCCTGACTGCCTTCAAAGGCGTACCGCTCCGTATCCGGCACACGGTTATTCCCGGGCTGACCGATTCCCTGGAGCATATGCGGCTGGTGCGTGACCGCGCGCAGCGCCTGCCCAATCTGGAGCGGTTTGACTTTGTACCGTATTGCCGGCCGGACAGCGGCGCGTACCACTGTCTCGGATTGGAGCCGCCCCTGCCCGATACGCCGGATATGGACGCCGCATGGCTCAAGCAGCTCACAAAAAAACTGTAAACCGCAAAAAGAGGGACAGCCCAAGGCTGTCCCTCTTTTGAACTATATCAATCTCTTTCCGGACGCACACCGCAGAAATGCACTTCATACCGGTTCATGCAGTCCTTAATGACTTCGATCGCCTGTTCGCGCGTCAGCGCGTCCGAAGTCGTCGTGTGTTTATGCTCCAGTCCCTTGTACACTTCAAAAAAGTGCGCGATCTCATTGGAATAGTGGGGCGGAAGCTGGTCAATATCGTGATAAAAATTCCAGTTCGGGTCCTCACACGGAATGGCGATGATCTTGTCGTCGATCTCATCGTCGTCAATCATGC
>NZ_JBMNUP010000100.1:0-6803 GCF_050946325.1 Agathobaculum sp. | reverse complement strand
CTTGCCAAAATGAGAAATATAGGGTAAAATAAATAAGCACTGTTTGAGACAATGTGTAAAAGTTTGGATAACTTCTTTTTGGAGGAATTATAGATATGCCAGTTATTGCAGGCGATTTTCGCAACGGTGTAACCTTTGAGCTGGATGGACAGGTTCTTCAGGTTATTGAGTTTCAGCATGTAAAGCCGGGCAAGGGTGCTGCCTTTGTTCGTACAAAAATGAAGAACGTTATCACCGGCGCTGTTACCGAACGTTCCTTTAACCCGAGCGATAAGTTTGAAGATGCCTATGTTGAGCGTAAGGATATGCAGTATCTGTATGCTGACGGCGATCTTTATTACTTCATGGATACCGAAACTTACGATCAGGTTCCGATCAGCAAGGATACGCTGAGCGATAACTTCCGGTTCGTAAAGGAAAACGATATCGTTAAGATTTGTTCTTATAAGGGCAGCGTATTTGCTGTTGAACCGCCGTTCTTTGTTGAGCTGGTAGTTACGGAGACTGATCCCGGGTTCAAGGGCAACACTGCTACGAATACGCTCAAGCCGGCAACGCTGGAGACCGGTGCAGAGATTCGTGTTCCGCTCTTTATTGAGCCGGGTGAAAAAATTCAGATTGATACCCGTACGGGCGAATATCTGGGCCGCGCAAAGTAATGCAAATAAGAGGATGGCTATTGCCATCCTCTTGATATGGACATTTAGCTCAGCTGGAAGAGCATCCGCTTGACGTGCGGAAGGTCGGCGGTTCGAACCCGTCAATGTCCACCATAAAGCGAACCCGCTTGCGGGTTCGCTTTTTTCATTTCTTCTTCTGTGCAGGGCTGACTGCGCTATTGCCTGCATTGAAAAATTGATTATATGATAAAAACAAAAGGGGATAATTTATGATGCAAAAAGTTGCAAAATTCCATAAAATAAGCGAAGACAGATTCATTGCGGATTGGCGCTCGGCCACAGGCTGCACCATGGCGGAAGCCAGAGCGGTATATCGCCGCCTCCGTCTGCCGCGTCGTGCAACAATCGGTTCGGCAGGGTATGATTTTTTTGCACCGGAAGCTTTTTCGCTGGTGCCATATGAAACGATCAAAATACCAACAGGTATTCGTGCAGAAATTGCAGAAGGATGGGTCCTTCAGATTTACCCGCGCTCCGGCCTTGGTTTTCAATATCGTCTGCAGCTGGATAACACGGTTGGAATTATCGACAGCGACTACTTTTATGCAGATAACGAAGGGCATATTTTCATCAAAATGACCAATACCAACCGCGATGGTAAGACGTTAAATGTTGCCGCAGGAGAGGGCTTTGCGCAAGGAATATTCCTTCCTTTTGGCATCACTGAAGACGATGACGCAGATGGAGAACGCCATGGTGGTTTTGGCAGTACAACAACGAAATAACCGCTTTGCCCCGCAGGAATGCGGGGCTTTTTATGCACAAAATTTGATGCACGCGCCTATACTGTAGACAGGAGCGTGATGCGCAATGTTTTGCCGCGGGCAGGTGCTTGGGGTGGTGTTGATTGTATTGGGAAGCGGTTTGCTGGTCGGCGGCTTGCTGCCGTTCTGCCTGCCGGTCTGGCTGCTGGCGCTTGCACTGATTGCGGCAGGCGTATTTGTCTTTCGGTGCTGAAGAGGGAGGTGAACCGTATGAAGATTGTCATCTGGAAGAGCCCAAAGTATTTGCGAGGCATTCTGTGCAAACTGTTTCACGTTACATAACAGAAATCTGCACAGCAATGATAACGGTTCTTCAGCAGGAAAACCTGAAGGAATGCGTATCTTTTGAAAAAATGTCGTAAGCTGACAGCATTAAGCAGGGGCAAAAGCCCCTGCTTTTTCATATTGGATAAAAAACAAGCATATTGTTTTAACAGGAGCAGCAGAGTGATAAAGGAGGACGCATGAATGGAGTTAAATCAAACGACAATCTGTTATTATGACAAACGGCTGGCACGAATATCTGTCTGCACGGAGTCGGCGGATTCTATCGTACCGGATGCATTTCCAGATATTGGGCATGTGATTTGTGCATATGGAACCGCAGTCATTAAAGACCAAACACCGCAAACGGGCCGGCTGTTGATTTCGGGAACGGTGCAGACGACGGTCCTTTACGCTCCGGAAAAGGGAAGCGGTTTGCGTATGCTGCACGTTCCAATTAACTTTGCACATATCGAAGAATGCGACGGGCTGGATGTAAATGCCGTGTGTCATGTCTGCTGCCGTGTGGCATCGGTAGAAGCCGTCCCTGTCAACAGCCGAAAAATCAATGTGAATGCGCAGCTTTGTTTTGAAAGTGAATGCTACTGCAAATCTGAATGTACGCTGACAGAGCAGATCAGCCTGCCAAAGATCGAGATGCTTTGCAGTCCCGTATCAATGGTGTTCATTGAACAGGCCCAAAGCTGCCCCGTTACGGTTTTGGAGGACACTCCCATGCAGGATGCGGCGGGGCTGCAACTGCTTCACAGTATCTGTACCCTTCGGATGTCGGAGTGCCGTGCGATGCATGGAAAAGTGGTGCTAAAAGGCGAGGCGGATATGCAGTGCCTGGCACTGCAGGAGGATGGCGCCGTGCGCACGCTGAACAGCAGCACGCCCTTTACGCAAATATTGGAAATGACAGATGCAGAAGAGGGAGACACGGTTGCGGCAGATTTGGCGGTGCGCGAATCGGATTGCCGTCTTGAGGCGGATGGGCTGCTTTCCTATACGATCTCTGCAAGCGCACTGATTACGCTGCGCCGGGCAAAAACAATACAGCAAATTCAGGATTTGTATTTGCCGGGCAAAGACCTGCAGCTGCAGCAAGAGCAAGTTCTGCTGCATTCTATCCCTGATGCCGTTCCGTTTACCGGTGAAACAACGGAAACACTGCACGTTTCCGGCCAGGCTGCAAGGATTATTGCGGCAGACGCCATTTGCTGCGGAGTCAAGCGCAGTGCTTCGGATGGCAGTGTGCAGCTTACCGCTGCTGTACAGGTGTTGTATCAGGATGACAATCAGCGGCTTTGTGCGATTCAACGGATTATCCCGCTTTCCATTCCCTGTGCTGTAGAGGGTGATCTGTCGCATATTGCACTGCATACAAGGGCGGCAGCTTCAGGGGAAAACGGTGTGTTGTTGAACATTTCCGCAGCAGGAGATGCGCTGTCTGATACGCGGACTGCTTTTCGGCATATCACCGCCGCCGAAATTGGGGAAAAAGCTTCCTCCAAAGACGGCATCACGCTTATTTTGCGGCATATCGGTAAAGAACAGCAGCTTTGGGAAATTGCAAAAAGCTGCAGCACAACAGTGGCAGCAATTCGCCGCGCGAATGGGCTGCCGGACGATGCAGTAAGCGTGTCCCAAACCATGCTGCTCATCCCCATTCAGTCTTGAAAGGCAGGGATACAATGGAAAACCGGATTTATAATCAAATCAGCGCGCGCACCGGCGGGGATATCTATATTGGCGTCGTCGGCCCTGTACGCACAGGAAAATCAACGCTGATCAAACGCTTTATGGAAACAATGGTGCTGCCCAGCATGGAAAATGTGTATAAGCGGGAGCGCGCGCGGGATGAGCTGCCGCAATCGGGCACAGGACGCACCATTATGACGGCAGAACCCAAATTTGTACCTGAAGAGGCGGCTGAAATCTCTCTGCCGGATGGAGGCGCGTGCAGGGTGCGTCTGGTAGACTGCGTCGGATATCTGGTAGATGGAGCGCTGGGAGGAATGGAGGATGATGCCCCGCGTATGGTTTCCACCCCCTGGCGGGAACAGCCGATGACGCTGTCCGAAGCTGCCGAGGTAGGTACACATAAGGTAATAGAGGAACATTCAACCATTGGGCTGGTTGTTACAACCGATGGCAGCATTACCGAAATCCCTCGGGAAAGCTATGAACCCGCCGAACGGCGCGTTATATCAGAGTTAATAGAAATTGGGAAACCATTTATTGTACTGGTAAACTCTGCTGACCCAAATGGGAAAGCGGCGCAGGATGTATGCGCCAATCTGCGCACACAGTTTCATGTAGAGCCCATTGCGATAAACTGCCTCAGCCTGGATGAAGCTGGCATTACAAATATTCTGCAGCGTGTGCTGTATGAATTTCCTGTGCAGGAGATTGACTTCGCAATGCCTCGTTTTATTGGCGCTCTGCCAGAGACGCATCCGGTGCAGAATAGTATTTACCAGTCGATCCATGCAGCGGCAAATGCAGAGCAGAAAATGCGGGATATCCGCGCCATGTGCGATGCACTTGCAGAAAATGAGTATATTGGCCGTGCTTCTGTTGAACAGCTGACACTCGGCAGCGGCAAAGCACTTATTCATATTGAGATTCCAGATCGTGTATTTTACAATATCGTGGGAGAACAGACGGGGATTCGGGTGCAGGATGCCGCCGACCTCATCAGAGTGCTTGATGATTTTGCAAAAATCAAAAAGCAATACGGACGCCTGCGCGGTGCGCTTGAGCAGGTATATCAGACGGGATACGGTGTTGTAATGCCCGCGGTTGACGAGCTTGAGCTGGAGCCGCCCGAAATCATCCGGCAAGGTGGACGGTATGGTGTGCGTTTGCGCGCGTCTGCGCCTTCAATACACATGATGCGAGCCAATATTAAAGCTGAAGTCAATCCGATTGTCGGAACCGAGAAACAGTCGGAAGAGCTGGTGCACTATTTGCTTAGTGAATTTGAGGAGCAGCCGGAAAAAATCTGGAGCACCAATATATTTGGAAAGTCGCTCAATGAACTGGTGCGGGAAGAGCTATCGCACAAGCTCAGCCGCATGCCGGATGATGCGCGCGGAAAGCTGCGCGAAACGCTTGAGCGCATTATTAATGAAGGTTCCGGCGGGCTGATCTGCATCATTTTATAGGTCTGCTGTTCTGTATGGCGTTCGGCTTGCTTCCGGACGCCTTTTATTTTATGGCGGTATATTCTACATCGTTCGTAACGCTTGCAATACCCTATATGTTGTGCTAAAATGAAAAAGAATAATTACTATGTGGGGTGTTTTGTTGGATAAACATGTTTTCATCATCAACGGCAGCGGCGGCGTTGGAAAGGACACCGTTTGCCGGATTGCTGCCCAGTTTTGGCGTGTGCAAAATGTTTCTTCCATCACCCCGATACTGTCGATTGCGCGCGAGGCAGGATGGGATGGCCGAAAAACGCCTGAAGCACGCCGCTTTTTGTCCCAATTGAAACAGGCATGTACCGAATTCAACGATTTGCCCTTTTCATACTGCATGGAGCAATATCGGCAGTTTTTGCGGAACCATTCCGAACTGTTATTCGTCCATATTAGAGAGCCACATGAAATTGCACGTTTTCGTCAGGCGGTGGGAAAGCAATGTCAAGCTGTGCTGATCCGGCGTCCTGCGCTGGAGCAGGCCAGAGGATTGCTGGGCAACCGCTCAGATGATGGCGTTGCAGACTATTCATATGATGGGATTTTGGATAACGACGGTACGCTGGAGGAACTGCCAGGTAAAGTGCGTGACTTTTTCCAGGCCCTTTTACAGGCGTGATACCGGCAGGAGAAATTTGTGTGCTTTTGCATCTTTGAGATGTCGGCAATAAAAAATGGATAGAGAAAAGAAAGGACAGTTATCATGAGTGAAGAGAACAAGCAGCAGAGCCCAGAGCCCAAAAAGGGTGGAGCACACGTTGCCAAGACAGGAGCCGGTTCGGCAGTGCCGCCAGGGGAAAGCGGAAACGCCGAAAATACGCCCAAGCGCAATAAATATGCGGATAAAATGAACAAGAAAAAAGGGAAACTGAACAAAAAGCTTCAAATTGGCATTGGCGTTCTGATAGTGGCCCTGTTGGTCATATTGGGCATTTTTCTCATACTTAAAACGCGCGAAGCCGGCACTCAGTCCGACTCCAATACAATGGCAGTTGCCTACCGCGGTATGCTGGAAACTTATGTAGAAGGCAGCGGCGTTACCGCTGCGCAAACACGCGAAGAGCTTGGCAAAGATCTGAAAGGAAAGGTCAGCGAAGTTCTGGTTTCGGTAGGCGATGAGGTGATGGAGGGAGACCCCATTCTTGTCGTCAATCCAACAGAGACGCGAAAAGAGCTGGAAACCGCGCAGGAAGAGTTGGTGTCTGCGCAGCGCGGCGTATCGGACGCGCAGGCAGAGGTAAGCCGCGCGCAAAGCGAGGTTAATGCGGCGCAGAAGCGGCTGAACCGTCTGACGATTACCGCCCCCTTTACAGGTAAGCTGATTCCGAATGCATCGGAAGACGGTTCGACAGAGACTTACCGCGTCGGTCAGCAGGTGGGAGAGGGCACTGTCATCGGTTATATGGTGGATGACAGCAAAATGAACCTTTCTCTCTATTTCAGTTCGGCTTATTTGGGAGATATTAAGGCAGGACAGACCGCTTCCGTGTCCATCCCTTCCGCTATGAGTGCGGTGACGGGCACGGTCTCCTCGGTAGAAAATGCACAGAAAATTTCTGCCGAAGGCGTTAAGCTGTTCCGCGTAAATATCTCTCTAAATAATCCCGGCACACTGACCAAGGGCATGCTGGCTACAGCGACGGTTTCCACCAGCAGTTCCGGTGAAGTATATCCGGCAGAGTCGGGCACGCTGGAATACAGCCGCGAAGAAGCCGTTACGGTGCAGACCGGCGGTGAAATCAAAGCCGTTAACGGTATTGACTATTACAGCTATAAAAGCGGCGCTACGATTATGGTTTTGACCAGCGATACAGCGCAGGGTGAGCTGAAACTTGCGCAAAATGGTGTTGTCACTGCTCAAAATGCAGTAGTCAGCGCGCAGAAGC
>NZ_JBMNUP010000099.1:0-6830 GCF_050946325.1 Agathobaculum sp. | reverse complement strand
GCCAGAAAATGCGGAACGTACCTGCGCCGTCTATGGTCGCAGCTTCATCCAGTTCCTTGGGAACACTGCGCACAAAGCCTGAAACCATGAAGATATTCGCCGCCTGCCCGCCCGTGAGCAGCAATGCCAGCCCCACCATATTACTGGTAAGTCCGACGGCATGCAGAAGGCCGTACAGCGGATACAGCGCCACAGAACCCACGGAGATGAACATGCTGAGCAGATAACTTGTGGTGAGCAGTTTTTTGCCCGGGAACTCTCTGCGGGCAATGATATATGCAGCCATCGAAGCAGTCGTAACTGTGAACAACACGGTCAGCAGGGCCAGCACAACACTGTTTAGCGTATATTTACCGAACTCCAGCTTCTGGAATGCGTAGATATAGTTTTCGATCTGCCATTTTTCCGGCAAGATACCGCCGCCCAGCGTAAGCTCGGCATTTGTTTTGAAAGAGCCCAACAGAGTGTAAATAACAGGATACAGCGTAAAAATGCACATTGCGCCCACAAAAGCCCATTTGAGCACCTGCCCGATGAAAGATACCGCCGCATCGCGGCGTTCGCTGGGGCGCATCTCTGCCCAGCGCAAACGGTGTGTTTTTTCCATAGCGGTCCCTCCTTATTCGCCCGTTACTTTGTCCAGCTTACCGCCGATAAAGAGATACAGACCGGTGATCAAACCGATGATGCAAGCCGCCACAAGGCTGACAGCCGCGCCGTATCCAAATTCCTGGGTGACCGTAGAGCCTGCGGAAATCGGGAAGAAGAGCTGGTAGATATAAAGGAACATGACATTTGTTTTGCCCATTGGACCGCCCTCGGTCAGCACCATGATGCTCTGCATATCCATAAAGGAAATCACCAGTGCCAGCATCAAGATCATCTTCAGAACCGGCGCCAGGAGCGGTATCGTGATGCGGAACAAAGTCTGTGCACCGTTTGCACCGTCCAGCTTTGCGCTTTCATATACATCCGTAGAGATCCCCGTCAGGCCTGCGATAAAATACACCATGTAGTTGCCCACACCACCCCAAACAGCCAGGATGATGACTGTGAGCATCGCATGCTGCACCCCCAGCCAGTTTATATTTTCATCGATGACGCCAAGCCACATCAGAAAACGGTTGATCTCGCCGTTGTATGTATTGAACAGCAGATAGAAGATAAGAGCCATCACTGCGCTGGACATAATGGTTGGCGTAAAAATAATGGACTGGCTCACGGCGTTGATGCGTGTGCTTTTACTGAGCAGAAATGCCAGCATGAACGCGATGGGCAGCGTAAGAATGAGTTTGCCCCCCACATAGACGAAAGTGTTTACCACAGAATCCCAAAACACAGGGTCCCTCGTAAAAACACGCACAAAATTGTCCATTCCAACAAACTTCGCCTCGCCGTAGCCGCGATAGTCGAACAGCATATACCGCAGCGCCCACAGGATGGGATACACCGTGAACACTGCGAACATGATGATGTTCGGCAGCAGCATCAGATACGAGGTGCGCTCGTTATAGACGCGCTCCCAGACCTTTTTCCCTTTCTTCGACATGCCGTCACTCCCCTTGCCGTAATTGGTACCTCAATTATACCGCCGGCCCAAGTATGCGAGGGAGGAAAATCATCGGAAGATATGTCTAAAATTCAACGAATATCAAGCCTTTCCCGCCAGGGCGGCAGCTTGATATTCACTGGGCGTCATATGGTAGAATTTTTTAAAACATACGGAAAAATATCGTGAATCCGCGTAGCCCGCCTGTTCGGCAACATCGCACACCTTCGTCTGCGGATTGCCAAGCAGCATGTGTGCGTGCTGCATACGCTGCGCTGTCAGGAATTCCGTAAACGTCTGCCCAGTCTCCTGCTTGAACAGCTGCCGCAGATAATTGGGGCTGATAAACAGTGCCGCAGCCACGTCATCCAGAGAAAAATCAATGTCTGAGATATGCGCCTGCACCACCTCGCTCACCCGCTCCGTCAGTATGCGCCGGGGCGGTTTTTCTCCCTGGCGGCGCAGCCAGTACAGCGATACGAAGTTCTCGAAGCAGGCTCTCAGCTCCTCCATGCTCGCCGCCGCCATGATCTCCTGCTGAAAATTTGTGAATTCGTAATAGCTCATCGGCATATCGGAAGCTGGTTTTTTCAGAATGGAATAGCACAAGCGCAGCACGCACATGCGAATGAATGTCGCATCGCGGATCTCCCGCTCCACAAACCATGCGAACAGCGCTTCGCAATTTTGGACAAAAGCAGCCCGGCTGCCGCACTGTACCGCGGCGGGGATGTCACGAAGGAGCTCCTCCGGCGGCTCCGGACACGGCAGAAGCTTTCCGGCCAAAACATCCTCGTAGGTGGTAACGGGCGCCGCCTGTTCCGGGAACGCATAGGCGCGAGCCTGCGTAGATTGGCGGTAGGAAAGCTCCAGCTTGGCGGGCGTTTCCGCAATACAGCCGACAAAAAAATGCACATCCAACGCCTGCGCGCGTTTACAGGATACCGCAATGGAAGTAAGCGCATGGCTCAGCGTGAGAAACAGCCCTGCGCGTGCCGTGCGGGGCGCACAGAACACCACCGCCTGCCGGGGCGGCGTGCCGAGACGGAGCAGTACAGTACGCACCGCGCCATAGAGCCGTTGTTCCAGCACCCGCTCTAAAAGAGCGCGCTGTGCGTCCAGGCCGTCGCACAGTACGCAGCAATAGCTTGTCCCCTCTTGCGCAAACACGGCGTTTGCCGCAGAGAGAGCAGGCAGCTCTTCTCCCAGCAACGCAGCACGGAAATAGCTCTGCAATTCCAGCTCGTTGGTTTTCTGCGTGTTGGTCCGCAGCGTTTCTATCTGGGCCCAGCGCAAAGCCTGTGCGTCCAGTTCCGCTGCAAAACGGCTCAAAGCGGAAACGAGCTTTGCAGTGTCCAACGGCTTCAGCAGGTAATCGCTGACCCCAAGGCGGAGAGCCTGCACAGCGTATTCAAACTGGTCATACCCGCTCAGCACCAGCAGCTTTGCCTCCGGCAGAAGATCAGACAGGCTTTCCAAAAACTCCAATCCGTTCATGTGGGGCATCGTGATATCCGTCAACACCGCATCGGGCAGAATCTCCCGCGCCAGCGCCAGCGCCTCGCGTCCGTCCCGCGCCAGTGCTGCAACATCCCATTCCGGGCAGTTCTGCCGCACAAAATCCGCCACGCCCTCGCGGATGCTCTCCTCATCGTCCGCTATCAGTAAGCGATACATATTGCTCCACCTCATCCTGTGTGATACAGGGCAATCGCACGGCGGCCACCGTGCCGCGCCCATATTCGCTCTCCAGCATCAATCCGTACTCTGCGCCAAAATACAGCCTGATACGTTCGTTGACGTTGAAAATGCCGTACCCCTCCCCGCTGACGGAAAGGCCGCGCGCAAGGTCTGCCTGCAGCATGGCCAGCCGTTCCGGCGGTATCCCCGGGCCGTTATCCGTCACGCGCAGCTCCATCACACTGCCGCTGCGCCGTCCGGATATGGCAATAAGCCCCGGCGCCTCGCTCTCTTTGATCCCGTGATAAATCGCGTTTTCCACCAACGGCTGCAAAATCAGCTTAACGGTATAAAGCTGCAGGATATCCGGCGAAAGCTCCACCGTATAACTCAGCTTTCCGCCGTAACGCAGCTTCTGAATCTGCAGATAACTGCCCACATGCTGCGCTTCCTGCTCCACGGAAATGATCTCTCTGCCGCGGCTCAGCCCGATACGGAACAGCGTCGCCAATGCCGTTGTCATTCGGCTGATATCCTGCGCGCCCGCACGTTCAGCTTTCCAGCGAATGGAGTCCAGCGTGTTGTACAAAAAATGAGGATTGATCTGCGCCTGCAGCGCCTTCAGCTCTGCGCGGCGCTTGAGCTGCTGCTCCACACGCACACGCTCTTTTTCGTCCTGTAATTGGGCGATGTATGTTTCCTGTTCGTCCAAAAGTATGTGAATGTGCGCCAGCATGCTGTTAAAGCTGCGGGACAGCGTTCCGATCTCGTTATGATACGGATATTCAAAGCCCTGCCAGTCGTTTTTCACGTCCACACTGCGCATACGCTGCGACAGACGCGAAAGCGGCTGTGTTACGCTGTGGACGATACGGGTCAGCGCCACGAGAAGCACCAGCACCACAGCAAGACTGACGGCAAAAAACACATTGCGGATGTTCTGCAGCTGGCCCAGAATATGTTTTTCCGATTGAAGATAGACCACGTGCCAAGGAGCGTTTGCCAACGCACGGTGAGCCGTCAGATACTTCCCCCCTTGCGCTGCGGTTTCTGTAAAACCTTCGGTTTCAAGCACCGCATGCAGCGCCCCGTAGTCTTCCGCAAGCGCGGCGGCAGCCGCGCCTCCCGCCTGCGTAACCAACCGGCCCCGGCCGTCCACCAGCAGCATATCCGAACCGTCGTCGGGTACAATATCGTGCAGATACGCCGTCAGACGCGCTTTGTCGATATTGGCCAGAAGCACGCAATCGCCCCCGTAACCGTCTACGGAAAAACGGTACATCACAGGCAGCACCTCGCGATGCGTGATGAATATTTCATCTTTCTGCACTTCACCCCAAATAACATAGCTTTCGCTTTCTTCAGCCTGGCGCCACAGCACAGACGCCTCAAAGCGGTATTCCTGCTCGGTGGAGACGCCCATATCCGTGAAGCTGCTTTTGGGCGTATACAAAAAGATGGAACTGATGAGAGGCTCCGTTACCTTGTGCAGCGAGAGGCACGGCGAAAGCAGCGTCATCGCCACGCCCTGCGCCGACGGCTTATCGCTGAGCAGATAATCGGTCAATGCGCCCTCAAAGCTCGGGTCGAGCCGAATATAAAACAGCCGCTCCACTACATTACGCAGCTTTGCGTCCATATAAGTCTGCGCCTGTGTGAGCGTCACATCCGCCGCGCTGCGCGCCTGCCGTTCCACATTTTCAGCCACATAGAAATACAACGCTACCTGGCACGCGATCAGCACGGTCAAAAGCACCGCCGTCACCAGCAGCGAAAGCTTTACCCTGAGGCTCGCGTTGCGGTAAGCACACAACAGCCGTTTCATTCCAATCCCCCCGGCACGAAGCGCAAAATACCGTTCATTCTTGCTTTGCACAGCAAAGCAAGAAAACCGCCCGGGCGGTTTTGCGCCGCTTTTTTATACAAGTATACCATTTTGCCCCGCCAAACGCCAAAAAGAGAGCCCTTGGGCAGGGTTCTCTTTCGGCGCTTAGGGTTTGTATTTTACTTGGCGGTGTCCTGCTTGAGCGGATCAAAATTGGGATAGACGATGCGCTCCGCACCGCCGTCCACCAGCTTGTCGTAAGCGGCGTTGTAGCGGGTGTTCAGGTCTTCAATGGCACTGTCGATGTCCGTCACACCAAAAATGCACTCCACACAGGTGGTGTAATAATCCTTGCCTTCCACCACGACGCCCGCAGGCAGCGGCGGCCAGTTCTGGTCATCGGCATTGATGGCCAGATTCGGCATCTTCTCAATGGATTCCGGCGCTTCGGCGCTTTCCACGGCGCTTGGGATCATCACGGTGCCAAGCCCGGCTGTATGATACGGTCCCATAACCTCATCGCTGTGCAGGAACTTCATCACTTCCCACGCCTCATCCGGATGCTCCGTCGCGGGATTGATGCCGAGGTTCGAACCGCCGAACCAGAGCTGCTGCTTACCTTCCACCTTGCCGTTCACCGTGGGGAGCTGAGCGCAGTTCCAGTTTGCATCCGTCGGGAACTGGCTGGCATATACGCCCGGCTCCGCATGGCTGATAGAGATATACATCGCGATATTTCCGGCTGCGAATTGCGTGCGCAGCGGGTCGATATCCAAAGATTCACTGCCCGGGAACGAAACGCCGGTGGCGAACATTTCCTTGAACGCCTCCAGGACGGGCTTATAGCTGGAGAAGTCATAAGTACCGGTTTTGTAGTCAAACCCACCGCGGGTGCCGCCGCTGCGCATCACGATCATGTCGATGGAACGCGCCACGGAGCTCGCCGCGGATTTGAAGTTACCCGCAATGCCGTAAATCCCTTCACTGCCAAGCTGTTCTGTAACGAGCTTTGCGTCCGCCACCAGCTCATCCAGCGTTTGAGGCGGCCCGTCTATGCCTACACGGTCAAAGATGTCCTGGTTATAGAACAGGCGCGCGGCAGAAGCCGTGTACGGCAGCGAATAGATGCCGTCCCCCAGCGCGTTGATGCCTTCCACAAAAGCGCCTTCGCCAAAACGCGCTCTGTATTCGTCATCCATGTAAGGGGCAAGGTCCAGAAGCTGCCCCTTCTCCTTGACGACGACCTCGATCGGGTCCGTACCTGCAAGCTGGTACACATCCGGCGCTGTGTTTGTGCTGAACGCCAGATCCAGCATTTGGCTGTAATTGTCGGCATATACCTGGAAATCAATGTAGATATTTTTGTCGTTGGTCGCATTGAACTCCTCTATGAGCGGCGTCATATATGCCTGATCGTGACGGTTTGTGGTCCAGTAGGAAATCGTGATTTTCCCTTCCGCTCCTGCCGGCGTGGAACCGGCTGCCGGAGCGCTCCCGGATGCAGACCCGGACGCGCTGCCGGAGCCTCCTCCGCACGCGCTAAGCGAAAGCACCATAACACCTGCAACAACTGCCGAAAGGATACGTTTTGCCTTTTTCATGTTTCTTCCTCCTTTGGTTGATATCCGCCGCGCCGTCTCCAGCGGCGCTGCCGTGGTTTCATGGTATCCGTTTTTCGCCCGTTTTAAAAGAGAAAATTTTCCGAACTCATGTGTGTTATCTTCAGTTTCAAGCGCCGGAGCCGCTACGCCTCACAATCGCACCATATCTCCAGGC
>NZ_JBMNUP010000098.1:0-6948 GCF_050946325.1 Agathobaculum sp. | reverse complement strand
TGTATTATAATGATGATAAACAGTGGTTCGGCTCCTGAAGCACCTCTGACTGATATGTGCAGACACCCTCCGTCCTTATCGTATGGAGGGTATTTTTGAGAGCAGCTTCCGGACAGGCCCGCTGTTCCCCAGGCAGGCGATATTTGAAAAGAGAGGCACGCCTGCAAAAAATTAATAGGAGGTTTTGCTATGCAAATGACATTCCGCTGGTACGGCGAAGGCAACGACAGCGTTTCCCTTGCCGACATCAAGCAAATCCCCGGCGTCACCGGCATTGTCTGGGCTCTGCACCACAAGCAGCCGGGCGAAATCTGGACCGTTGAGGAAATCATGGCCGAAAAGAAGATTATTGAGGACGCTGGCTTCAATATTGATGTGGTCGAGTCGGTAAACGTACACGACGACATTAAGATCGGTCTTCCCACCCGCGACCAGTATATCGAAAACTACAAGATCACTCTGCGCAATCTGGCCCAGTGCGGCGTTAAGGTTGTCACTTACAACTTTATGCCCGTGTTTGACTGGACCCGCACCGACCTGTTCCATCCGCTGCCGGACGGCTCCACCGCTCTGTATTATGAGAAGGCCGTTATCCGCGAGGATGCCAAGGAGATGGCAGAATATATTCTGAAGGGCTGCGAAGGCTACACCATGCCCGGCTGGGAGCCCGAGCGTATGGCGCAGCTGGACGAGCTGTTTGCCAAGTACGAGCCGGTTACCAAGGAAAAGCTTTGGGAGAACCTGAAGTACTTCCTGGAAGCCATCATGCCGACCTGCGAGGAAACCGGCATCAAAATGGCCATCCATCAGGACGATCCCCCCTGGGATATCTTCGGTCTGCCGCGTCTGCTGGTTGACAAGGAGTCCATCGGCCGCTTTGTTAAGATGGTTGACCATCCGAACAACTGCCTGTGCCTGTGCTCCGGTTCGCTCGGCGCCAACCCGAACAACGACGTTGCCGATATCGTTCGCACCTACTGCGACCGCATCGCGTTTGCGCATGTACGCAACACCAAGCACTATCCGAACGGCGACTTCTCTGAGGTTTCCCACCGCGACTGCGACGGCGACACCGGCATCCTGAACATCATGAAGGCCTATCATGACTGCGGCTACCAGGGCTATATGCGTCCCGACCACGGCCGCCACATCTTTAATGAGAAGTGCCGCCCGGGCTATGGCCTGTATGACCGCGCGCTCGGCATCATGTATCTCTGGGGCATCTGGGACACGCTTGACAAACTGGAAGGGACTAAGTAAACAATGAAACTCTCTATCAACTCTTTAAAGGATACCGCCGCCTGGAACGGCTATAAGCTGCCCGCGTTTGACGTAGAAGCAGTTTCTGCCAAGACCAAGGCTGCTCCGACCTGGCTGCATTTTGGTGCAGGCAACCTGTTCCGTGCATTCCAGGCCGCTGTTGCGCAGAAGCTCATCGAGGAAGGCGCTATGGAGACCGGCGTCATCACCTGCGAAAGCTACGATGATGAAATCGTCACCAAGTGCTTCCATCCGGTTGACAACCTGACCGTTGCCGTTACGCTTGAGGCGGACGGCCGCATTGAAAAGGAAGTCATCGGCTCTGTAGCGGAGACCACCACCCTGCTGCACGACATGGACCGTGTGAAGGAAATTTTTGCATCTCCCTCGCTGCAGATGGTATCCTTTACCATTACCGAGAAGGGCTACTCGCTTTACAATGCAAATCACGAGCTGCTTCCGGTTGTGGTTGAGGACAAGAAGGCCGGCCCCGCTGCCGCCAAGTCCTTTATGGCGGTTCTGGCCACCCTGCTGCTGCATCGCATGCACACCTGCGGCAAGCCGCTCGCCATGGTTTCGATGGACAACTGCTCGCACAACGGCGCCAAGCTGCAGGGTGCGATTATGGAGTTTGTGGAAGCCTGGAAGGAAGCTGGCCTGATCTCCGCGGAAGAGTATGCTTATCTGACCGAAAAGGTTGCGTTCCCGTGGTCGATGATCGACAAGATCACCCCGCGTCCCGCGCCGGAAATTGCAGACAAGCTCGAAGCGGACGGTCTGGAGAATATGCATCCCTTCGTTACCAGCAAGAACACCTATATTGCGCCGTTCGTCAACGCCGAGCGTCCGCAGTATCTGGTAATTGAGGACGACTTCCCGAACGGCCATCCCCCGCTCGACAAGGCCGGCGTTATCTTCACCACCCGCGACACGGTTAACAACGCGGAAATGATGAAGGTTTGCACCTGCCTGAACCCGCCTCAGACCGCGCTGGCGGTTTACGGCTGCATGATGGGCTTTACCTCCATTGCCAAGGAAGTACAGGACCCTGAGCTGTACAAGCTCATCGACCGTATGTGCCACGATGAAGGCATGCCGGTTGTAGTGGACCCGGGCGTTCTCAGCCCCAAGGCCTTCCTGGACGAGGTATTTGAGACCCGTCTGCCCAACCCCTTTATTCCGGATACCCCGCAGCGTATTGCAACCGATACCTCCCAGAAGGTTTCCATCCGCTTTGGTAATGCAATCAAGAATTACGAAGCGATGGGCAAGGGCAAGGCCGCTGAACTGAAGTATATCCCGCTGGTTCTGGCCGGCTGGCTGCGTTACCTCATCGCTGTCGGCGATGACGGCAAGCCGTTCCAGTGCAGCGCCGACCCGCTGCTCGCTTCCCTGCAGGAAAAACTCTCCGGCATTGAGCTGGGCAAGGTGGACGACGCCTCTGTTGCCAAGCTGGAGCCCATTCTGCACGACGCTACCATCTTTGGTATCGACCTGTACTCCTGCGGCCTGGCTGAAAAGGTCATCGGCTACTGGAAGGAAATGATGGCAGGCCCGGGCGCAATCCGCGCAACGCTGAAGAAGTACACGGCGTAAGCTGTCTCCGGCTTCTGTGCGTGCCTGTCTCATCAGGACGTAACACAAATGCAAACAGCCCGTATCGCTTGGCGATACGGGCTGTTTTTTGATCTCTCAAAAACGTCTCTGCAACTGTCAGTTGCGAAAAGATACAGCATAGTTGGTCGACTTTTTCTCCCCATTCTGCTATAATAAAGCCAATCAAAGGGGTGATAGTATGACATTGGGTGAAACGATCTATACGCTGCGCAATGCGCGCGGCATGTCTCAGGGAGATCTGGCCGAGCGGCTGCACGTTTCCCGCCAATCGGTATCCAAATGGGAGAACAATACCAGCGTTCCCGAGCTTGACAAACTGCTTTTGCTGAGCGATGTATTTCATATCTCTCTGGATGAACTGACCGGCCGTTCTCCAACCGGCCCTTCCCCCGCATCCGCGCCGCAGGCTCCGCCCCAAGCCGCGCCGCAAAGGACTTTCGGTACGCAGCGAATCATCGGCTTTATCCTGCTGGCCCTCGGTCTGCTCTGCTGTGTCCTGTCTTTCTTCTTTGGGTCCGGCGGGTTGGCAATCGGCGGATATTGCATCGTCTGCGGCATCCTTTGCCTGAAAACCGGAAAATACGCCGGATTGATTATCGGTTGGCTCACGCTTTTGCCGGCCATCCTGCTTGCGCCGCTTTTCACCAGCGTCCGGATGTTCGATATTTTTCATCTCTCCGCCTACGCCCACGGCATTTCTATCCAGCAAATTGTTGCAATTGCAATGTGGCTGTGCCTGTTTGCGCTATTGTTTTTCACCATACGGGCTGCGCGCACATATTATGAGCGCAGGAAATAGCTGTGCAATCAAAAAAGGGACGCTGTGCGTCCCCTTTTTTTGTTAATTTTCTGCCGGCGGCAATGCTTTCATCATTTCAACCGCCTTTTGCGTCGGCCAGAGCCAGTCACGTCCCTTTTCATAGGTCTGCTCCAAGTAAGCGCGCGCCATCTCAGGCTCTCCCTGCGAAAGATACACGCGCGCAAGCAGCAGGCTGGCGTTGACACGGAACAGGTTTGTCGTGCTGTTGCGGACAACCTCGCGCAGATATGCGTCATCCCTGCACACGCCGGTCAGCGCCTCATAGTGGCACCGCATCATCCGGAGATTCTCCTCATACTGCTTTTGCAGCGCCTCACTGCTCTGCGCCAGCAGTACGCGCATCTGGTCCATGCATTCCTTGCCCTTTTCTGCCTGCTCCAGCTGAAAATAAATCTGTGCGCGATTGTTGAGCAGCAAAATCTTTGCTGTGCGGTTGAGGGTCTCGTCCGGTATCTCCGGCGCATTGTCCATAACCTCCAGCGCCTTGTCAAACTCTCCATAAGCGGCGTAGCCATTGGCCATATGCGCCCGCAGGTTGACTTCCAAATCCGGATCCTTCTTTGCACGGGGCAGCAGTTTTTCATACATCACAACAAAGCGTTCCGGCTCCAAATCCTGATACAGCCAGCACAGCTTGTTCTGGTTGGCATTGACCGCGTAGGACATTCCCAGAATGCACAAAATGGCAAAGCCGATAATCAGCACCAATGCCGCCGCCACAAACGATACACCCGCTGCAACCATGCGCGCGGCCACAAACAACAGCACCAGAGCGCCCACAATCGGAATCAGCAAAAAATGCGGATACAGTTTAATCAGTTTTAACATGCTCTAATCTCTCCTAAAGTGTATAAATATAATTATACCTTTGATTGATGCCAACCGCAAGTCTCTTTTCTTTATTCGCAAAAAAAAGAGCGGAACTTCGTCCGCTCTTGCCGGCCATCGTCAGCATTTTTTTGCCGTTTTAACCGAAACCGGTCCCGTACTTGCGCGCGCAAGCAGCTTGGCTTCCAGCTCAACCACCGGTTTTTCAGGAGTTTCCACCTCTTCTATCAGATCCAGCAGCAGATTGACGCTGACGCGCCCTTTTTCCTCAATCTGCTGGCACACCGTGGTAAGCGCAGGGGTAACCTGCTCCGACATCTGGATGTTGTCAAATCCGACCACAGAAATATCCCCCGGAATATCCAGTCCGCGGTCATGAATCGCATCCATTACGCCAATCGCCATATAGTCCGACGCAACAAAAATCGCCGTTACATCCGGAAAAGCGTCCATAATCCGGCTGGCGGTCTGGTAGCCGGAATCAATGGAATTATATCCCTCCTGCACCATGCCCGGCAGTACAGGATACCCCTGACGGGCCATTGCATCCAGATAGGCACGGCGGCGTTCTTCGCTGGACGGCAGAAAATGCGGGCCGTTAATATACGCAATCCGCTCATGCCCCAACTCGAACAAATGGCGCATCGCCGCAGATGCACCCACATAATTGTCCACACATACCTGATACACTTTTTGCGATGCCGGCGCCTTGCCGACCAGCACCAGCGGCACATGGTTTTCCAGCAATTCGTTAATCTGCGGCGTATGTTCATACAGCGGACTGATTACCAGCAGACCGTCCACCCGCTTTTGCAGAACCGCATCAAACGCTTTTTTCATATCCCGGCAGCACAAAATCAGCGCATAATACCCACGCTTTGTCAGGGCTTTCAGCACGCCCCGCTGAATTTCCATGTAATACTGATTCTGAAAAACATAGTCGATATCATGCGGCACTACCACGCCGATGGTACGGCTGCGCCGCTGCGACATACTGCGCGCATAGGCGTTCGGCTGGAACTGATGGGCGCGGATGACGCGCAGCACCCGCTCCTTCGTGTCCGGCAAAACGTCCGTCTTATTGTTCAGCACGCGGGATACCGTTGATTTGGAAACGCCCGCTTCCTTGGCGATCTCCGTGATCGTCATACTCTTTTTCACACCTACTGACTCCTTTTTGTCCTCCATTTCCCTCACCTTTATATTATACAGGTCAAAAATCATGCTATCAATGCCCATTGCACAATAATCTATTTTTCGTCAAAACGCACTTCTTATCGCCTGTTTTTTTGTAAATATTTCACAACTCTTTGCATATTTATTCTTTCTCTTTTCTTCCGTGCGGAAATACTGTATACTAAACAATAGCACATCATGTTGGAGAATGGAGGACACCCCTCTTGAAAGAATTCCATATCGGCATAAATGACAGCGGGCAGCGCCTGAATAAGTTTCTGGAAAAGGCAGTTCCCCTGCTTTCCGGCGGCCAGATGTACAAATATCTGCGTCTCAAGCGTATCAAAGTCAATGGCAAGCGCACTGACGCAGCCTACCGGCTGGCCGAAGGCGACACGGTACAGCTTTATTTAAACGACGAATACTTCAGCGCCCCCTGCGAAGAGGACGCCTTTCGCCGTATCACGCAGCCGCGTCTGCATATTGTGTATCAGGATGCGCATATCCTTCTGGCCGATAAATCCCCCGGCATGGTCGTTCACGCGGATGAAAAGGGGGACAGCGATACCCTGATTGCGCATATTCAGGCCTACCTGTACCAGTCCGGGCAATGGGACCCCGAAGACGCCGCTTCTTTTGCCCCCGCGCTGTGCAACCGCATAGACCGCAATACCGGCGGCATCGTTATTGCCGCCAAAACAGCCGAGGCGCTTCGTATCCTGAACGACAAGATCAAAGGCCGTGAACTGGAGAAACGGTATCTGTGCGCCGTTCACGGCCGTCCGCAGCCGTCTGCCGGTCTGATTGAAAACTTTCTCCGGCGGGATGAACAGCGAAAACAGGTCACGCTGCACCAAACGCGGGTGCCTGGCTCCAAAACCGCCCGCACCCGCTATCGCACCCTTGCCACGCAGAACGGACTGTCCCTCGTCGAATGCGAGCTTCTGACCGGCCGGACGCACCAGATTCGCGCGCACATGGCCTCCATCGGCTGCCCGCTATTAGGGGACGGAAAATACGGCCGCGCCGAGCTTGATCGGCCCTACGGCGAAAAAGGGCAGGCGCTGTATGCGTATTCGCTCACCTTCCGTTTTTCAGAGCCCGCAGGCGTGCTGGCGTATCTGAACGGCCGAACCTTCACGGTCTCCAATGTTCCCTTTGCCGAAAAGTACTTTCCAGGCTTTTCCTACCTGCTATGACAAAAAAGAGCAGCAGCCGATTTGGCCGCTGCTCTTTCTGTTTCTGCG
>NZ_JBMNUP010000097.1:0-7121 GCF_050946325.1 Agathobaculum sp. | reverse complement strand
TACCGTGATTAATCACGGTAACGCGCCCCCTGCTCACGCACCTTACGGCGGATATAGGCCGCCGCGTGCTCGCATTCATCAAAGGGAGAGGACGCCGCATACAGGCGCACGCCATCCTTTGCTTCCGGATGGGCGGTGCGCAGCGGCAGCAGGCTTTCCGCCTCAACCGCTGCCAGTCCAGCCGGCCGCGCGACTTTGCTGCATCCCAGCGCGATCTGCTCTACCGGCTGTCCGTGCCGTTTTGCCATGCGGGAAAGTGTTTTTACCGTTCTGCATCCGGTCACAAAAATCTCCGGATATGCCATATCACAGGTAACAGCAGCCGCCAACGGCACCCCGGCGCCCAGCATGGCATCCACCACCGCCAGTTCCTGCGGCGTAAAGCTCAAAAAGCCGTCCAGATAAACGGCTGTTCCATCCAGCAAGCGGCTCTCTCCCAAGCGGTCACGCAGCAGGGTCAGCCGGTCGCGCGGGTCGGGCAGGGATTGTTCGCACAGCCGGTCATACGCCGTCAGCAGCTGCGCCAGATCGGATAATTTGGCGGACAGCGCCTGCTCGCCGCTTTCCTCCGCCGCGGCAAAAAGCTGCTCGGGCAAAACCGCGCAGGTTTTGCATTCATCCACCAGACGCAGCGCTTCCCGCAGCAGCTCGGGCTTATCTGCCAGACCGCTCCACGCGGACAGGCCGCCCTGCACACGCCGCGCAGCCTCCTGCAAGGTCAGCAGCTGCCCCGCCGGTGTCAGCACCTGCTGTGCCAGACCGCCCACTTCAGCAAACACACGGTCAGCCAGGCGGGAAAAGGTCAGCACCTCGGCGGTGCGCGCCCCGTGGTTGCCGGTTGCCGCCGCCAGCCGCCGCTCCGTCTGATGGGAGTTCAATTCGGGCACCAGCAGAATCTGCCGCCCACTTTCCTTCCCGCACTGCACGGCGATCTCCTGCAAAATATCCCTTGTTTTTCCGCTGCCTGCACGGCCGGTCCAGATTCGCATGCTTTCATCTCTCCTGCGCTTTTTTTATATCTTACCATGTTCCATCCGTCCGCGCAAACCCCCTGTTTTCGGTTTTTCCCGCATAACCCGCGATTAGGGGTTGACACAGGGCAGTCCGTCAGGTACTCTTGTAACAGGTGATATCATAATGGACAAAAAATCAAAGCGCAAATTTGAACGAATTCTCATCATTTCCGGCATTGCCATCGCCGCCTTCGGTCTGCTGACAGAAGCAATTCAGTACCCCTGGGGCGCGCTGGCAGGACAGGAAACCATCCCGGAGGACCCCGCGCCCGTATCCGACCAGTGGGTCAGCGAAAGCGTGGCCGAAGAAGACGTTGTTTATCTGGCTGGCGGAGATTCCTACGGTGCTTCCGCTGACAAGGACCAGCCGGTTCTTCAGGTAGGCATCCTCAAACTGCCCACACTTGGAAAGGCGGACAATGTGCTGGAGGGCGACGACGCCAATACCCTCATGCTCGGCGCGGGGCATATTCCTGGCACCGCGCTGCCAGGGCAGGCAGGAAACTGCGCTATCGTCGGCCGGCGTGAATCCAGCCTTTTTTACCACTTGGAGCTGGTTGGCGAAGATGCTTCCATTCTGCTGGCCGACCAGACGCAGCAATACACTTACACGGTATTCCACACGGCTGAAGTAGTACCGACTGACGTTTCCGTTCTGGAACCGGTTGAGGGACGCGAGTCTGTGCTGACGCTGATCACCGGCACGCCTTACGGCTCCAACAAAAAACGGCTGATCGTTCAGGCCGAGCTGACCGATACGCAGCCGCGCAGTCAGGCACAATAACGCAAAAGGGACGTTTCCATCGGAAACGTCCCTTTTCTTTTATCTGGTGATATCTGTGTATACCGTTTCGATGGTATACGCGTTTTGGCTGCCTTCTATGGTGCTGCTCTGGTAAATTTCACGCCCCTGCGCATCATACCGGAAATAGTTGGTCTGTCCGTCCTCCCGATAACAGGCAGCCGCGCTGTCGCCGTCATATTCCCAGGACTGGCGGATGCTGTGCCGGTCGCCGTCACGATACTGCGTATCCGCAGTCAGCACATTGCCGCGCGCATCGTATGTATAGTTCGTTTGGCTATATAGCCTGCCGTCCGCATCCCAGGTTTCGCTGCTGCGCACATTGCCGTACTCATCCAGCGTCTGTACATATTTTTCAATCAGTGCGCCCGATGCATCATAGCGTTCGGTCTCAACGGGTTTCTCCCATTCCCCCTCATACTGGTAAACGGCCCAGCCGCCGTCAGAAAACTCCGCACGGATCTCCCTTCCCAGCGCGTCCGTTGTGATGCGATGGCTTCTGTGCTGCCTGGCTCCGCTGAAATACTCCGAATACGTCTGCGCGTCATGATAAACAAAATCCGTGCGGCAGATGTCCCACTCATCGGGCCGCATATAATAAACCGTGCGAATCAGGCGATCCTGCGCATCATAGCATAAAATAGAAGTGTATGTGCGCGAGGTCTGCTCAGGTGCCCATCCTGTGCGCTGCACAATCTGCTCATACCGGGCAGCAGGCACAACCCACGGAAGCAGCCGCCAGTTATCCGCATCCGGCCGCACATAAAGCGCGCCATGCAGGCCCAGCCCGCCCAGAGCTGCGCCAAAACACAGCGCAGTGCTTAAAACGATGCCTAAAATACGCTTTTTCATCCCTATCGCCTCCTTTTTCCCCATCATAACAGAAAAATCCCCGCGGGACAAGTCCCGCGGGGATTTTATTTTATGCAGTTCTCAGCCTGTCAGCCGCGCTTACGCTTCGGGAGCGTACAGATCCTGCAGACGCTGCAGGTGCTTGAAGCGGCGGGTAGACTCTACCTCAGACTTGGTGAACAGGTCTTCCGCACGATCCGGGAAGGAACGGGTCAGAGCAGAGTAACGCGCTTCGTTCATCATGAACTTGCGGTAATCCTCAGTCTTGGGCTCCTTGGACTCCAGAATGAACGGATTCTTGCCTTCCTCAGCCAGAGCCGGGTTGAAGCGGAACAGGTTCCAGTAACCGCAGTCAACAGCCTTCTTCATCTCAGCCTGGCAGTTGGTCATGCCGCCCTTGATGGAGTGCATCTCACACGGCGCATAGCCGATGATGAGCGACGGGCCCGGGTAAGCTTCTGCTTCCGCGATCGCCTTGAGGGTCTGGTTCATGTTGGCGCCCATAGCGATCTGCGCAACATAAACGTAGCCGTAGCTCATAGCGATTTCAGCAAGGCTCTTCTTCTTGGTGGTCTTACCAGAAGCGGCAAACTGCGCAACAGCGCCGAAGTTGGTCGCCTTGGAAGCCTGACCGCCGGTGTTGGAGTAAACCTCGGTATCGAATACCATTACGTTGACATCCTGGCCGGAAGCGAGGACGTGGTCCAGACCGCCGAAGCCGATATCATAAGCCCAGCCGTCGCCGCCGAAGATCCAGACAGACTTCTTAGCCAGGTATTCCTTATGCGCAAGTACTTCCTTGCAGGCGTCGCAGCCAGCCGCAGCACCCTTCTCCAGTACAGCAACCAGAGCCTTAGCCGGTTCTGCATTGGCAGCGCCGTTGTCCTTGGTCTCCATAAACTTGGCGATTGCTTCCTTCGCCTCAGCCGGAGTGCCCTCAGCGGCAGCCATTTCTTCCAGCTTGCCGATCATGCGCTCACGGATCGCCTGCTGGCCGTAGTACATACCAAGACCGTGCTCAGCGTTATCCTCAAACAGGGAGTTCGCCCAAGCCGGACCATGGCCGTTGGCATCAACCGTGTACGGGCTGGTAGCAGCCGGGCCGCCCCAGATGGACGAACAGCCGGTCGCGTTGGAGATATACATACGATCGCCGCAGACCTGGGTGATGAGGCGCGCGTAAGAGGTTTCCGCACAGCCTGCGCAGGAGCCGGAGAACTCAAGCAGCGGCTTCTTGAACTGGCTGTCCTTGACAGAGTTGACGGAGATCATGTCCGGCTTCTCTGCAACCTTGGCTACGCAGTAATCGAAAGTATCCTGCTGGGCAGCTTCCTGCGCCTGCGGAACCATGGTGAGGGACTTGGTCGGGCAAACGCCGATACATACGCCGCAGCCCATGCAGTCGAGCGGGGAAACAGCCATCGTGTACTTGTAAACACCCTTGCCCTTGCCGGCCTTGATGTCAACCAGCTTGGCAGATGCCGGAGCGGCAGCAGCCTCTTCCTCGGTCAGCGCGAACGGACGGATGGTCGCGTGCGGGCAGACATAAGCACACTGGTTGCACTGTACACAGGTCTCAGCGTTCCAGGTCGGAACGGTAACGGCTACGCCGCGCTTCTCGTAAGCGGCAGCGCCGTGCTCGAAGGAGCCGTCAACATGCTCGCCCGCGAAAGCGGATACCGGCAGGGAGTCGCCGTCCATGCGGCCGATCGGCTCCATAACGTCCTTAACCATCTTAACGACCTCGGGACGGCCCTGCAGATCGCGGTTATCAGCCTCATCGGCAACGTCAGCCCAGGAAGCCGGAACGTCAATCTTCTTGAACGCAGTAGCGCCGGCGTCAATCGCCTTGTGGTTCATGTCAACAACATCCTGGCCCTTCTTCAGGTAGGACTTGGTCGCAGCATCCTTCATGAACTGGATGGCCTCTGCCTCCGGCATAACCTTGGCCAGTGCAAAGAACGCGGACTGCAGAATGGTGTTGGTGCGCTTGCCCATGCCGATCTCGATCGCAAGGTCAATCGCGTTGATGGTGTAAAGCTGAATGTTGTTCTTGGCAATGTAGCGCTTCTCGGAAGGAACGAGGTGCTTCTCGAGCTCTTCCGGGCTCCACTGGCAGTTGATCAGGAATACGCCGCCCGGCTTAACGTCACGCACGATCGGGAAGCCCTTGGTGATGTAGGACGGGTTGTGGCAGGCAACAAAGTCAGCCTTGTTGATATAATAGGGGGACTTGATCGGGTGATCGCCGAAACGCAGGTGCGAAACGGTTACGCCGCCGGTCTTCTTGGAGTCATACTGGAAGTACGCCTGAACATACTTGTCGGTATGGTCGCCGATGATCTTGATGGAGTTCTTGTTCGCGCCAACGGTGCCGTCGCCGCCGAGACCCCAGAACTTGCACTCGGTCGTGCCTTCCGCCGCAGTGTTCGGCGCCGGCTTCTCCTCGAGGGACAGGTAGGTCACGTCGTCGGTAATACCGATGGTGAACTGCGGCTTGGGCTCTGCCTTTGCCAGATCCTCATATACAGCGAATACAGAGGACGGAGGCGTATCCTTGGAGCCGAGGCCGTAACGGCCGCCGGTGATCACGCGGTCGGTAATGCCGGCGTTAGCCAGCGCGGTAACAACGTCCTGATAGAGCGGCTCGCCCTGCGCGCCGGGCTCCTTGGTACGGTCAAGAACCGCGATCTTCTTGGCGGTTTCCGGAATCGCAGCAATCAGCTTGTCCGGGCAGAACGGACGGTACAGACGAACCTTAACCAGGCCGACCTTCTCGCCGTGCGCGTTCAGGTAGTCGATAACTTCCTCTGCAACGTCGCAGATGGAGCCCATTGCGATGATAACGCGGTCTGCGTCAGCAGCGCCATAGTAGTTGAAGAGCTTGTAGTCGGTGCCGAGCTTGGCGTTGACCTTGTCCATATACTCCTCTACGATGCCCGGAACAGCTTCATAGAACTTGTTGCAGGCCTCGCGGTGCTGGAAGAATACGTCGCCATTCTCATGGGAGCCGCGCATCATCGCATGCTCCGGATTGAGCGCGCGCTTGCGGAACGCTTCAACAGCGTCCATGTCGCACATTTCCTTCAGGTCCTCGTAGTCCCAAACCTCGATCTTCTGGATCTCATGGGAGGTACGGAAGCCGTCAAAGAAGTTGATGAACGGAACGCGGGACTTGATGGTAGCAAGATGCGCAACCGCAGACAGGTCCATAACTTCCTGCGGGTTGGTCTCAGCCAGCATGGCGAAACCGGTCTGACGGCAGGCCATAACGTCGGAATGGTCGCCAAAGATGTTCAGAGCGTGGGAAGCAACGGTACGCGCGGAAACGTGGAATACGCACGGCAGCAGCTCGCCCGCGATCTTGTACATGTTCGGGATCATCAGCAGCAGGCCCTGAGAAGCGGTGTAAGTCGTGGTCAGCGCGCCGGCTGCCAGAGAGCCGTGTACCGTACCCGCAGCGCCCGCCTCGGACTGCATTTCGATCACCTTTACGGTAGTGCCGAAAATGTTCTTCTGACCTGCGGCTGCCCACTGGTCAACGTTGTCTGCCATGGGGCTGGAAGGGGTAATCGGATAGATACCCGCAACCTCGGTAAACGCATACGACACGTGTGCCGCAGCGGTGTTACCGTCCATGGACTTCATCTTTCTTGCCATGTTTATATCCTCCTATTCAGTTATAACATGCTTAAAGGACAGTCTCACTTCATTTTCTGCTTTATGCACAAAACGCAGCTCGTATCTGCCCTTTTCATTCTATCACCTCCCCTCAAACTTGTAAACACCCAATATGACAAATTCCTAACGATTTGTGGTTTTTTAATAAAAATTTCACATCGTGAAACAATTTTCCCAACTTTGAACACTTATGTTACAATTGCTTTTCATTTCGTGTTTGGCATTGCGAAATACGCTATTTTTTAGTATAGTATAAGAAGAAAAATTTTGTTTGCAGACTGGAGGGAGAGCATGGTATCGCGCGTATATTCCGCAGGGCTCAGCGGCATTGAAGGCTATATCGTCACGGTTGAGTGCTTTCTGTCAAACGGGCTGCCGCGGCTGGATGTCGTCGGCTTGCCGACCGGCGCAGTGGCCGAGTCCGGCGAACGTGTGCGCGCGGCTGCAAAATCCTGCGGCTTTGACTGGCCGGTTTCCCGCCTGACGGTCAATCTCGCCCCTGCGGATACCCGAAAGGCCGGCACTGCGTATGACCTTCCCATTCTGCTGAGTATCCTCGCTGCTGCGGGAGAAATCAACGCTCCGCCGCAGGACGCCGTATTTCTCGGGGAATTATCGCTCACGGGTGAACTTCGCCCTGTATGCGGCGCGCTTTCCATGGCGCTTTCCGCGCGGGACGCCGGTTTTCACACCGTCTATGTGCCTGCGCAAAACGCAGCCGAAACCGCCTACGCAGAAGGCATAACCGTTTTCCCTGTACCCGATTTCAAAGC
>NZ_JBMNUP010000096.1:0-7161 GCF_050946325.1 Agathobaculum sp. | reverse complement strand
AGTATGAAAAAAGTGGTGCGGTCGCCCATTTTGAAGGGGCTGGCTTTTGCGCTGTGCCTGGTGTGCGTGGCCATGGCGGCGCTGACGGCCGGAAATACATTCGGCTGGTTTTTGGACGAAGCCAATGAGCGCGGGGATCAGATATATATGCTGGAATCCCGCTTTGAGAATTCCCAGATGCTGAACCGCGGCTTCAGCGCGGGTGTGCGCATTCTGGATGATACGCTGACGGGTGATCTCAGCGAGGGAGAGCTGACCCAGCTGATGGAGGATAATTTTCACGGTGATTATTACGCCAAGCTAGGAGACAAGGTGCTGAAAAACGCAGATCTGACAGAAGCAGAGGTGCTGAACTCAGCGTTTTACCTGCTGCTCAAGCCGGGCGACTGGGAAGGGAATATCGCCTTTTATGATGATTTCGTGCTCGCCTGCTGGGACGACTGGTATGCAGGTTACTGGGGCAATGAGGAGATGGAGACTATGGCTGCGGCGCGGCGCGCGGCGCTGCAGCCGGGCGACTGCATCCTGCTGCGCATGACCGACACGCAGGCAAATGCGCTGCGCGCGGTATGGGAAGAAGGACACGACCGGTTTAACGATGCGCTGATGCGCGTGATCGTACTGTTCCTGCTGGCGCTGGCAGCCTTTATCTATCTGCTGTTTGTCACCGGCCGCCGTGCGGAGGACGAGGAAGTCCATATGGTACTGATCGACCGGATGTTTGCCGAGTGCAATCTGGCGCTGATTGCAGGTACGGCGTTCGGCACGGCGGCGGTGATTTTTGTGGTGCTGGACGAAGTGCTGATGCGCGACGGCATGGCGCTGCAGGCGGTGCTGTATCCGCTGGTCACACTGCTGGTGTGCGCGTTTGCGCTGGTGATGGAGCTGATTTTGTCGCTGACGCGCAATCTGAAAAATCACTCGTTTGTGCAGCGCTCGTTCATCCTGCGGGCGGGCAAGTGGTGCTGGAAGATAGCGGTGCGCGCGGCGAAATGGTGCTGGGAGATGCTCCGCAAGGCGGGGCAGGGGCTCGGCCGGGCGCGGGACGCCGTGGCAAACGGCCTGTTCCGGGATTACAAGGTGCGCAACGTGGCGCTGATTCTGCTGGGGTATACGGTTGTGCTGGCGTTCTGCGCGACCATGTTTGGCGCGATGATAGATTACGGAGAAGGACTTCTGGCGCTTCTGTTCGGCGTTGCGTGGTTCATTGCCGCCGCCGCATTTGTGCTCAAGCGGGTGCAGGGGTTTGACCGCATCGTAGAGGGCCTCAAGCGCCTGCGTGCGGGCGAGTTGACCTATAAGCTGACCGATATGCCGGCGGGCGTATTCTCGTCCATGGCGGAGGATATCAACTCGCTGGGCGATGGGATGCAGACGGCTTTGCAGAACGAGATCCGTGCCGAACGCATGAAGAGCGAGCTGATTACCAATGTCAGTCACGATCTCAAAACGCCGCTGACCTCGATTTTGAATTATTCCGACCTGCTCTGTCAGGAGCATCTGACGCCGGAAGAGGCCAACGATTATGCCAAAATCATCCACCAGAAGGGACTGCGGCTGAAAAACCTGACGAGCGACCTGTTTGACATTTCCAAGGTGCAGTCTGGGGCCGAGCAGATGATCTGCGAGCGGCTGGACGCCTGCACGCTGGTACGGCAGGCGCTGGCCGAGCAGGATGCTGCGATCGAAGCGGGCAAATTGACGCTCAAGGTCGGCCTGCCGGAGCAGGAGGCGCCTATTTGGGCGGACGGCAAAAAAATGTCCCGCGTGATGGAAAACCTGATCGGAAACTGCATCAAATATGCGATGCCCGGCACTCGCGTGTTCCTGTCCGTGCAGGAGCGGGAGGACGGCAACGTTGTCATTGAGATCAAGAACATTGCCAACTATGCGATGGACTTTGATGCGAGCACCATCACAGAACGGTTTACCCGCGGCGACGCGGCGCGCTCGACAGAGGGCAGCGGCCTAGGTCTGGCCATTGCCAAAAGCTATGTGACGGCTTGCGGCGGCACGCTGTCGGTCGATGTGGACGGAGACCTGTTCAAAGTGCGCATTCTGTTTCCGGTGTACGGCAGAATGACTTCTTAACAATACGGGCAAGGATAGAGAGTTGCAGCCACCCTGTTATGGGTGGCTGCATTTTTTTATCATTGGGTATTGACAGAATGAGGATATTGTATATAATGAGTATATACAAAGTGAGGGAAAGGGGCAGGACATGGAAATCATTTTGTCAAACGTGGACGGCACGCCTATTTATGAGCAGATTGCGCGGCAGATCAAGGCCAAAATCGTCAGCGGGGAGCTGCGGGAAGGGGACGCCCTGCCCTCTATGCGGCTGCTGGCAAAGGAACTGCGCATCAGCGTGATTACGACCAAACGCGCGTATGAGGAACTGGAGCGCGAGGGATTTATTATCAGCCAGACGGGCCGCGGCAGTTTTGTCGCCCCTGTGGGCACGGAACTGCTGCGGGAGGAACAGCTTCGCCGCGTGGAGGAACATTTGACCGAAGCGGTACGCGCTGCGCGTCTGGGCGGCCTGAGCGGAGAGGAATTTCTCGATATCGCGTCGACCCTGTTTGAGGAGGAACTATGATGGAAAACGCATTGGAAATCAAGGGACTGTGCAAGGCATATGATGGCTTTGCGCTGCGGGAAGTAAGTTTTGCGCTGCCGCGCGGCTGCGTAATGGGATTTATTGGAGAAAACGGCGCGGGCAAGACGACGACCATCAAGGCGGTGCTCAACCTGATTCGCCGCGACGCGGGGGAGATACGGGCGTTCGGTCTGGACAATATCGCGGAGGAACGCGCGGTCAAGGAACGCATTGGCGTGGTGATGGAGGACGGATGCTTTTTAAACGTCATGACGGCGCGCAGCGTGGATGTGCTGATGGGAAAAGCGTATGCCAATTGGGACAGCGGGTGCTTTTTGAATTATGTCCGCCGGTTTGGTATGGATGAGAACAAAAAGATCAAGGATTATTCCAAGGGCATGCGGATGAAACTGTCTATCGCGGCGGCGCTGTCCCACGGGGCGGAACTGCTCATCATGGATGAGCCGACGAGCGGGCTGGACCCTGTTGTACGGGATGAGGTGCTGGACCTGTTTTATGAATTCATGCAGGATGAGCGTCACGCCATTCTGCTTTCCAGCCATATCACCAGCGACCTGGATAAGATAGCGGATATCGTTACGTTTATTCACGAAGGGCGCATCCTGTTTTCTGAGGCGCGCGATGAGCTGCTGGATACCTATGGGGTGCTGCGCTGCACGGTGGAGCAGCTTGCGGCGCTGGACCCGGGCGCGGTGCGTGCCAGCCGCACGGGCGCATTCGGCTGCGAGGCGCTGGTGCGGCGCAGCGGGGTGCCGCAGGGCTGGCCGGTTGAACCGGTCACAATTGAACAGATCATGCTGTTTTGCACAAGAGGGGAGAGAATGAAATGAAAGCAATGCTGTATGCGGATTGGATCAGCCTCAAGCAGGTGCTCCGCTCGTTTCTGTTTGCCGCGGTGATTATCATGGGCACGGGATTTTTGTGGAATGGACCGACCTTTTTCGTGATGGGCCTGCTTATGCTCAGCATTCTGGTTCCGGTTTCGCTCTGCTCGGCTGACAAGGCCCACGGCTGGGATAAGCTGAGCCTGTCCATGCCCGTGCTGCGGCGCGACGTGGTCGGCAGCAAATTTGCCGTCAGCGGCATGGCAAACGCGGCTGTGCTGGCGATAGCTGTCGTGCTTGCGGCGATTTACTGCGGACTGCATCCGGAAGAGGACTGGATGAGCAACCTGGCGGCGCTGCTGGCCGGCGAGGCGATCGCGCTGGTGATGATGGGCGTCGACCTGTGCGTCAGCTATAAATGGGGGTTGGAAAAAGCACGGTATATTTTGATGGGATGCGTTTGGCTGCCGATGATCGGCGTTGTGCTGCTGGATAAGGTGGGCATAGGGCTGCCTGATCTGTCCTGGCTGGAGCTGCTGAACGCGGCGCAGATCGTCGGCCTTGCTGCCGGCGCGGTGGTTGTCGGGCTGCTGGTATATCTGTTCTGCTGCATGGTCAGCGTCCGCGTCTATCAGAGGACCGAGCTGTAAGGAGCGCGTGAGCGATGAAAAACACCCGAACCTGCCCCAAGTGCGGCGGGCGCGATATTATCCGTGTGCCGGATCATCCATACCGCCATGCAAGCGGCAATAATATTTATACCACAAAGATGACTTTGTTCGGCAAGATTCCGGTCATCCGGTATGTGTGCGGCGGCTGCGGCTATGTGGAAAATTGGGTGGAGGGAAGCGGCGAGCGGAATGCACTGCGCCGCGCCTTTGGCGGCGGGACTGAATAGAATCGCCTTCTTTTCCGTATACTGCGGAAAAGGAGGGATAAAATGCACCCGACATTTATCATATGTATGCTGATCCCGCTTGCAATAGGCGGTTTGTCCGCATGGCTGACGATGGGCAGTATGGCGCTGTATGGCTCGCTCACGCTGCCGCCGCTGGCGCCGCCTTCGTGGGTGTTTCCCGCGGTCTGGACCGTGCTGTTCCTGCTGATGGGCGCGGCGTCGTGGCTGGTCTGGCAGGCGGATGCCCCGCTGGAGGAACGAAAGCAGGCCATGGGGCTGTACGGCGCGCAGCTTGCGGTCAACTTTGTGTGGCCGCTGCTGTTTTTCCGTGCAGAGCGGTATCTGCTGGCTTTTTTCTGGCTGATACTGCTGCTCTGGCTGGTTGCAGTTACGGCCCGCACGTTTGCAAAAATTTGCAGCAGGGCGGCATGGATGCTTACGCCGTATCTGGCGTGGCTGCTGTTTGCGGGCTATCTGAATCTGTTCGTCTGGCTGCTGAACAGATAGCTGCGGCCGGAAACGATGGATTTCAGCTCCGTTCATTCCGCCATGCATGGAATCCGGCAGAAAAATAGGATGGAGTAAGCAGGAAAACAAACTGAAATTTGGAGGTGTTTTGAAATGAGTAAAAACGATAGATTTGAAGTCCTGTATCAGGAAACCGGATTGAAGAGTGAGAAAGCAATATTTGCTGATAAAGAGACAGGAGTCAATTATCTTTTTATTGCCGACGGGTTTGGCGGAGGCTTAACACCGCTGTTGGACGCAGAGGGAAAAGCGGTTATTACGAAATAAATTAGCGTATGGACTGCTGTATCAAGTCCTGTTTATCAAACTGTTCGTGTAAACAAGCGCCGCCCTTCGTCATTGCGGCGAAGGGCGGTTGTTTTATGCTGAATTGGTCCAAAGGGCAAAAGAGAATGAAAAGCATAAAAAGAGATGCCCCAGGGGGCATCTCTTGTATTTGATTGGATGAGTCAGCCGTAAGCCGGGTTCTGTCGTGGACGGTCATCTATCTCGAACGCGCGTTGCCGCGCGCCTCAAGCCGCCAGTCGGGACGGTCGGGCAAACCATGGTCCCAGTCGGCGTTGCTGCGGATAGAGTTTACAGGCCCCTCATGTTGCCATGAAGCGCGGTGAGCTCTTACCTCGCCTTTCCACCCTTGCTGCGCCGTGAAAACGGCGCAGCGGTATATCTCTGTTGCACTATTCCTGGGGTCGCCCCCGGCGGACGTTATCCGTTATCCTTGCCCTGTGCAGCCCGGACTTTCCTCATGCCAAAGGCACGCGACCGTCTGGCTGACTCATGCTTACACAGTATACCGCAAAAAAACGCGTTCGTCAAACCGGACTTGCAATATCATGGAAAAACGAGTATACTGTATTTTGAGAAAAAAGTCGGGAGACACATGGTATGACAGCATTGGAACAATATTTCGGCAGTCTGTCGGACAAACGGGTCGGCGTGATCGGCGCGGGCGTGAGCAATATGCCGCTGATTCGCAGACTGCGCGCGGCAGGCGTTCGGGTGGCCGTGCATGACAGAAAAACGCCTACGGAGCTGGGGGACGGATATGCCACGCTGGCAACGCTCGGTGTGGATTTTGTTTTGGGCGAGCACTATCTGGATGTGCTGGACGAAGACGTGATTTTTCGCACGCCCGGCGTGCATCCGCGCTTTCTGGAACAGGCGCGCGCGAACGGTTCGGAAATTACCAGCGAAATGGAGCTGTTTTTTGCGGTTTGTCCCTGCCCGATTATCGGCATCACCGGCTCGGACGGCAAGACGACGACCACCACGCTGGTATGCGAGATTTTGCGCCATGCAGGATATACCGTACACCTGGGCGGAAACATCGGCACGCCGCTGCTGCCGCGTGTTGACCTGATGACGCCGGATGATCTGGCGGTGGTGGAGCTTTCCTCCTTTCAGCTGATGGATATGAAACGTTCGCCGCACATTGCGGCGATTACCAACCTGACGCCCAATCACTTGGATTATCACAAGGATTTTGACGAGTATGTGCAGGCCAAGACCACCATTTACCGCAACCAGAAAGAAGGCGACCGGCTGGTTCTGAACCTGGATGACGAGGTGACGCGCACGCTGCATGCGTCGGGCAATCTGTTCTGCACAAGCAAGAACTGGGAGCTGGCCAACGGCGTGTTCCTCAAGGACGATGTGATTTATATTGCGGAAAACGGTGAGCGCCGTGTGCTTATGCCGGCGGCGGATATCCGGATTCCGGGCGCGCATAACGTGTATAATATGATGATGGCCGCGGCGATTGTGCAGGGCTATGCTTCGGATGACGATATCCGTGCGGTAGCAACAAGCTTTGGCGGTGTGGAACACCGGATTGAGTTTGTGCGGGAAAAAGAAGGTGTGAAGTATTATAACGACTCCATCGCCTCCAGCCCGACGCGGACGATTGCGGGACTGAATTCGTTTCAGCAGAAGGTAATCCTGATTGCAGGCGGGTATGACAAGCATATTCCGTATGATGTGCTGGGCGGGCCGATCTGCGAGCATGTGAAGGCGTTGATTCTGACAGGCGCAACCGCGCCCAAAATCAGGGACTGCGTGCTGGCCGCCGAAGGGGAGCACCCGCCAATCCTGGAAACGGAAGATCTGGAAGCTGCCGTGCGGGAGGCGGCGCGCATCGCGCAGGCGGGCGATATTGTTATTATGAGCCCGGCGAGCGCGTCGTTTGACCGATTCAAGAATTTTATGGAGCGCGGCAATCTGTTCAAGGCGCTGGTTAACGCGCTGTAAAAAATAACAGGCAAAGAAAAACGCATGACGGGTCTCGTCATGCG
>NZ_JBMNUP010000095.1:0-7274 GCF_050946325.1 Agathobaculum sp. | reverse complement strand
CAATCTCCGCAAAGCCGAGCGCCCCCAGCGCCTGACGCGCTGCGTGCAGCGTCTCCAGTGCGATGGCGGTCACGGCCACGCGCACAGCGGGATTTTTCTCCCGCGCCAATGCCAGAATATCACGCATGCTGCCGCCGCTGCCGCCGACAAAAACGCAGTCCGGCGCGGGCAGGTCTTCCAGCGCCGCAGGCGCCTCGCCGGAAACGATCTGCACGTTATACCCGCCGAGTTTTCGGCGGTTTTCTTCCAGCAAAGCAAGCGCCTGCGCGTTCCGCTCCACCGCGTATACCATGCCGTCCGATGCCTTGCGCGCCAGTTCGAGCGTGACTGCCCCCGTGCCGGCGCCGATATCCCATACCGTATCCCGCGGCTGCACGGCAAGCTTGCTGACGGCGACCCAGCGCACTTCCTCCTTGGTCATGGGCACCTGCCCCCGCGTCAGCATGGCGTCGCGCACCGGCTCGCATGCGTTTGCCGCCGCCGGATGCTCGATCAGCAAAACGGCCAGACTGCCGCAGGGCTGCTGCGCCAGCGCCGAAGCCGTATCCGTCAGCACACGCTCGCCCGCCATGCCGAGGTTTTCGCCCAGATGCACGGTCAGTCCGCCGAGTCCGGCCCCTGTCAGCACGCGGCAGACCGTCTGTGCATTCTGTTTCCCACCGGTCAGCACAAATACCCGCTTGTGGTAGCTGACCGCGCCGAGGATACTGCCCGTCCGTCCATGCAGGCTGCGCACACAAAGGGCATCGTAAGGCACGCCGCATTTTGCGCAAAAATACTGCATACTGGACAGGCCGCACAGCAGACGCACTTCTCCATACGGCAAAAGCTGCTCGCGCAGACGCCCCGCCGCGCTGAAAAAGCCCACATCGCCCGAAACCAGCAGCGCTGTTGCCGGCGCACCGTTCGACACGGCGCGCGCCGCCATCTCGGCAAACGCGCACACCTCCGCCTGCGGACAGACCGCAGTCAGCCGCCGGTCTGCCAGCACCAAATCGGCGTTTGCAAGCGCCTGCGCCGCTTCCGCAGTCAGCAGCGCGGGCGACCCCAGTCCTGCGCCGATAATATCAAATTTACGAGACATCACGCAGTCCCCTTTCCATGCCCTTGCCGCCTTGCAAGGTTATCCCTTACGCTGCGCCAAATCTGCCAGCACCTCATCTGCGGCCTGTGCGGTAAATGCAAGGTCGTTCTGCGTGTGTGCAGAAGAGACGAACATCGCCTCAAACTGGCTGGGCGCCAGATATACGCCGCGCGACAGCATGCCGTTAAAGTATGCGGCATAGGCCGCAGTATCGCTGGTTTTGGCGGCGGCAAAGCAGTCCACCGGTGTTTCCGTAAAATACGGACACAGCAGCGATCCCACCTGATTGACCTGCACCGGCAGCCCATGCCGCGCCGCGCTCGTGCGCAGGTGGTTTGCCAGATACTGCGCCGATGTTTCCATCACCGTGTAAACCTCCGGATGGTCGGTCAGAATTTGCAGCTGCGCCAATCCTGCTGCCATTGCCACCGGATTGCCCGACAGCGTGCCCGCCTGATACACGGGGCCGCACGGCGCGACCTGCTCCATAAGCGCGCGGCTGCCCGCGTACGCGCCGACCGGCATACCGCCGCCGATGATTTTGCCAAAGGTGACAAGATCGGCGCGCACCCCAAAATATTGCTGCGCGCCGCCAGCCGCCAGCCGAAAACCGGTGATGACCTCGTCAAAAATCAGCAGCGCGCCATGCCTGTCGCACAGATGCCGCAGGCTCTGCAAAAAACCATCCTTTGGCGGCACCACGCCCATATTGGCCGCAACCGGCTCTACAATGACCGCCGCCACCGCCCCCGGGTTGGCGTCCAGCAGCCGCTCCACCGAGGATACGTCGTTATACTGCGCCATCAGGGTATCCTGCGCCGCGCCGCGGGTCACGCCGGCGGAGTCCGGCTCGCCCTGCGTCAGCGCGCCGCTGCCCGCGCCGACGAGCATCGCGTCCGAATGTCCGTGATAGCAGCCCTCAAACTTGATGATCTTATCCCGTCCGGTCGCGCCGCGCGCCAGACGCACCGCGCTCATCACCGCCTCCGTGCCGCTGTTCACCATGCGCACCATTTCAATATGCGGCACCATGGCAACCATTTTTTCGGCCATCTCAACCTCCAGCGCGGTCGGCGCACCAAAGGAAAGACCATTTATCATACGGTCGTATACCGCTTTCAGGATATCCGGATGGCTGTGTCCCAGCACCATCGGCCCCCACGAGCCGACATAGTCGATATATTCCAGCCCGTCCGCATCCAGCACATGGCTGCCAAGACCCTTGACCAGAAACCGCGGCTTACCGCCCACCGCGCGGAACGCCCGCACCGGAGAGTTGACGCCGCCGGGCAGCACCTTCTGCGCCCGCTCAAAAAGCTGTTCAGACTGCGTCATCAGCCGATATCCCCCTTTCGGATGGCGTCCGCCAGTTCGGGCGCATAATAGGTAATCAGAATATCCGCGCCCGCGCGGAAAATGGATACCGCCGACTCGCACATCACGCCGTATTCATCAATCAGCCCCTGCGCTGCGGCTGCCTTGACCATTGCGTATTCGCCCGAAACCGCGTAAGCCGCAACCGGCAGGTCAAACCGCTGCCGGCACTGGCAGATGAGGTCCAGATAGCTGAGTGCCGGCTTGATCATCAGAATATCCGCGCCCTCCTGCACATCAAGCGCGCATTCGCGCATGGCCTCCCTGCTGTTGTGCCAGTCCATCTGGTAGGAGCGGCGGTCTCCGAAGGCAGGCGCAGAGCCTGCCGCATCGCGAAACGGGCCGTAGAACGAAGAGGCAAATTTGGCCGCATAACTCATGATGGGAACATTCTGAAACCCGTTGTCATCGAGCGCTTTACGGATCGCCGCCACACGTCCGTCCATCATATCGGAAGGCGCCACCATATCCGCGCCTGCGCGGGCGTGGCTGACTGCAATTTCCGCCAGACGGAGCAGCGTCTGGTCGTTATCCACCTCCTGCCCGCACAGAATGCCGCAGTGGCCGTGGCTGGTATATTCGCACATGCACACATCGGTGATGAGATACATATCCGGAGCAAGTTTTCGGATTTGATGGAGACCCTGCTGCACCACGCCGTCCTCCGCCCATGCGCCCGAGCCGATTTCGTCCTTTTCCTTGGGCAGGCCGAACAGGATCAGGCGCGAAATGCCGTGCGCCTGCGCGCGCTCCACCGCGCGGTAAAGCTGGTCGGGCGAATAGTGGTACTGACCGGGCAGCGAGGGGATCTCCTGATAAATATTTTCACCCTCCACAATAAAAATGGGCCAGATCAGGCTTTCGGGGGAAATGCGGGTCTCCCGCATCATTTTGCGCAGACCCAAAGAGGTGCGCAGACGGCGCGGCCGGATAATATTGTTAAACATGATGACATTCCTCCAGTAAACACGCAATCATGTCGTCTATCGCGGCATTTTTTGCGGTGATGGTTTTCATTTGACAGCGTTTGGCAATCTCCTCGGTCTGTGCGCCAATGCACAGCGCGGTAACGCCGGAAAAATCCGCGTCCCCGACGGCGCGCACAAACCCTTCCACGGTGGAGCCGCTTGTAAAAGTCACATAGTCGAGCGCGCCCTCTGCCAGCAGGCGGCGCAGCTCGTCCGCCCTGCCGCAGCGGTACACGGTATCATAAACCGGCACATCCGCCACGGTCATGCCGGCGCGGCGCAGCGCCTCCGGCAGCAGTTTGCCGCCCTGCCGTGCGCGGAGCAGCAGTACGGCGCCATTTTCCGGCAGCCGCTCCAGAAGCGCCGCCGCCAGATGCGCGCCGTCATACTGCGCGGGGATGAGGTCGGCTGTCAGCCCGTAGGCGGCCAGCGCCTCTGCGGTGCCGCGGCCAATGGCGGCAAGCTGCATCCCATACAGCGCCCGCAGATCGCGCCCCAGCCGGCGCAGTGCATCGGCTGCCGCCTTAACGCCTGCCGGGCTGGTAAACACCGCCCAGTCATACCGGTTTTCCAAAGCCGCGCGCAGCGGCTCCAGCTCTGATGCCGGTTCGATTGCGATGCACGGCGCTTCGATCACCTCGGCGCCGAGCGCGCGCAGCCGTGCGGCCAGACCGTCCGCCCGCTCCTGCGGGCGGGTCACGGCGATGCGTCTGCCGTGCAGCGGCAGCCCCGTCCACCAGTCGAGCGTGTCGCTGCACGCGCACACCCGCCCCACGACGATCAGTGCCGGACTTTGCAGCCCCGCCGCACACACCTGCACCGCAAGGCCGGAAACCGTATCCACCACCTTGCGCTGTATGCCGCGCGTGCCGTTTTCAATGACCGCCGCCGGCATCTGCGGGTCCATGCCCGCCGCCAGCAGGCCGTCCGTCACCTGCTCCAGGGCAGCAAGCCCCATCAAAAATACCAGTGTGCCGCGCAGACGTACCAGGCTGGGATAATCGATCTCCGGCTCTTTGCCCGCCCGCGCATGCGCGGTGATAATGTGAACCGACGAGCCGTACTCCCGATGCGTTACCGGGATACCGGCAAAAGCCGGCGCGGCAAGTGCGCTTGTCACCCCTGGGATGACGCGGAACGGTACGCCGTGGGCGTGCAGGTATTCGCATTCCTCCCCGCCGCGGCCAAACAGGTAGCAGTCCCCGCCCTTGAGGCGGACGGTATTTTTCCCCGCCTGCGCCAGCCGCACCAGCATCGCGTTGATCTCCTCCTGCGGTACGGGATGCGCGCCGGCGCGCTTGCCCACGTCGATGCGTTCCGCGCCGCAGGGGATAAGCGTCAGAATATCCGTATCCACCAGCCGGTCATATACCACCGCATCCGCACAGCGGATCGCCTCCGCGCCCGCCAGCGTCAGCAGCGCCCTGCTGCCCGGGCCTGCGCCGACCAAAGTCACGGTTCCCGTCATAGCATGCCCTCCGCTTGTCCTTTCAGCTGTAAAGCGAGCGTGCGCCCAAGCGCGGCAGCATCCCGCCGCGCCCCTGTCAGCGCCCCGCGCACGAGCGTTTTTTCATCCGCCGTCACATACAGCCCCCGCAGGTGCAGGCAGTCCTGCCGCACTTCCGCATAGGCCGCAGCCGGCGCAAAACAGCCGCCGCCCAGCGTTTTAATAAAGCTGCGCTCGGCCAGCGCACAGTCATGCGCATCCTGATCATCCAGAAGCTTAACCCGTTCGGTCAGCTCGCCCGCACGGCCCTGCACCGCAAGGATGCCCTGTCCGGCCGCCGGCAGCATCTCATCCGGTGAAAAATACCGGCTGATGCGGTTTTGCAGCCCAAGCCGGTGCAAACCGGCCGCCGCCAGCACAAGCGCGCCGTATTCCCCGCGCTCCAGCTTGGCCAGTCGGGTCTGCACGTTGCCGCGCACTGGCTGTACGTCCATCTCCGGAAACAGCCCGCCCAGCTGCACCCGCCGCCGGGCGGAAGAGCAGCCGATCGGGCGGGTTTTGTCCCATATGCCGTTTTCAGGCAGCACCAGCGCGTCCCGCGCGTCCTCCCGCGCGGGAAAAGCCACCAGCGGCAAACCGTCAGGCTGCTCCATCGGCACATCTTTCAGGCTGTGTACCGTCAAATCGACTTCGCCGTCTGCCAGCGCGCGGTCCAGTTCCTTGACAAACAGCCCCTTGCCGCCTACCTGATCGAGCGTCCGGTCGAGCACCATATCGCCCGTGGTTTTCATCGTGACCAGCGTGCAGTCCGGCCCGAGCGCGCGCATCACTTCCTCCGCCTGCCGGATGGCAAGGCGGCTGTCCCTGCTGCCGATTCGGATCATTCCATCGCCTCCAATACCGCGCGGATGCGTTTTGCCGCCGCCGCAGTTTTCTGATGCGCCGTGCCGTCGGATACCACCCCGGCAATCAAACCGCTTCCCTCGCATACCGCGGGAAAGAAAAAGGTGGATTCCGCAGCGCAGTCCGATGTCGAACACAAAATCCCGCATGCGGCGCAGTCCTGCGTAATCTGCCGGTTAACGTTCCGGTCGTCCGTTGCCGCGACCGCCAGAAAAGCCCCCGAAAGATCGCTTTTCTCGTAGCCGCGCCGTACATCCGGCACAAGATCAGACCGGCTCTCCGGTGCGATCACACGCACCTGCGCGCCAAACCGGCGCAGCACCTCCGCCCGGCGCGCGGCAATGCGCCCCGCGCCGAACACCACGCATTTTCGGTTCACCAGTGAAACAAACAGCGGAAAACGCGGCCATGTCTGCACCCCAGGCTGTTCCGGCTGGCGCAGTCCCAGCCGCGCGGTCAGGTATTGCTGCATTTCTGCAAGCGTGCGGCCCCGCTCCTTGCACGGACGGGAAATCACCAGCACTGCCGCGCCCGTCTCCCGCGCCGCCGTCAGCTTTTCGGCAAAGCCGCCGGCCTTGCCCGTATCCTTGGTGACCAGAATATCCGCCTGCACCTGCCGCAGCAGGGCTGCGTTCATCTCGTGCGAAAACGGCCCCTGCATGGCAAGCAGATGGGCGCCTGTCAAACCCAGTTCCTCGCATTTTTGCAGCACGGGCACACTGGGCAGCACACGCACATACAGCCGCTCCCGATATCCGTCTACCGCCGTGTAAGCGTCCAGCTCCTTGCTGCCGGTGGTCAGCAGCACCCTGCCCGGATGCGCGTTCAGCCACGCGGCGGCCGCCGCGGCATCGGGCACGGCCGTCACGCCGTCCGCCTGTTGCGCGGGGCGCAGCAGGCGCGCATATTCCGCGCCGGTTTGCACGCAGGCAGCACGAAGATTATCCGTCACAGCCGCAGCATAAGGGTGGGTTGCATCAACGAGCAGCGTATCCGTGTCGAGCAGCGCGGCCATCTCCACCGTATCCAGCCGTCCCTCGTGTACGGTAATGCCGGAAAGCGGCTCCATCACCGCCGCGCCGTATTCCGTCGCCACGTAGGCTGCGGCCTGTCCGCCGCAGGCGGAGACAAAGCGGCACAGCGCGTGCCCCTCGCTCGTACCGGAAAAGATCACAAGTTTCATACGCCGCGGTACCCACGGGGCGTGACCATGCGCCCGCCGATCACCTGCGTGCGCGAATTGCCGATGAACACCGTTGTCAGCATGTCGACCGCCGTTTCCCGCAATGCGCCAAGCGTCGTCAGGGAATACGACTCCCCTTCCCGCCCGATGCAGCGCACTGTGCCGCACACGGTTTCCGGCGGCAAAAGCTCGAGCAGGATGTCGCACGCGCGGCGCAGATGATCCGTGCGTTTTTTGCTCGCGGGATTGTACAGGGCGATGCAGAAATCCCCCATCGCCGCCCCGCGCAGCCGCTTTTCGATGACCTCCCACGGC
>NZ_JBMNUP010000094.1:0-7433 GCF_050946325.1 Agathobaculum sp. | reverse complement strand
ATACCTCGGTCCAGTTTCCCTCGTTCCAGCATCTTTCATCACCCATCCGCATTTTACCATATACATGCGAAAAAGCCCAGCCGTAGCTGGACTTTTTCGACAAGCTGAAGGGTCAGACTCAGATATCTGAGTCTGACCCTTTCCCTGTTGGCTCTGCAATGGTATTTTTACAGTGCCTTAAAAACCAAATCTGCATAGTGAACGGTTGCCATCGCGTCTTTCGCATAAAAATCAGCCCCGATGGATGCTGCATACTCAGGGGTCAGCACCGCTCCGCCGACCACGATTTTGGCATCCGGCTTTTTCTCGCGCAGCAACCGAATGGTTTGTTCCATACTGACTACTGTCGTTGTCATCAGCGCGCTTAGACCAACAAGCGAAACATTTTCCAGCACCGCGGCAGATGCAATATCTTCCGGCGAAACATCTTTGCCCAAGTCAAGCACCTGATACCCGTAATTTTCCAGCAGCACCTTCACAATGTTCTTGCCAATATCGTGAATATCTCCTTTAACCGTCGCCAGAATGACTTTTCCCTTTTGCTCACGCGGCACATCTCTCATTCGTTCCTTAACCACTTCAAACGCCGCCTTGGCCGCCTCTGCGCTCATCAAAAGCTGCGGCAGGAACACCGTTCCATTCTCAAATCCCTTGCCTACGCGGTCAAGCGTGGGAATCAGCTCTGTGTTCACCACATCAAGCGGCGCACTTACGCGAAGCGCCGCCTCCGCAGCTTCGGCAGCGCCTTCGCGCAGCCCTCGCTCAACACATTCCGCCAGCGGCATGGAGGCGATCTGTACCGGCGCCTGCTGCGGCGCAGACTGCCCCCCATAAAAGGCGATATAACTGCCGCACTGTTTATCCTGTCCGCTCAATGCCAGGTAGGCGCGGTAGGAACGCATCATCGCTTCTGCATTCGGATTAATAATTGCGCAGCGCAGTCCGTTTTGCAGCGCCATGGTAAAGAAGTTGGCATTAATAATCTCCCGCTGCGGCAGACCAAAGGAAATATTGGATACACCAAGAATGGTGTTCCCGTGCAGTTCATCGCGTATGCGCCGCAAAGTTTCCAGCGTAACCAGTGCCGAACCGCTGTCCGATGAAATGGTCATCGCCAGCGCGTCTATTACAATATCCTCCCGCGGGATGCCATACCGCTCGGCTGTCTGATAAATGCGCTGCGCCACCTGAACACGCCCCTCTGCAGTGGATGGGATTCCCGTTTCATCCAGCGTCAGACCGACTACGACGCCGCCGTATTTTTGAACCAACGGAAACACTTTCTCCATGCTTTCCATCTTACCGCTGACAGAATTGACCATCGGCTTTCCGTTATAGAGCCGCATACCGCGTTCCATCGCCTCTGTATTGGATGTATCAATTTGCAGCGGAAGCGCAATTACGCTTTGCAAACGGGTTACCACCCGCTCCATCATGGCAGGTTCGTCAATCTCCGGCAGGCCCACGTTTACATCAAGGATATGCGCGCCGCTGTCCTCCTGTGCCAGCCCTTCTGACAGGATATACTCGATATTTCCTTCACGCAGGGCAGCCTTGAATTTGCTCTTGCCTGTCGGATTGATACGTTCACCGATGATTACCGGCATACCGCCAATCTCCACCGTCTGTGAAAAAGACGATACAACGGTTCTGTGCTTGCGCACCGGCGGATAAAAGGGTTTATTCCGGCACTGCTCTATCATTTTGCGGATATGTTCCGGCGTGGTGCCGCAGCAGCCTCCCAGCATATGAACTCCCATATCCGCAATTTGGGCCATCCATTCGGCAAAGGTATCCGCTCCAATATCAAACACGGTCTTGCCGTTCTCGCTGCGCGGCAGACCCGCGTTGGGATTGACGATAACAGGCAGTGAGCTGACCTCGAGCATACGTTTTACAATAGGGAGCATCTGCTTCGGTCCCAATCCGCAATTGACACCAAGCGCGTCCACGCGCAGACCTTCCAACATAGCCACAACAGAATCAACTGTGCCGCCCGTCAGCAGCTTTCCTTTTTCATCGAAAATTACCGTAGCACAAACTGGAAGATTGCAATTCTCCTTTGCTGCCAGCACAGCCGTTTTCAGCTCGTAGCTGTCGCTCATCGTTTCGATGAGGACCAAATCTGCGCCTGCCTCCGCTCCAATCCGCACGACCTCACCAAACAGATCAACCGCACGCTCAAACGGAAGGTCGCCCATCGGCTGCAGCAGCCGCCCCGTCGGTCCGATATCCAATGCAATATAGGCATCCTTTTTTCCAGAACGACGCCGTGCTTCACGCGCATGACTGACAGCCGTTTCAACAATCTGCCGCAAATCCGCCGGATATTTCAGCGCATTCGCGCCAAATGTATTGGTGGTAATGAGATTGCTCCCTGCCAACAGATAACCGAGGTGAAGATCTATTATCTCCTCCGGATGCAATAGATTCCAGGTTTCGGGCAACTCACCTGCTTTCAGTCCCTTTTCCTGCAAAATCGTACCCGTTCCGCCGTCTCCAAACAGCCATTCTTTCCCCAATTTATCTAAAAAACTCATATTTTCATCTCCTGAATGCACAGTCTGTTTTTTCGCAAGCTTCGCAGCCCGCCCGATGACAGGGCTGAGGCGTATCCGAAAGCCCAATCACCGCAGTGACTGATTTCATAGGCGCAAGCAAACTGCTTTCCGTAACGGTCAGCCCAATTCTGCGCGGGGTATCAAGCAAACGGGCAAAATCCTGCTGGTGTGCTACCGAAAAGTCTCCATACCCCGGGCTAAAGCGCGGACGGCAATATAAGCCGCTCTTCTGCGCTTCCATGCGAATTTCATCATTCACTGTATCACAGTACGCTTCTATCATCGCGGCTGCAACCGCCTGATAAATCACAGCGTCGCTCATACAAGCCACTGCCGCACGGGTAATTCGCCGGTCAACAGCCACTCCAAGCGTTGCCGCCATCAGATAGGCACCGCGGCATCCCGTCAAATTGCGGGACAGGTTGCTGCTGTGTATGGTTACGCCTGCAATATCAAGCAAACCCGGCGCAGGCAGCACCAGCGAAAACATTTTATAAATACTTTTTGGCTGCGCTTCCTGCTGCAGTTCTTCAATGCAGCGTATAATCGCCCGGTCAACAGCCGCATCCGGCTGCATGCCGCCATATCCCAGATAGCGCACTACCTCGCTGTATTTGACAGGAATCATTTGAGAATCTCCGACAGGCTGGCTTGAATGCCGGCCGCTACTTCCGGTTTGTTCATGGTATAGATATGAATATGGTTTATGCCGTTTGCAATCAGGTCGATCACCTGTTCGGTTGCGTAAATTACACCTGCCTGTTTCATCGCGGCCGGATTATTGCCGAACCGGTCCACTATAGCACGAAAACGTTCCGGCATATTGGCACCGGACATTTTAATTGCGCGCTCCACCTGCTTCGCGTTGGTAATTGGCATAATGCCCGCAATAATTGGCACCTGTATTCCTTTTTCCCGCACACGGTATAAAAAATTATAAAAGATATTGTTATCAAAAAACATCTGCGTTGTCAGAAAATCGCATCCTGCGTCCACCTTTTCTTTCAGGTGCAGAATATCCTCCGTCTTATTTACAGATTCCACATGTCCTTCCGGATAGCAGGCGCCGCCGATGCAAAAATCGCCCTGCGCTTTGATTTCCCGCACCAGTTCAGAAGCATAGCGATAATCATGCGCCACACATCCGCCCTCAGGAATATCGCCGCGCAATGCCAGAACATTTTCAATGCCATGCTGCCGCAGTTGCTGCAGCATGAGCGCTACCTGTTCCCTGGTAGACGATACGCAGGATAAGTGTGCCAGCACAGTAACATCATACTGCGTTTTTAAATCAGAGGCAATATGTACGGTATGCTCGCTTGTCCCGCCGCCTGCTCCGTATGTAACGCTCATAAAATCCGGATGAAGCGCGGCAATCTCCTGTGTTGCCTGCGCCACCGATTCATAGGTACTGTTGGTCTTGGGTGGAAAAACTTCAAAAGAAAGGGTAACCTTATCTTGTTTTAAAATTTCTGATATTTTCATGGCGATGCTCCCGATAATATGATTATTTAGTATACCATACTCTTTCTCTGAAATCACTTTATTTTTCCCACAAATTTACTGTAGAAAACCATTTATCACAGTACAGCAGATGCAACAAACATTTTTCCAAATAAAGGGAGCGTACCATATGGTACGCTCCTTTTGTGTATATTTATAAGTTACTTTACAATATTCTCGCAGAAGCGCATCAGGATGGTAGCAACTTCCGCGCGGGTTGCGCTGCCCTTAGGCACCAGCGTTACCGAAGTCTTGCCCGTAATCAGGCCTTCCGCATTCGCCCACTGCATTGCATTGGTGGCATAAGCGCTGACCTCGACGCCGTCCTTGTATTCGTCCAGCTTGGCGGTCTTGCTTACGTCATAGCCCTTGTACTGCGCATAGCGGTACAGAATCGCTGCCATCTGCTCACGGGTGATTACCGTATCCGGCGCAAACTTCGTCTCGCTTACGCCCTTGACGATGCCGTTCGCTGCCGCCCAGTCAATCGCAGCAGAATAGTACTTGCCGTCCGCTACATCGGTGAAGGCCGCCTCGGCTGCTGCCGGCTCCTTCTCCAGACGATGCAGAATCGTCACAATCATGCCGCGGGTCGTGGTTGCGTTCGGCGCAAAGGTGGTCTTGGTGATGCCGTTCATCATGCCCTTGTCCACCACATACGCCACTTCTTCCGCGAACCAGTCGGTCGTCTTGACGTCCTCAAAGCCGCTGACCGGCTCGGGCTTCACGTCTGCCTTGACGAACACAGCCTGAACGGTAATCTTGGAAGCCGGCATCTCAAAGGTAAACTTGCCGTTGCCCTTGTCGGTCAGCTTCACTTCCTTGCCGTTCTTATCGGTTACGGTCAGTTCGTCCAGCTCGTAGCCCTTATCGGGCGAAACCGTCAGCGTGACGGTGCGGCCCCTGGACGCATACTTGGCCGATGCGCTGACCGCGCCGTTCTCCATCTTGTCTACGGTAATTGCGTAGGTGGAAGAGGAAGATCCGCCGGAGGAGGGATGGTAAGTATTCAAGTCTTCGGGATTCATCGTATCTTCTTCGTAGTAAACATCATTTTTGATTTCCGGCATTGCATCTTCAACAGTCGGAGCAGTATTGCCACCTGTGGCTGTCTGTACAACCGTTTCGATCGTCGGAGCCACTCCCTTGGTGTAGTTCTCGGTCAGGTCAATCGCTGTGTTCTCCGCCAGCTTCAGTGTTTCATCAGAACCGGCTCTGTAAGCAACGACTTTGACCAGATTGGTATCGGTATTACGAATATTCTTCTTAATGCTTGGCAGCATGTCCTTGGTAACTGCAACAGTTGCATTCCCACCGTTCTGATTGCCCTCATTCAGATGGTAGGGCATAAATTCGATGCCTACAGCAGAGTCGATCACATTATCATGGATGCTCGTGTTTGTTTTCATCTGCTTTGCATTCAGCAAATACTGAACCGCCCCCTGGCAACTGCTTTCAAAGGTATTGTATGCAATTTCCGCATTTGTAGGAATGCCTGCGATACCTGTCCAAGAAAGATTGCGGAACTCGTTGTTGGTAACGGTGCTTCTCAGATTCAACAATGGATCTTCTTCATTGTAGTAAATGCCAACACTCAATGTATCAAAAACACAATTGTCGATTACCACCTCGGACTTTGCTGCATTGAACCAGTCTCCGGGTTTATGACCCCACAGGCCGATGCCAGCACCTGTTTTCTGTCCGTTACCACTGCTGAATGTACATTTTTCAATAGTCAGTTTTGGAGTAACAGCAGGGGCGGCATTTTCTTTGTAGATTTCCTGCATTGTCCACTCCAACAGGCCGCCGGGATTGTTCCCTTTTAGTGTCAGATTGGTAATGGCGACATCAATTCCATCCTGATACAGCACATTTATGACCATGCCATTGGTTGTACGGGTGATTGATTTGCCGTTTCCGTTGATAGAAATGCTTTTTTCAATTTGAATGGTATTAGATACCGTAATATCCTTCAACAGAACAACTGGGGTTTCTTTGCTGGCCTCTGCAAGCGCTGCATCCAAAGTATCAAAGGACTTGCCACCTACTTGAGCGACAGCAAAAGATTCAGCTAAACCAGCTTTCAGCGTTTCAGAAGTGTCAACAGAAATTTGATTCAGCTTGGAGGCATCCTTAGTGGGGTAATAGCCCGGCTTCTGCATCTGAATATTTGCCGCAGTTCCCGAAACATTTAATGTAACATCGTTGAACTTTCCATCTTGGCGGCCATCGCCAATCAGAATATCGCCGTTGCAGGAAGTTTTCCCTTCCGAATATTTAAACGTGCAATCTTTCACATTGGTTTCGCAGATTTTTGTGCCGGAATTGACAACTCGGATTGGTGCAGCCCACTGTATATCTGAATCAGGATCAGGCTTGTTATTCCCAAGTCCGCAATCAGTAAATGTGCAGCCTGTTACGTTGATTGTCTTTTTCGATGCGCCAGCTTTCGTATTCATGTTGATCGGCTCAGAAACGCCAGTGAACGTGCAGTTCTGGAGGTCGACGATGCCACCTGCGTTGGAGTAAACAGTGCAGTTGTTGGCTTTTTGGGGGTTCTCCAACGTACCATCAAAGGTGCAGTTTTTCAGAGTAATATTGTTGGCACCTGTAGTTCCGTTAAGGTACACGCGGTTCATATTTTCGCAATTTTCCATATATATGTTCAGTGTGTACGCAGAACGACGGGTACCCCAGACGGCCGCACCATTCAGATTGTAGACTTTGAGTGTCACATCTCCGCTCCAATCAGTACCGTCTTGGCTGCTATTGGGCTTTATATACTGCTCCAGCTCGAAGTCGCGCTCGCCGCCAGAGATATAAGCGCCGTTGCCGTAGACTGTAAGGTTGGCGCACACGTGGCCGTGGGTCATAGAGCCTACATTCTTCCCCGGATTGCACCATAGCGTATGTTTGCCGGTTTTATGGATGCCTGTAAGTGCATCCATCATCGTCTTATAGTATGTTTCGCCGTCAAAAACGGTATTATCTCCGAAATCTGCCTCTGTAATGTCTGGCAAAACAACTTCTGTTTGTACAGTTGACGATTGCGACTCGTCGTCTGCCGCAAACGCCGCGGGCATCATCGTCAGCATCATAGCCGCAGCCAACAATGCTGACAAAAATCTTTTTTTCATTTTTCTCTCCTCCTTAATTTTTCTATAAAAAATAACACCCTATTGGCGCACCTATCCCCGCCATTAGAGTGTTATATTTTTCCATGCTGAAAAAGCAGCGCAGTTATCTGCTCTGCTCTGCTCTGCTCTGCTCTGCTCTGCTCTGCTCTGCTCTGCTCTCAGGATATCGTTTCTATACATGGGCTGTCAATCCCCTATCTTCAACAATTTATATTATTTTACCACATATCCA
>NZ_JBMNUP010000093.1:0-7439 GCF_050946325.1 Agathobaculum sp. | reverse complement strand
GGCGCTGGTTGCAGCCGAAGAGTCCGTCACTGTGATGATAACGCCTGCCTGCGTACCGTCGGACAAGGTCAAAATCAGCGTATGGCTGCCCCTGTCCAGGGTGCGCAGATAGGAAATCAGCAGACGAACCCCTGTGCTGCTCTCCGTATACTCGGACGAAAGGGAAAGCGTCTTTCCATCGCAGGCAACTTTTTCTGCACGGACGCCGGCAGGCAGCGTGACTGCCACACTGCCATTCAGCGAAGACAGCTTACCCAGGTCAATGTCAATGCGGTCAGGCGAAACACCAGACGAGCTTGAGGTATCCACCGTCTGTCCGCCAATCGTCGCACTGATTCCAGGGGCCAGCGTATAGGACGCAACAGAAACGCTCTTTGCAAAGCTCACGCCCGCCGCCTTAATATCGGCCTGAAGAATCGTGCCATATCCGGTAACAGAGGCTGCCTTGGCCGCCGTCAGGGTTTCCACCACCGTCGACGCGGTTGTGCTGACCGTCGCTTCGCCCGACAGCAGCAGTTCCGCTACTTCGGCGTCCAGCGTAAACGATACTCTGCTCTTCCCTCCGGCAGTAACCGCCGTCAGGCCGCTGGAACCCGCGTTCAGCGTCTTTTCGGACAGCGTTGCCGCAGAGGCAACCTCCGTCCGCGCAATCTGTGTGGCGCCCACAGCGGTTACATCCAGCAGTCGGTTCATCGGCGAGGACACAATCATACGGTCGCTGGTCGTATCGTTCAGCAAAACCGTGCCGCCCGATACAATAATCGCGCCCTCCACCTTTACATTATTCAGTGTGACCGCCGCAGCGCCCACGCCTTCCGTGATATACAAGTCGCCCTTTACCGTTGCATTGGACAACGTGCAGCCCTCAGAAATGGTCACATTTTCCGTATCCGTTTTCAGATCCGCGCCCGTATAGGTCTTGCCTGCCACAGACAGCGGCGTGCCCAGATAATAATACAGGATTTTGGCCACTTCACCGCGGGTAACAACACGCCCCGGCTTGAAAGAACCGTCCTTGTATCCCGCAAGAATGCCCTTATCCACCGCAGCTTTGATATAACCCGCGCTCCACTTGGAAATCTGACTCTTATCCGTAAACTTCAGTTCATAAGGCGACACGGTGCCAGGGTCGGCTTTCAGCAGCCGCCCGATGATAACCGCCGCCTGCTCACGGGTCAGCGTACCGTCCGGATCCATCTTATTGTTCCCCACACCATTGATGTATCCGTATTTGGCGGCAATCTGCACCGTTTCATAGTACCATGCCGTCGGCTTGACGTCCGTATAGGAGATGGACGCCTTCTCTGTGAAGTGGAACGCACGATTGATGTAACGCATAAATTCCGCGCGCGTCATCTGCCGGTTCGGCTCATAAGTACTGGTATTTTTCTTTGGGAAATAGATTTCCTGTTCATGCAGATAGGAAATGTACTTTTTTGCCCAGTGGTTTTCGATATCGGACGCTGCAAAAGCGGCCGGAATCATAGAGGCCAGCATTACTGCACACAGCAAAACCGATAACAGTCGTTTTTTCATATCCAACACCCCTTATTGAGATTAGTTATAGTATACCATAGACAAATCCTCTTGACAACAACGGATTGCTTTCAAGCGTTTTTTACAAAACGGATAAACTGCCGTCCCTTCCGGCTTACGCCGCCAAATTCCACCAGCCGCGCGCGGCCCAGACCGCGCACCGTCAGCCGGTCTCCCTCGGCAAGCTGCCGCTCGGGTTTCTGGCAAAGCGCGTTGTTGACAAAGACTGTTCCCCGTTCAATGCGCTCCTGCGCCTCCTTCCGTCCAAGGCCAAACACCAGCGCCGCCACACTGTCCAGCCGGGGCGAGGCGACCGAGCCCGTCCCCTCTTTTTCCGCCGTTTCCGCCGTTTTCAGTTCCTCTATCGGCTCCCGCGTCAGCTCAACCTGTTTGCGGCCCGCTCGGGCAAAATGCAGCAGAATGAAATCCGCCATCTCCTCGAGCACAACCATGTCCGCGCCTTGCTCATGCACCAGAATATCCCCGATCATCGCGCGGTCAATCTGCAATCCCATCAGCGCGCCCAGATAATCCCGATGTGTCAGCACGTCCTCTTTTCGTTTGTGCGCACGCAGCAGCGCAAGCGGAGCCGCCTGACGCGCCGCCTCAGCATCCATATAATCCGGATAGAATAAATATATGCCGCGCTCCGAGTCTTCATACCCGCCCCAGAACAGCGCCTGCCCCGCCAGCCCTGCCAGCCTTACCGCTTCCGTACAAAGCGTTCGTTCCTTCAAATCCAAAATTTTGGTATAGGTCAAATACCCGCGTTCCTCACACACGCGCGCTTTATCCAGCAGACCTGCCAGCAGCAGCCGCTCCTCTTCCGTGCGGGCCAGCGCAGCGAGTATTTCATTTCTGCTTTTCACAGCTATCCCTTCTTTTTCGCAATCCTTTTTTAAAACCTATTGTACTCTTTTCCGGTTTCGTTTACAATAGAATTCAGAAGAACTGCAAATGCAGGGAGGCGATATGCATGGCAGTGAAAGACAGCGTACTGCAGGCGCTGGAAAGCGCACGGGGGGAAAGGCTGTCCGGCGGCCGGCTGGCCGAAACGCTCGGCGTATCACGCGCGGCGGTACACAAAGCGATTGATGCGCTCCGCGCGGAAGGCCTGGCAATTGACGCGGTGCCCGGCGAGGGATACCGCCTTGCCGACGGCGACGACAGTCTGACCGCCGCAGGTATTTCCGTACTGCTGGATACCGCATATATCGGGCGCGATTTGCTGGTTGAGCATTCGCTCACTTCGACCAACTCGGTACTCAAAGAGCGCTATCTCAACCGTCCCCACGGCTTCACATTAATTGCAGAAGAACAAACCGGAGGCCGCGGCCGGCTCGGACGTTCCTTTTCCTCGCCCGCGCAGTCAGGCATTTATATGACTATGCTGCTCCATCCCGTGCTTCCGGTCAGCCGCATCCAATTTGTCACCATTGCAGCCGCCGTTGCTGTGGCCGAGGCCATCGAACAGACGGCCGGCTTTTGCCCGCAGATCAAATGGGTCAACGACGTGCTGATGGAAGGGCGCAAGCTATGCGGTATTCTGACCGAAGCAACGATTGAGGGAGAAACCGGCGCTGTCAGTTCGCTTGTTGTCGGCATCGGCGTAAATCTCCGCCCCAATCCCGCGTGGCCGGACGAAGTCAAGGCCGTAGCCGGCGCTGTCAGCGATTTTGGTACGCCGCCGCGCCGCGCCGCTTTAGCAGCCGCAATTCTCTCCCGCTTTGAGCGCGCCTACGCCCTGCTTGACAGCGGGCAGGATGCCGCTTTGCTTGCGCAATACCGCAGCCGGCTGTGCTGCATCGGCAAGCCTGTTACAGTAATCAGTCCCGCTGCAACATATCAGGCAGAATGCACAGGGCTGAACAGCGAAGGGCATCTGCTCGTCCGCACGGCGGATGGACAAACCAAAGCATTGTCCTCCGGCGAAATCAGCATCCGCTTTTAAATACAACCAACAGCAAAGGAGTATATCATTCATGTTTCAAACCGCCGCAGGCGTTACCATTCCCTTTCCGGAAAAGCTTTCTGAACAATACCAGCTGGATGGCGATACCATCACGTTGAACCTGAGCTTTGAAAAGCTGGACGATTTTGTTCACTCGTTTTACGCGGAGTTAAACGCGCCGCTCTTTCTCGCAGTGCATCCGGATGCGGAATCCGAAGAGGTCTGGTATCTGGATGGAATGACAAAAAAACAGCTTGCCATGATTCTGGACGGTTACGGCGAACTGCTGTATCAGGATGGGCTATCCGCTTTTGCCATCGGTTCGCTGCAAACAGAGGAAGAAATTTTCGTGCAGAAATATAAGGTCATCTCCATTTACAGTACGAATATCCAGCGTTTTGTTCCGCTGCTTGAACAGTTTGGCGTTTCACACACTGACAAGCTGCTCACGGCATGGGATACTTTTTCAGAAGAACACCCCGGAGAGGCGCAGCGTCTCCAGATCGCCGGCCAGACCATACCGGATATGATCACAGACCTGCAAAAAATTGGCATGTATAAAGGCTGACGAATTTACGTCAGTCTTTTTCTTTTGTTTTCTGCCGCAGCAGGCAGCACTTTGTGTAAAAAACGCCCGAAGAAGCTTCCGCTTCTTCGGGCGTTTTCCTTGTCAATGCCGCCTTGCCGGCACCCTCTTTGCCTGCAAGGATACGATGCTCTGAAATCAGATTTCCATAATGATGGGCAGTACCATCGGACTGCGCTTGGTCTTTTTGAACAGGTAGTCGCTGACATCGCCCTTAATCGCGGATTTCAGGTTGTTCCAGTCGCGCACACCCTCCGCCGCGCAGCGGTCAAGCGCCATCTGCGAAATGGTACGCAGTTCCTCCATCAGCGCCTCCGCTTCCTTGACATACACAAAGCCGCGGGAAACGATATCCGGTCCTGCAATCACCACGCCGGTCGTTGCGTCCACCGTGACGACAATCACCAGCAAACCGTCCTCCGACAGATGCTTACGGTCGCGCAGCACTGCGGTGCCGACGTCTCCGACGCCCAGGCCGTCCACCAACAGCCGGCCTGCGGGCACGGGATTGCCCAAACGCGCCGAATTTTCACTGATCTCCACCGGACGGCCGATTTCGGTGATCAGAATATTCTTGGGGTTGACACCCATTTCCCTTGCAAGGCCTGCATGCTGCACCAGCATGCGATACTCGCCGTGTACGGGAATAAAGTATTTCGGGCGGGCCAGGCCAAGCATCATCTTCAAATCCTCCTGGCAGGCATGGCCGGAGACATGAATGGCAGCCGAACGGTCATAAATCACCTCGGCGCCCTGCTTGTACAGCTCATTCACCATATTGCTGACCGACTTTTCATTGCCCGGAATGGCAGAAGCCGCAATCAGAATGCGGTCGCCCGCATTGACCTCCACCTGCTTATGGCTGCCATACGCCATACGGTACAGGGCGGACATCGTCTCTCCCTGCGAGCCGGTGGATACAATGATCAGCTGGCTGCGCGGAAAACGTTTGATCTCCGCAATATCAATCATCACGCCGCCGGTATCCTTCAGATAGCCCAGTTCCATTGCTACCTTTGAGATTTTCTCCATACTGCGGCCGCAGACGGCTACCTTTCGTCCTGTTTTGGCAGCAATGTCCAGAATCTGCTGTAAGCGGGATACGTTTGAGGCAAAGGTCGCAATAATAATGCGCTGGTCACTTGCCTTGATAAACTTCTCAAGCGATTTGCCGACAATTTTTTCGCTTGGCGTATAGCCCGGACGTTCCACGTTCGTTGAGTCGCTCATCAGCGCCAGAATACCCTTTTTGCCCAGTTCACCAATCCGAACCAGGTCAATCATCTCACCCGAGGCAGGCGTCAGATCAATCTTGAAGTCGCCCGTGTGCAGAATCACACCCAGCGGCGTCGTAATTGCCAACGCAACCGAGTCTGCAATGGAATGATTGGTATGAATAAACTCAACCTTGAAGCAGCCCAGCTTTACTGTATCTCCCGCGCGCACATGATGCAGCTTGACCTTCTGCGGCATCTTGTGTTCCGAAAGCTTGGTTTCAATAATGCCGCAGGTCAGACGGGTCGCATAGATCGGCGCGTTGCATTCGCGCAGCACATACGGAATGGAGCCGATGTGATCTTCATGGCCATGCGTGATGACATATCCGCGCAGCTTGTTCAGATTGCGCTTGAGATAGGTCGTATCCGGAATAACCAGGTCAACGCCCAGCATATCATCGTCCGGAAAAGCCACGCCGCAGTCAATTACGATAATATCGTTTCCATACTCAATCAGCGTCATGTTCTTGCCAATCTCATTCAAGCCGCCAAGCGGTATAATCTTCAGTTTTTCTTTCATAATGGTTCTATCACTTTCCTTTTCCTATCATTTTCGTCTTTTTGTTTTTCGTGATGTAAATATCCGCAGGCATTGCACCCGCTGTTAAAAAGGCCGGCCCATAATCCCGTACAGCCGCCTTTTCATTTTTTCATCATGCAGTTCAATCATCCCGCCATCAGCGTCATACGCCGCATATCCCTTTGCAAACTGCACACACTTATAATAGAATACCACAGCGGATTGCGGCTGTAAAGCAATTTTTACCCGGCTTTGCATGTCCGCATCTCTCAGTATCTGCACAACACCGCTCCGCTATACTGTTACCTGAAAAATGACCACACCCCAAAAGGCCATCTGCCCGTTTCGCCGTTTTCACGTCGGTTTTGTCTCAGAATTCTGCAAAAGAGCGGTTGCCTGTCCCCGCCTTTTGAGAAGGGTCCCTATCCGGTAACACAATATATTTTGTCCTGTAACCTTTCCATGTACACAACAGCTTGATTTTCTTGTCCAAATCGCTGATTTTTTTAGAGCATTCCACAGAGTTATCCGCACTCACAGGGGATGATTCGTCAATTTGCACAGAATTTATAAAACCCATTTGACAAATCGCCCTGCGTGCTGTATGATAGGTTACAGAACGGAAACAGATTGAAGACAAAACAGTAACAACCTGAAAACAAATTGGTAACAACCGATGCCGTGCCATGCACGGGTTTTCACTGAAGTATTAGGAGTGTAACACAAATGTCCATTTCTCTGCGTAAGCATGCAGCCCGGCTTGCCGCTGTGGCGCTCGCCCTCAGCACAATGGCAACGTTCAGCGCGGCCGCTCTGGATGAGCCGGTTGCCGTGCTTTCTTCCAACCTGAATTCCTCGGTCGGCACGGTGCTGACATCCGATCAGATTCTGACCGCTGAGCAGGCGCTTTCCCAGGCTAAGGCGGAAGCAGACGCCAAAGCCAAGGCAAACGCCGCCGCTAAGGCTGAAGCCGCCCAGAAGGCTGCATACAACGCGCTGCTGACCGATCCGGTAGCAACCAAAACGGTGGCCTATTCCGCGGATCTGGTTGCCAGCGACTTGATTAAGAAAAACGCCACTTCGCTCGGCAACTACAAGCTGACTTTTTATGATTCCTGCGCGCTCTGCAACGGCAACTCGCACGGCATCACCGCCTCCGGCACGCAGATGGCCGAGGGCCGCACCATTGCAGTAGACCCCTCCGTGATTCCGCTGGGCAGCCGTGTTTATATTGAAGGCTACGGTCTCTTCATTGCGGAAGACACCGGTGGAGCAATTAAGGGCAACAAAATCGACGTAGCTGTTTCCTCTCATGCCCGCGCTTATGAACTTGGCGTCAAATACGCAAACGTTTATCTGCTTGATTAACAAACATTTGGGACTGTGCCCTTGCACAGTCCTTTTTCTTTGTGTTATGATAGAGACACCAAGGAAGTGACTGCAATGAACGCCTCTGATCGACGAATCAAAATTACACATCTGTTATCCCATGCAGAGGGACCTGTTTCCGCTGCCGCTTTGGCCGCGCAATGCGGCGTCAGCCGCCAGGTCATCGTGGGCGATGTCGCA
>NZ_JBMNUP010000092.1:0-7486 GCF_050946325.1 Agathobaculum sp. | reverse complement strand
CTTCATATACCTTGTGCGCCTGCTCGGCCAGCGTTTCAATCAGCTGGTCGGCGGTCAGGTCGTCGCACTCCTCGGGCGTGAAGGTGCAGTCGGTCGGGCGCAGGAAAATGCCGATAAACGGACGCCGTGCCTGTTCGACCATCGCAGGCTCGATGACGGTATGCTCGCCAATGGCGGCATGCACCGCGCGGGCCACGGTGTCGTCAATCATGCGGACGATGTTTTCCTTGATATCCTTGCCCTCCAGCACCTGCAAACGCTGGCTGTAAATGGTCTGGCGCTGGGTGTTGAGCACATCGTCATACTCCAGCACATGCTTACGGGTGGCAAAGTTGCGGGATTCAATCTTCTTCTGCGCGTTTTCAATCGCGCCGGACAGAATCTTCTGGTCGATAGGCTCGTCTTCGTCAATGCCCAGCGTGTTCATCATATTCTGGATTTTTTCCGAGCCGAACAGGCGCATCAGATCGTCTTCCAGCGAAATATAGAAGCTCGATTCGCCCGGGTCGCCCTGACGGCCGGCACGGCCGCGCAGCTGGTTGTCAATCCGGCGGGATTCGTGCCGCTCCGTGCCCAGGATATACAGGCCGCCGGCCTCGCGCACCTTTGCGGCGTCGGCGTCGGTTTCCTGCTTGAATTTCTCATACAGCTCGGTAAAGCGCGCGCGGATGGCCAGCACTTCGGGGTCGTCGGTCTCCGCATGGCCGTTGGCTTCATAAAGCAGCTCGGGGCTGTAGTCGCCCTTGCGCAGCTCGTCCAGCGCCATGGTCTCCGGATTGCCGCCGAGCATAATATCGGTGCCGCGGCCGGCCATGTTGGTCGCAATCGTCACCGCGCCGGATTTACCGGCCTGCGCGACGATATCCGCCTCTTTTTCATGGTATTTGGCGTTCAAAACCGTGTGTTTGATGCCTTTTCTCTTCAAAATGGCCGAAAGCTCTTCAGATTTTTCAATCGAAACGGTGCCCACCAGAATCGGCTGGCCCTTGGCGTGGCATGCTTCAATGCGCGCAACGGTCGCCTTGATTTTGCCGCTTTCATTTTTGTATACCGCGTCCGGATTGTCCTTACGGGCGATGGGCTTGTTGGTCGGAATCTCAATCACATCCAGCTTATAGATGTGGCGGAATTCCTCCTCCTCGGTCAGCGCGGTGCCCGTCATGCCGGAAAGCTTGCCGTACAGACGGAAATAGTTCTGGAAAGTGATGGTGGCAAGGGTCTTGGACTCATGCGCAACCTTGACGCCTTCCTTGGCTTCGATGGCCTGGTGCAGGCCTTCGTTATAGCGGCGGCCGAACATCAGACGGCCGGTAAACTCGTCCACAATGATGACCTGTCCATCGCGTACAACGTAATCCACATCGCGCTGCATGACGCCGCGGGCCTTGATGGCCTGGTTGATGTGGTGCTGCAGCGTGGTATTCTCGGGGTCGGACAGGTTATCCACCCTGAAATACGCCTCCGCCTTGGTCTGGCCGTGCGGCGTGAGCGTGGCCGTGCGGGCTTTTTCGTCCACAATATAGTCGGCGGTAATATCGTCCTGCTCCTCCTTGGCGTCCACTTCCTTGACGCGCAGGCACTTGAGGCCGGCCGCAAACCGGTCGGCCATCTGGTACAGCTGGGAGGACTGCTCGCCCTGGCCGGAAATAATCAGCGGGGTACGCGCCTCGTCGATGAGGATGGAGTCCACCTCGTCCACAATGGCAAAAGCGTGGCCGCGCTGCACCATGGCCTGCTTGTAGATGGCCATATTATCGCGCAGATAGTCAAAACCGAACTCATTGTTGGTGCCGTAGGTGATGTCCGCCTCGTACATCGCGCGGCGCTTTGCCGGCTCCACCTCATGAATAATCAGGCCGACCGTCAGCCCGAGAAAACGGTATACCTTGCCCATCCACTCGCTGTCGCGCTTGGCAAGATAATCGTTGACGGTGACAATGTGAACGCCCTTGCCGGTCAGCGCGTTCAGGTAAGCCGGCAGCGTGGCGACCAGCGTTTTGCCTTCGCCGGTTTTCATCTCCGCAATGCGGCCCTGATGCAGCACAATGCCGCCGATAACCTGCACGCGGTAATGCCGCATGCCTAAAACGCGCCACGCCGCCTCCCGGCAGGTGGCAAACGCCTCTGGCAGCAGATCGTCCAGCGTTTCGCCGTTCTGATAGCGGGCTTTGAATTCGTCCGTCTTGGCGCGCAGCTCGGCGTCGGTCAGTTTTTTATACGTCTCCTCGAGCGCGTCCACCTTATCCGCAATGGGATAAATCTTTTTCAGCTCATGCGACGAATGCGTGCCGAAGAGCTTGGTAAAGAAGTTAGCCATTTGTTGATTCAGCCTTTCAAAAGGAGCAAAAAGCGCCCCTGTTTTCATCATAACAGAAATATTATATCACATATATATGGGGAAACAAACAAATTTTTTGTAAATAGGCCGCCGTTTCCCGCTAAAATTTCGCTTTCCGCGCGGTTTCTCTTTTGGGGGGCGCGGCGCCGCACAAAAAAGACGGCCGGACTGCGTCCGGCCGTCTGAGACTGTCGAAAAACTTTATTTTTCCGGCAAGCAGAAAAAAGTCTTTTGAGCGCCCTGGAAAAAGCGGTTTACCGCATGATCAGATACGCCGTATACGCCGCATACGTCAGCGCCATCACGGCGCCGGGCGCGCGGCCCAGCTTGCCCTTACGGGCCGGCAGATAGAACAATACGCTGACCGCAACCAGAATCAGGCAGTCAATCGGCGCGGTGGGCTGCACGGTGATCGGCGTAATCACCGCCGAAGTGCCCAGAATCAGCAGAATATTGAACAGGTTGGAGCCGATGACGTTGCCCATCGCAATATCGTTCTGCCCCTTGCGCGCCGCAACCAGCGAAGTAACCAGCTCCGGCAGGCTGGTGCCGCAGGCCACGATGGTCAGGCCGATGAGCGTTTCCGACAGGCCAAACATGCGGGCGATGCCCGTCGCGCCGTCCACCGAAAGCTGCCCGCCCAGCACAATGCACGCAAGGCCCAGCACGATGTTCACCACAATCAGGCTGGTTTTCATCTCAATCTCATCTTCCGCGGGCGCCGCTTCGCGGTTTTGCAGCGCCGGACGGATCTGCATCGCCATGACCACGGCGAACAGCGCCAGCAGTACCACGCCTTCCAGACGGCTCAGTCCGCCGCCCAGCAGCAGCATCACGCCCAGCAGCGCGGCGGCGCCAATGCTCATCGGCCAGTCGCGGCGCAGCAGATCGCGGTCCAGCACCAGCGGGCACAGCACGGCCGAAAGACCGGCCACCACCAGCAGATTGAACAGATTGGAGCCGACGACGTTGCCGACCGCAATCTCATTGGCGCCCTTGAGCGCCGCGGTAACGCTGACCGCCAGCTCAGGCGCGGACGTGCCGAACGCCACGACCGTCAGGCCGACCAGCAGCTGCGACACGCCCATCCGGCGCGCGGCCGCCGCCGCGCCCGCGACGAACTTATCCGCGCCCCAGACCAGCAGCGCAAAACCCAAAACCAACAGAACAAATGACAGCATGCACAACACCTCTATGAGAATAAGAATACGCTTCTGCGCGCAAAAAAAGAGACCTTTATTGCGGCTGAAGCAATAAAAGTCTCGCTGCTTAACGGAACGGCGCCGGACAGGCTGTTATCCGCCCGCCGGGATTGACGACGCCGACCACACATTCAAATGTGTGAGCTACTCCCTTTTATTTTAACGTTGTATTGTATAATATAGGGAAAATTATCGCGTTTGTCAAGTATAACTGCAAAAAAACTTTACAAGAACCCGTTTTTTGCGTATACTATAGTATGTTGAAAAATACGGTGAAGGAGCATTTTCATGCTTGAGTTTGAAGAATACAAGGTAAAACTGAACAACCTGAAACCCGCGCTGGAAGAGCTCTATACCTCGCTGGGTCTGGAAAAGGCCGAGCGCGAGGTGGAGGAGCTGGAGATCAAGTCCTCTCAGCCCGGCTTTTGGGACAATCCGGAGGAAAGCCAGAAAATCGTTTCCCGCATGGGCGCTTTGAAGGGCAAAATCGAATCCTACAACCATCTCAAAGAGCTTTGCGACGATCTGCTGACCATCTGCGAAATGGCCATTGAGGAAAACGACGAATCCATGCTCGGCGAGCTGGAAAGCGGCTTCAAAGAGCTGGATGAGGGCGTGGCCGAACAGAAGCTCTCCACCCTGCTGACGGGCGAATACGATAAAAACAACGCGCTGGTCTCTTTCCACGCGGGCGCGGGCGGCACCGAAGCCCAGGACTGGTGCGAAATGCTGTACCGCATGTATACCCGCTGGGCTGAACGCCACGGCTACACCTATAAGATCATGGACTATCAGGACGGCGACGAAGCCGGTCTCAAGTCGGCCGATATCATCATCGAGGGCGAAAACGCCTACGGCTTCCTCAAGGGCGAATCGGGCGTACACCGTCTGGTGCGCATCTCTCCCTTTGACGCATCCGGCCGCCGCCACACCTCCTTCTCTGCGGTGGAGGTTGTGCCCGATATTCCGGATACCTCGGCTGATTTTGAAATCAAGCCCGAAGATTATGAAATGCAGGTGTTCCGCTCCTCGGGCGCGGGCGGCCAGCACATCAACAAGACCTCGTCCGCAGTCCGCCTGATTCACAAGGCGACCGGCATCGTCGTATCCTGCCAGACCGAGCGCAGCCAGTTCCAGAACAAGGACAACTGCCTGCGCATGCTGCGCTCCAAACTGGTTGAGATCAAGGAACGCGAGCATCTGGACAAGATTTCCGATATCAAGGGCGACCAGAAAAAGATCGAATGGGGCAGCCAGATCCGCTCCTACGTCTTTATGCCCTATACCCTTGCCAAGGATACGCGCACGGCCTATGAAAACGCCAACATCAACGCCGTGATGGACGGCGATATCGACGGCTTTATCAACGCCTACCTGTCCGCGCTGGCCACCGGCGTGTGGGAAGGCAGCAAGGGCGGCAACTGATTTTCGCCCCATCACACGGCAGACACAATGGATAACAAAAAGCTCCCACCGCAGGGTGGGAGCTTTTTTCATGTATGCGCGGCGTCAGGCCAGCAGGCCGGTCAGTAGGTTTTCCAGTTCTTCTGCCGGAACGCCGTGCGTTTCCACGTCATAGAATACGCCGCCGCAGGCAAATTCCGCAAACAGCGTGTCCCGCACACCGTAAACCGTCACGGCGGTCCCGCCAATTTCCGACTGTTCGGGCGCGTCGCACACGAAGAAGCAGTCTCTGAGCGGCGCCTGTCCGGCGCAGAGCGCAATCTTTGCGCTGCCGCCGTCCGCCGTCCGCAGTTCAAAGACATAGTCATGCGGGATATAGACCGCGCCCCTCGGCTCTGTCGGTGCGTCAACCGAGTAAAACGCCGTCTGCTGCCAGTCTGCGGGCAGTTTTGCTGCAAATTCCGCACAGGTCATCCCCATAGCGTCTGCAAACGCCTGTTCTGCGGCCTGCCGCCCGTCAGCGGGCAGATCGCTGTAGTGGGAAAACTGCACATCCATATCCGCGCTTGTCACATTTTCCACCGGATTGACCGTCAGCACGCCGCCCTCCGGCTGCGGCACGACGCCGCCGGGCGTCTGGCCGTCCGTGCGCTGCCCGGCGAACCAGAGCCCAAGGACCGCCAGGCACAGGCAGGCGGCCGCCGCGCACCATTTGGGCCAGACCGGTTTTCGCTTCCGGTATTCCCCTGCCTCTTTGACATAATTTTCATCCATGCCGCCGAGGACTTCATAGAATTTCTCGTTCGTCATAGTGCAAAACCCCTTTCCGTCAGGTAGTCGTGCAGTTTCCGGCGCAGGCGGCTGAGCGTCATGGACACGGCGCCTTCTTTCATGCCATGCTGCGCGGCAATGGCCGAAATGCTTGCCGTGTACCAGTAACGGCTGACAAAAATGCTTCTTTTTTCCGGGGAAAGGCTGCCCAGAAACGCATCAATGGCCCGCACCAGCTCCCTGCGGTCGATTTCCTGCTCCACATCCTCTTTGCCGGATACCAGCTCGCGCAATTCGTCCAGAACCACCGGCAGCTCGCCGCCGCCCCGTTTTTCGGCCGTATTGTGCCGGTAGCGGTTCAAAGACAGATTGCGAACGATTTTTCCAAGAAAGGCAGATAAGATATGCGGCCTGTGCGGCGGCATCGCGTTCCACGCGCCGATATAGGTATCGCTCACACATTCCTCGGCGTCCTCCCGGCTGCCCAGTATGTTCCTGGCAATTGCGGTGCAGTAGTTTCCGTATTTTTGCGCCGTGGCGGCAATCGCCTGCTCATCCCTGTCCCAATACAGTTGAACGATTTTCGCGTCATCCATCTGCGTTCACCCCGCTTTCATTTTGTCCTTTCACCTATATACACAACTTTCCGGCCGCCGTCTCACACATTTTCCCAAAATATTTTTGCTTTTATTTTATCATACCGCCGCCGCTTCTGTATATCGCGGCATGAAAAAAGACCTGCTGCAAATGCAGCAGGTCTCTTTCTTGCAAATTGTAAGGCTTTCCGAAACGGATTACTTGAGCTCGACGGTAGCGCCGGCAGCTTCCAGCTTCTCCTTGATCTCGTTCGCCTCAGCCTCAGAAGCGCCTTCCTTGATGGTAGCCGGAGCGCCGTCAACCTTCTCCTTGGCTTCCTTCAGGCCCAGACCGGTGATCTCGCGAACAACCTTGATAACGCCGATCTTGGAAGAGCCGGCAGAGGTCAGAACAACGTCAAAATCGGTCTTGGCAGCAGCAGCAGCTTCCTCGCCGCCGGCAGCAGCGCCGCCAGCAACGGCTACGGGCGTAGCGGATACGCCGAATTCCTCTTCCAGAGCCTTTACCAGCTCAGAGAGCTCCAGAACCTTGAGCTCTTTTACAGCATCCATAATCTCCTGTACAGACATGGGATAAACCTCCATTATAAGTTAATTTTTAAAATTGATGTGCATTACTCCGCAGCGGGAGCTTCCTCGGCCGGCGCCTTGGCGGCTACCAGCTCGGCAACCTTCATGTCCTCGTTGCCCTCGGCCTTCTTGACGATTGCGTCGCAGGCAATAGCAAACTGCATGATAGGATAGTTGAAGCTGTACAGCACCTGCGCGATAAGGGTTTCCTTGTTCGGCATGCTTGCCAGCTTCTTGACCTCTTCCTCGGAGATAACCTTGCCCTCCAGGAAACCGGCCTTGATCTTGAAGTTCTCATGCTTCTTGGCGAACGCGCCCAGAATCTTGGCGGGAGCGATTACATCGTCCGTCGTCGAGATCGCCAGCGCAGACGTACCGTTCAGGTGCTCGTCCAGTTCGTTGAAGCCCAGCTCGTTAGCTGCAAAGCGGATCATCGTGTTCTTGATGACAGCGTAGTCCACACCGGCTTCACGCAGCTCGCGGCGCAGATTGGTATCATCCTCAACATTGATGCCCTTGTAGTCAACCAGAACACCTGCGGGGGAGTTCTTGATCTTCTCTACCAGCGAGGCAACCAGAGCCTTCTTCTCTTCCAGAACCTTTGC
>NZ_JBMNUP010000091.1:0-7487 GCF_050946325.1 Agathobaculum sp. | reverse complement strand
GACCGCTAAAATCTGACATCAATCTGGAGCAATCGAGCCATGTGGAGACCGCCGCGCTGCTTTGCCGGTAATAAAAGAGGAGACTGCTTTAGAAGGAAGTGCATCCATGGAAAAAAGTTGCCGGTTGAGCGTATTGCCGGTATCGCTGTTCGGTCCAATAGAATCCGGCGAGATTACGCTGGAGGAATGGCTGACAAAAGCGAAGGAAATGGGGCTGGACGCAGCGGATATCAGTATGATGCTGCTGAAAAATCATACGCCGGTTTACCTGGAAGGCGTCAAACGCATGATGGAGCGCATTGGCATACCGATGGCGATGGCGTCGGCCTATCCCGATTTTACGCATCCGGACGCTTTGCAGCGGGAGCGGGAGCTGGAATATCTGCGGCGGGATATTGCGGTGTGTTCCGCGCTCGGCATAGAATATGTGCGCGTGCTGGCAGGGCAGGCGCATCCTGGCGTGACGCGGGAGCAGGGCGTGCGCTGGGCGGTGGAGATGCTGCGCCGTGCGGCGGTTACGGCTGCGAAATTCGGCGTGGTGCTGGTGTATGAGGACCACTACAAGCCGGGCGCATGGAGATATGAGGATTTCAGCTTTCCGGTGGATATTTTCCTGGAAATTGCGCAGGCGCTGAAAGGCAGCGGAGTAAAAATTAATTTTGACACGGGAAATATTACGGCGCAGGGCGGCGACCCGATGACTGTTCTGCCGCAGGTCTATGACGCGCTTGCAACGGTTCATATTTCGGATATGCAGACGCTGGGCTGTTTTGCGCCCGCCGTCATTGGGACAGGTGTGACGCCCAACGCGGAGGTGCTGGCCTGGCTGAAGCACCATGGGTTTGGCGGCCTTATCTGCATTGAAGAGGCGAGCGGCACGGGTTTTTCAGGAATCCGCAAGGCCGTGGAGTTTGTGCGGGAGACATGGAACCGCGCATAAAGGAATGCACGGTCATTATTTGCAAAAACAGGATAAATGATGCGGATTATGCGAAGATAATGCAGTATAATGATGAATTTTGTTTGCTTTATGGGGAGCGCGTTCCGGAGAAATTAAAGGCGGAATAAACCTTCCCGCGCGCTCAGAAAATAAATACAGCATATTGCGTTCATGCGGGAAAGAGGATATAATGGGGAAAAGGAGCTGATAGCATGTCTGTCTCTCGGGAGACGGTTTTATATTTTGAGCCGGAAGGCGGCGCGCGCGCCGCAGGGGTGAAATCCGTTTTGGTGCGCATGGGCGTGCGCATCAAAAATATTGCGCCGGAAGACGCGGGGCAGACGGTCGGCTGTCTGCTGGGCCGCCGTGGGTTTGACAGAAACGAAAATGCCGATGTGCCTGCCCTTGCGCAGCCCGTGCTTGTGCTGGACGGCTTTACGGACAAGCGGCTGGAGATTTTGCTGCGGGAAATGAAAAAAGCCGGCGTGTCCATTCCCTATAAGGCGATTGTGACGGAGACCAATATCGGCTGGACGCTGGAAAATCTTTATCAGGAGCTTGCGGCCGAGCATGAGGCGATGCGTAAAAATGGTTGAGCGCGTCATTCCTGATTTTGATTTGGAGCAGATTGCCCGTTCCGGCCAGTGTTTTCGTTTTCGGCCGCTGGGGGAAGGGCGGTATGCGCTGATTGCCTGCGGCCGCTATCTGGAAATGGAGCAGCAGGGCCAGACCGTGCGGTTTGACTGCACAGACGAGGTGTTTGCATCCGTCTGGCAGCGGTATTTTGATCTGGACGCCGATTATGGACGCTACAAAAAAGCGGTTGCCAAGCGGGATGTTTATTTGCAGCATGCCGTGCTGGCAGGCGGAGGCCTGCGCATTTTACGGCAGGAGCTGTGGGAGACGATCGTCTGCTTCATTATTTCGCAGCAGAACAACATTGCCAGAATAACCGGCTGCGTGGAGCGGCTGAGTGCGCTGTTCGGCACACGCTGCCAAAGCGAAAGCGGCATACAGTATGATGCGTTTCCGGCCGCGGAGCGTCTGGCCCAGTGTACAGCGGATGATCTGACGCCCGTGCGGCTGGGATATCGGGCAAAATACATCATCGCTGCGGCACGGCAGGTTGCTTCCGGCGAAGTGGATTTGAACGCAGTGCGGGGCATGAAATACGAGCAGGCCAGGCAGGAACTGATGCGCCTGACCGGCGTGGGCGTCAAAGTGGCGGAGTGCATCTGCCTGTTTGGACTGCACCACATTGATGCGTTTCCGATTGATACCCACATCCGGCAGATGCTGGATGCACACTATCCAAAGGGCTTTCCGCTGCGGCGCTATCGCGGATTTGCAGGCGTGATGCAGCAGTATGCATTTTTTTACGAGCTTCAGATAAACTACTGATGAGAAGGAGCGTGCTGATGATGGCGGTTTTGACCATTACGAATGAGAATTTTGAAACAGAGGTGCTGCAGGCGGACAAGCCTGTGCTGCTGGATTTCTGGGCGAGCTGGTGCGGACCGTGCAGAATGGTCTCGCCTATTGTGGACCAGATTGCAGAGGAGCGGACGGATATTAAAGTGGGCAAAATCAACGTGGATGAGCAGGGAGACCTGGCGCAGCAGTTCGGCGTGATGAGTATTCCGACCCTGATTGTGATGAAAAACGGCAAGGTGGTCAACCGCGCGGTAGGAGCCATGCCCAAAGCAAATATTCTGGCGCTGCTTTAAAGAGAAAGCAGAAAAGCCCTCTCCCAGCATAGGGGAGAGGGCTTTTTTGTAACACAGGCAAGTCCGGCTTTGGGGGGATAAGCTGAAAAAAGACAACCGCCGGAAAGCACTTTGGCTTTCCGGCGGCTGCCTTCACACGGATAAGAGGTTTTGGAATAGGAGTTGTTCTTGTTGGTTGTTTACTGGTCTTCGTCGATGAAGAATTCACCGCGTTCCTTCAGGTCGGAAACGATTTGTGCGTGCATCTTATCGTTCAGCTTATAGCAGGCAAACAGGATGACGCCGATAATGCTCAGAACCGCAGGGATCAGGTTCATAACCACATTCATGGAAGTCAGCGCGCTGGCGGTCTGCGATGCGGCGCCTTCCACATAACCGCTCATCGCCAGCATGGCGAGCAGGGTGGTGGGGGCAAGCGCGCCGCCCAGCTTGAGCATAAAGCTGGTGCCGGAGGAGCAGAGGCCGTCGGCGCGGATGCCGGTCTTCCACTGGCCATATTCTACCGTGTCGCCGATCATACCATAGAGCAGCGCGGTGCAGAAGCCGTTGAGCGCGCCCGCGATGAACAGGAGAACGAGAACCAGCGTGGGAGAAGCGTTGCCGGGGTTGAGGAAGAACAGAACCAGGTTAATGATAAAGCTGAAACCGTACGAGAACAGCATCGCTCCGCGCTTGCCGCGGCACAGCTTGATCAGCGCGGCAGAGAAGAACGCTGCAACAGCAGCCATGATGCCGTTAACGGTGGCATACAGGGTGAACAGGCTGGCGTCGCCCCAAACATAGGTGAAATAGTACATGCCGACGGTCATTCTGCCGTAGTTGAGGAATCCATAAACCAGGAATGCCAGGCAGACGATCAGCAGGGGCGGATTTTGCAGGAAGCAGTTGACCATGGCCTTGCCGCCCATTTTCTGGCCCTTCTGCTTCGGGGGCGCCTTGACGACTTCCTTGGTGCCCAGAACGCAGGTGAACACAAAGGGGATTGCCAGCGCGCAGACGACAACGGCAGCCAGCAAATAGCCGCGAACGGAATCGCCTTCCGCGCCGCTGAACTTGGTAACCAGCGGAATGAAGATGGCGGTTGCAAGCGCGCAGGCCAGCGAGGAAATGCAGATGCGGTAGCTGGAGAAAGAAGCGCGTTCACGGGGATAAGGAGAAATAACGCCGTTGAGTGCAGAGAACGGAATGTTCCAGGAAGTAGAAGCAATAACCGTGATAAAATACAGGATACAGCCGTAAGCCGTGCGTGCGCCGACGCTCCAGTCAGGATGCGCCCAGAACAGCAGGATTACCAGCGGAATCAGACCAAGGGCGCCGCCCAGCATCCAGGGACGGTAACGGCCCATTTTGGTGTTGGTGCGGTCGGCCAGAGAGCCGATCATGGGGTCGTTAAAGGCGTCCCAGACACGGCACACCAAAAACAGAATGGAAACGGCGCCCGCAGGGATGAGGGCAATATCCGTCATGAAAAATGCTAAGTAAGAACTGACAAGCATCCAGGGGAGGTTATAAACCAATTCGCCGGAGGCGAATGCAAGCTTTCTGGCAACGGCCTGGCCACCGTGATAATAGGTTTTTTCCGGGGTTGCAGCAACTTTTGTTTCGTTATTCATTCTGCTGTCGATTGGCTAAGTTTGCAGCCAATCGTTCCTCCTTCCTCTTTTGATCTCATGTTATTCATCCATTTTAATAACGACCTTGGCAAATTTCTTGGTATAAAGATCTTCAAATGCCTTTTCATACTGGCTGAGGGGGTGTACGCGCTGGATGAGGGATTTCAGATCCAGCCGGCGGGCCATCTTGATGGCCTTGGGGAATAACCCTGCCCCCATAATCACACCATGCAGGTGCTTCTGGTTCCAGTAAAAGTCATTGTGCAGATTTACTTTCAGGATGGGGTCTTTGCCGTACATGGCGAAGTAAACGCCGTCGCCGTTCCGTGCCAAAAGCTGCAGCGCAGTTTCCGCAGCGGATACAACGCCGGTGCCTTCCAAAACACAGTCATACATGCCGCCGGCAGCGGCAATGGCTTTTTCCACAACCCCGTCTTCGCGGGGATCAAAGGCAAAGTCAGCGCCGAGTTTTTTGGCCAGCTCGCATTTTTCTTCCACCAGATCAAAAACGGTGACGACCGACGCGCCTGCCAGACGGGCAAGCTGCACCAGCATCAATCCCAGGCCGCCCGCGCCCATGATGGCAACGGACTTTCCGTAAGAGATATTGGCCTGTTCGGCAGCTGCCAGAGCAATGGTCAGCGGCTCAATCAGGGCAGCGGTTTGCAAATCGTATTCTTCAGGAAGCTTATGGATCTGCGTCACATGATAAACGGCGTATTCTGCAAAGCCGTTCATGCAGAACTGCACGTTGGTGCACAGATTTTCATGCCCGCTGCGGCAGTTGTCGCAGGCGTAGCAGTATTTTGCGTAATTGGCAACCACCTTGTCGCCGGCATGATAGTCGAGCGCCTCCGCCTTGGGGCTGGCTTTATCAATGATGCCGGAAACCTCATGGCCGAAAGGCATGGGCAGCATGGCCTTGGTGGTTTCTTCAAACTCACCCAGATGGCCGGTCAGCGTGTGCGTGTCCGAGCCGCAGATGGAGGAGTAGATGATTTTGACGCGAATCTCATCATCGGCAGGTTCCGGCATTGGAACTTCTCTTGCTTCTACGGTGCCCATGGTGTTTTTTTCAAAATCACGGACCGAAGTGATATATAGCTGCTTCATTGCTTTGAACTCCCCTTCCTTCAAATAATAAAGAACCGGTCCGCCGCGAACATATTATGTAATCGGGCGGACCGGCTCTGCGGTTTGCTGCTTACTGCGCTTTTGTATTACTTGAGAAATTCACGCGCAGTCTTGGCAATACCAGCGCCATCCATGCCATAGTATGGATACAGTTCTTCCGGATAACCAAATTCCACAAAGGTATCAGGAATGCCAATCTTCTTCAGCCGTGCAAACACACCGGCTTCCATCAGCACATCGGCAACGATGCTGCCGAGACCGCCGAGGATATTGTGGTCTTCCACGGTGATGATGGCGCCGCTCTTCTTGGCGGCGTGGATGATAGCATCCTTGTCAATCGGCTTGATGGTGTGCATATCAATTACGCCAACGCTGAAGCCTTCTTCTTCCAGCTGGCGCGCTGCCTGCACAGCGCCGTATACACCCATGCCGGTGCCGATGATGTTCAAATCGGTGCCTTCCTGGATGACATTGGCCTTGCCGATCTCGAAGTTATAGTCGTAATCCTGGTTGTAAACCAGCGGCTCCTCGCCGCGCGGAATGCGGATATAGATCGGCTTGGGATAGTCGAGCGATTTGCGCAGAACCTTTTTGCACTGCTCCGCATCGCAGGGCGCGATCATGGTCATGTTCGGCAGGGAGTTCATAACGCCGAATTCGATAATGGTGTTGTGCGTCGGGCCGTAGCCGGAGGACAGGCCGGCATGCGTGCCGATAAGGCGCACCGGATAATCGTTGTATGCTACGTCGTTGTGGATCTGGTCCAGCGCGCGCACACACAGGAAGGGTCCAAACGTCTGCACATAAGGCAGGAAGCCCTGCTTGGCAAGACCGGCCGCCAGAGTGACCATGTTCATTTCCTGGATGCCTACGTCAAGAACGCGGTCCGGATACTGCATCTGCTTCTGCTGTACACGGCCGCCGTTGGGCGTACCATCCGCGTTGATATAACATACTCTGGGGTCGTCGTCGATCATTTCGAGAATTTCATTCGTAACCGTTCCCTTGGCTTCCATTGCGGGGCCCATATCGCCGCAGCAAAAAGTAAATCCACCCATTGATTACACCTCCGCCAGTCTTTCCGCTGTGTATTCTCTGATTTCTTTAAGCGCCTCTTCCAGCTTTTCGTCGTCAAAGCCGCCGATGTGCCATGCGCAGGGACGATCCATCATAAACTGAACGCCCTGGCCCTTGGTTGTGTTGCAAATGATTGCGTTCGGCTTGCCGTTGAGCGTAACTTCCGGCAGGCTGGCCAGCGTCTTGTCGATTTCGGCCATCTTGGTGCCGTCGATTACCGTGGCGTTCCAGCCAAAGGCACGGAAGCAGTCCGCCATGCCTTCAGCGCCGCCCTTTTCGCCCCAGCGCTGGTTTTGGCCGGTTTCATAAGAAGCGGATGCATGGTTAAAGTCAACAACTGCAACAATGTTGTCCAGATTATGCGATGCGGCGTACAGAATTGCTTCCCAGTTGGAGCCTTCTTCCATTTCGCCGTCGCCCAGCAGCGTCCAGATGCGGGACTTGATGTTTCGTCCGCGGTTGGCATGCGCCAGACCGCAGCACCAGGAAAGACCATGGCCGAGCGAACCGGAGGAAACCTCAATGCCCTTGACGTGCTTGTGGTTCGGATGCGCGCCGAAGGGATGGCCGATGGTGTTGTAGGTATCCAGCAGCAGATCCCAGTCATACATCCCCATATCGCAGAAGATGGTGAACAGCAGAATGCCGTTGTGGCCCTTACTCAGAATAAAAATATCGCGGTTGGGGTCGTCCAGATTGTCCGGATCAAAGCCCATATACTTGTAATACAGCGCTACCGTTACATCGGTTGCGGACATAGGACCGCCGATGTGTACGTTACCGATGCGGCGCGTACCGAGCGCAAGCTTTTCGCGGATTTCGCCGGCCTTGACCACCAAATCGCGCACGTTTTCAACATGAACCTTCGCCATGGTATGAATTCATCCTTTCTGTCAGAAGATCGAATAGCCGCCGTCAACCGGAATGTTGATGCCGGTGATGTAGGAAGAGGCTTCGCTTGCAAGGAAGAGCATAACGCCCTGCAATTCGTCCGTC
>NZ_JBMNUP010000090.1:0-7536 GCF_050946325.1 Agathobaculum sp. | reverse complement strand
GCGAGACAGCTTTATTAGTATACCCCCTCCCCCTTCCTTTGTCAAGAACTTTTTTCTGCTTTTTTCGTGCCACTCTGAAAAAATCCGCCCGTTGATCAAACGGGCGGATTCGTATAATTATACAACTTTAGCGCTTGAGCAGCTCAGCCAAGGCCATAACCTTGTCAAAGTTGCCTTCAATTTTAATTTTCCCTTCTGCCACTGCAACCTGTGGGATTAATTTGCCGCTAAACACCTTCTCAATATTGGTCATCGACCCAGAAACAACGGCGTCATGATCGATATACTCATACGGCATCACAGACAATACGCCGTTGAGAATTTCAATATAAAAGACGCCTGTCACTTTACCGGTAAGGTTAAACTGCACGGCAATTCTGCCCTGCGCACCGGCAAAATCTGCTTTGCTGAGCTTATTATAGATTTTTCCAATCAACTGTTCTACGGTCATCGGAATCGCCCCCTGCTCATTTTGTTACTATTATTATACGGCTTTCTGTAAAAAAAGCAAGTCCATTTTGGCATTCCATGAGAACTTTTTCTTAATTTATTCCATTTATGTTTTACGGACAAACTGTGCGTGGCAATGCGGACAGGTAATATTAATTTTCCCTCTGCCGCGCGGCACACGCAGCCGCTGTTTGCACTGGGGGCACTTATAAAAACGGTGCGTCTTCCGGTCTGCAAAGCGCACACGCGCATCCTGCATGCGGCGCTTCACCGGTCCCCACCACTGCATGAATTTTTGATTTTCCGAATAGCGGGCCTGAATATTGCGCGAAAACATGCGAAAATAGCACAAAATCAGCAAGGCCAGGATGAACATGCTCATCCATCTCCACCTTGTCAGCCATTCTACTGCAAGCAAAAACAGTCCAAGCACCAAAAGCGCATTATTCAGCGGATCATTGCCATAACGGCCGGCCATGAATCGGCGAAAAAAGCTCATTATTTAAGCGCATCCTTTCCTATATGCTCTGCAATCATTTCCAATACAACCTCTTTGCCGTCTCCTTTTTCCGCCGAGAACGGAATCACCGGCACCTCTTCCGGCAGCAGCAGGGTCTGCCGGATTTCAGCAAGGCAACCCTCTATCTGGGACTTCTTAATCTTATCCAGTTTATTGGCGATAACAATCCATGGACGCCGTGCGGCATGAAACCATTCCGCCATCGTCACATCATCCTTCGTCGGCTTGTGACGAATATCAACAATCTGTATACCAAGCGTCAGCAGGCCGAGCGCAAAGTATTCCTCCATCAGTACGCCCCACCGCTGCCGCTCTGCCTGCGAGACGCGCGCATATCCATAGCCGGGCAGATCAACCAGATATGCCTGCTTATCAATCAAAAAATAGTTGATATGAACCGTCTTGCCCGGCTGTGCGCTGACGCGCGCAAAATTCCTGCGCCCAAGAAGTTTGTTAATCACCGAACTTTTTCCAACGTTTGATTTGCCGGCAAATACAATTTGCGGCAACCCATCCTGCGGAAAGTCCGCCACGCGGACCGCCGAACGAATAAATTCCGCATTGTGCAGATTGAGCATAGTGTGTTCCTTCCTCATGATTGCATAACCGGCGCCGCCGGCGTTTTTGCATGCCCCCGTGCAGGGCTGCCTGCCGTTTTTCTGCGTCTCTTCGGCTGCTGCGAAAAATCAATCGCCGCCGCTATCACGTCATCCATATGTGCAGCCGTCACAAAATGCAGATTTTCCCGCACCACCGGCTCGATATCCTGCAAATCCGCTTCATTATCCTTCGGGATAACCACGGTTTTTATATCCGCACGGTAAGCGGCCATCGTCTTTTCCCGCAGTCCGCCGATCGGCAGCACACGGCCGCGCAGCGTCACCTCGCCCGTCATCGCAACCTCATGGCGCACCGGCGCCCCGGTCAACGCCGAAACCAGCGCCGTTGTAATCGTCACGCCCGCCGAAGGCCCATCCTTCGGAATCGCCGCCTCTGGGAAATGGATATGCAAATCGTTTTCCTTATAAAACATCGGGTCAATTGAGAGCTCCTGCGCACGCGAGCGAACAAAAGTGACCGCCGCCTTGGCGCTCTCCTGCATCACTGTGCCCAGATTACCTGTGACCTCAATTTTTCCCGTACCCGGCACCACAGCAGCTTCCACTTCCAGCATCTCGCCGCCTACGCTCGTCCACGCCAGGCCATTGACAATGCCCACTTCATCCCGCTTGGCCACAACGTCTTTCTTATACGGCGCAGTGCCCAGCAGATTTTCCAGATTCTTTTCCGAAACAGTCAGCCGCTTACCGCCGTCCGCAGCATGTTTCGCAGCTTTGCGGCACAGCTTTGCCAGCACCTGCTCCAACCGGCGCACACCCGCCTCACGCGTGTAGCCTGCAATCACCGCCCGCAGCATCTTTTCTGACAGCACGAGCTGCGTTTTTTTCAGCCCATGTTTTTCCATCTGCTTGGGCAGCAGATGACGCTGCGCGATATGCAGCTTTTCTTCCTCCGTATACGAAGGCAGCTCGATCACTTCCATGCGGTCCAGCAGCGGACGCGGCACATTGGAAAGATCGTTGGCCGTCATCAAAAACAGCACGTCAGACAAATCAAAGGGCAGCTCTATGTAATGGTCGCGGAACGCAACATTTTGTTCCGTATCCAGCACTTCCAGCATGGCAGAGGCAGGGTCCCCGCGAAAATCATTGCCCATTTTATCAATTTCATCCAGCAGCAGCAGCGGATTATTCGTACCCGCGCGGCGCACTGCGTCAATGATCCGCCCAGGCATTGCACCGATATACGTCTTACGGTGTCCGCGAATATCCGCTTCATCCCGCACGCCGCCCAGGCTCATCCGCGCATAGCTACGCCCCATCGCCTCCGCAACCGACTTTGCAATGGATGTTTTACCCACGCCCGGCGGTCCAACCAGGCACAATACCTGTCCCTTGAGTTCCGGCGCAAGCGACTTAACAGCCAGGAACTCCATAATCCGTTCCTTGACCTTTTTCATCCCGTAATGATCGCGGTCCAGAATGGCCTGCGCTTCCGCCAAATCCAGCCGCTCCTCGCTCTTTTGGTTCCACGGCAGATCGAGCACGGTATCCAGATAGGTGCGGACAACGCCCTGTTCTGCATTGGAACCGCCCAGCTTGGCAAAACGGTCGGTCTCCCGCAGCAGCTTTTCCTCACATTCCTGCGGTAAATGCAATGCAAGCACGCGTTTCCGATATGCCTCTGCCTCCGAAGCTGTATCCTGCTCACCCAGCTCGGTTTGAATCACTTTAATCTGTTCACGCAGATAGTACTCCCGCTGGTTTTTATCAATTTGGCTCTTCAGTTCATCCTGTATCTCGTTTTCAATTTTGAGAATCTCCGTTTCCTCGCCCAGCATGCGTATCACCATGCTCAGACGGCGTGTCACGCTCATCTCCTCCAGAATTTCCTGCTTGACGCCCACATCCACCGGCAGATTCTGCGCAATATAGTCGGCCAGCCAGCCGGCTTCGCCGCCTGCCGCAACGGTCAGCTCCACATCAGCAGACAGACGCGGCGTCTGCGCCGCATATTCCCGAAAGCGTTCCTGCGCCGTCCGCACCAACGCCTGCTCCCGGCGTTCCGTTACGCCGTAAACATAGTCCTCCAGCTCTTCCACTTCCGCATACAGGCAGTCGCCTTCTTCAGCCGGCGGCTCGAATTGATGCACCAGTGCGCGGGACCGCCCCTCAACCAGTACACGGATGTTATCCCCCGGCAAACGCAGCACCTGCTTGACCATGCACACCGTGCCAATCTGAAAAAGATCGTCCGGCGCAGGCGCGTCAGTCTTGAGTTCTTTCTGCGCCGTCAGAAAAATCATTTGTCCGTTTTTCATCGCCGCTTCCAGCGCGCGAATGGACATCAGTCTGCCGACATCAAAATGAATCATCATATAAGGGAACGCCACCAGTCCCCGCAGCGGCAGCACCGGCAGGCGGCTGAATGTCGTTCCAACTCTGTCTATCATAACTTCTCTCCTCACAGGCAAAAATTGTTGCATAGGGTCAGTATAGTATATTTTTCCCCTTTTGTAAAGCGCCGTACTCCGCTAAAAATAATGAAAAAGTGGGCAGGACTGCCGTCCCCCCACTTTTTTCGTTTTTCTTATGCGCTTTTATCCGGCGATGGAAGTTTTTTCCCTTCCATTGGCAGGGCAGCCTGACCGCGGTGTTCAATTACCGGCGCACTTTCACCGGCCACCGCCCCGCGCGTAATCACCACTCTGCTGATGGTGTCATCCGACGGAACGCGGAACATCACGTCAGTCATCACATTTTCCAGTACGCCGCGCAGTCCGCGGGCACCTGTTTTCCGCGCCAACGCTACCTTTGCAACCTCGGTCAGCGCATCCGGCTCAAACTTCAGTTCAACGCCGTCCATTTCCAGCAGCGTCTGATACTGCTTGACCAGCGCATTTTTGGGTTCCTGCAAAATACGCACCAGCGCATCTTCATCCAGCGTATCCAGCGATACAATCGCCGGCAGACGCCCAATCAGCTCAGGAATCAAACCGTATTTCATCAAATCGTGCGGCTCAATCTGCGCCAGCAGGCGGTCGGTCTGTTCCTCTTCTCTGCTTCTCAGTTCCGCGCCAAAGCCAAGCCCCTGCTTGCCCGTGCGCTTCTGAATAATGCCCTCAATCCCGTCAAATGCGCCGCCGCAGATAAACAGAATATTGGACGTGTCAATCTGGATAAATTCCTGATGCGGATGCTTGCGCCCGCCCTGCGGCGGAACGTTCGCCGTTGTGCCTTCCAGCATCTTGAGCAGCGCCTGCTGCACGCCTTCTCCCGATACATCGCGCGTAATCGAGGGATTCTCGCTCTTGCGGGCAATCTTATCGATCTCATCCACATAAATGATGCCGCGCTCAGCCAAATCCACATCAAAATCCGCCGCCTGAATCAGACGCAGCAGGATATTCTCCACATCTTCGCCCACATAGCCAGCCTCCGTCAGCGTCGTTGCATCTGCAATTGCAAACGGGACCTGAAGCGTTTTTGCCAGTGTCTGGGCAAGCAGCGTCTTGCCTGAACCCGAAGGACCAAGCATCAAAATATTGCTTTTTTGCAGCTCAATTTCCGTGTCCGGATGGTAGATGCGCTTGTAGTGATTATATACCGCTACACTGAGCGCAACCTTGGCGCGGTCCTGCCCGATGACATAATCGTCCAGCACAGCCTTGAGTTCCTGCGGCGTCGGCAGATGCTCCGGCTCGGCCAGCGAATCAATCCCCGCTTCCTCTGACGGAAAATCCAGTTCGTCGTCCAGGATACTGGTACATACTCCGATACACTCATCGCAGATATAAACGCCGGGGCCGGCAATCAGCTTGCGTACACGCCCCTGCGGCTTTCCGCAAAACGAGCATTTCAGGGTTTTATCATCATCAAAATTTGGCATACTGCACCTCTATCCAAGAAATTGCCCTTCTGTCAATGCTTTTCAAAGACCTTGTCAATCAGGCCATACTCCACCGCTTCCTGCGCGCTCATAAAGTTATCGCGCTCACAGTCAGCGGTGACAACCTCAATCGGCTTGCCTGTGTTTTCAGACAGGATTCGGTTCATGCGCTTTTTAATCGTCTCCAGGCGCTTCAGATGAATCGCCATATCGGTAATCTGACCCTGCGTGCCGGCAGACGGCTGATGAATCATAATTTCTGCATTGGGCAGCGAATACCGCTTGCCCTTTGCGCCCGAGGACAGCAAAAACGCGCCCATCGAAGCCGCCATGCCGACGCAAATGGTCGATACGTCGCACTTGATATAGTTCATCGTATCATAAATCGCCATGCCGGCGGTGACAGAACCGCCGGGGCTGTTAATATAAAGCGAGATATCCTTATCCGGGTCCTGCGCCTCCAGGTACAGGAGCTGTGCTACGACAAGCGACGCAGATGCATCGTTTACCTCATCGCAAAGCATCACGATACGATCATTGAGCAGGCGGGAAAAAATATCGTACGAACGCTCGCCGCGTCCGGTCTGCTCCACAACCATTGGGACTAAACTCACAGATAAAACTCCTTTCGCTCTAAAGAAAACAGCAGGACTTACGCTTCCTCAGCGGCAGCTTCCGTCTTCTTCTTATCAGCCTTCTTGGCCTTTGCGTTCTTCTTAATCAGCTCAAGCGCATTTGCAATCTTCAGATCGTCAGCCAGCGCCTCAGCAGCAACAACGGACTTGACCTTTTCTACGTCCATGCCGTACTGCTCTGCCATCTTAGCATATTCATCCTCAATTTCCTTGTCAGAAATTGCGATGTTTTCCAATTCTGCTACCTTCTGCAGCACCAGACGGGTCTTTACCTGGCGTTCTGCCTGTTCACGGAACATGCCGCGGAACTGCTGCACATCCATGCCAGTCATCTGGAGATACTGCTCCAGCTTCATGCCCTGCATCTGCACGCGGTAGCTGAAGTCCTGCACGATGGTATCAATCTGGTTTTCAAACATGGCCTCCGGAATATCCGCCTTCATGCCTGCGATGACATTGTCCAGCACCTTTTCTTCAAACGCATGATCGGCAGCCTCCTGGCGCTCCTTCTTCAGACGATCGCTGATTTCCTTTTTCAGGTCATCCAGCGTCTCGCAGGTATCGGAAACGTCCTTGGCAAATTCGTCGTCAATCTCCGGCAGGATGGTCTCTTCCACCTTGTGGACCTTGCACTTGAACACAGCGGTCTTGCCAGCCAGTTCCTCGGCATGATACTGCTCAGGGAAGGTAACAACAACATCCTTCTCATCGCCCGCCTTGCAGCCGATCAGCTGATCCTCAAAGCCCGGAATAAACGCGCCCGAACCCAGTGTCAGCGCATGATGCTCCGCCTTGCCGCCCTCAAACGGAACGCCGTCTACCGAGCCGTCAAAATCAATATCAACCGTGTCGTTCTTCTTCGCCTTACGGTCAACAGTCTCCGTGCGGGCATTGCGCTGCGCCAGACGGTTCAGCTCCGCCTTTACGTCAGCAGCAAGCACCTTGACGGTTTCCTTCTCAGCCTCAACGCCCTTGTACTCGCCCAGCTCAACTTCAGGCTCAACCGGCACCTTGGCGATAATGGTCAGGCCGCCCTCTTCAGCCGCGTCGCCCAGATCAACGTCCGCACGGCCAACCGGCTTGATGCCGGACTTCTCCACCGCCATGTCCATGGCTTCCGGATATACGATATTAAAGGCTTCCTCAAAGAATACGCCTTCGCCATACAGCTTTTCAATCATCTTGCGGGGCGCCTTACCCTTACGGAAACCGGGCACGGTAATATTCTTGCCGGCCTTCTTAAAAGCCTTATCCTTGGCGGCTTCAAACTCAGCCTTGGATACCTCAATGGTCAGCGCAACAACGCTGTGTTCCTGTTTTTCAGTGTTTCTCAGTTCCATGTTGACAAACTCCTTATTTAATACTTCTAATGTATCCAGTCTATTCTACCAGATAATTTCAGGGATTTCCACTATTTTTTCTATTTTTTCAGAAAAACAGGGGTAAAATCCACATGGTCGCCCGAGGCAAGCCGCCAGCAAA
>NZ_JBMNUP010000089.1:0-7572 GCF_050946325.1 Agathobaculum sp. | reverse complement strand
GGGGCAGTTCCGTCCGTTTGCCAGCCGCTATGTGGAGGACAAGCCGGATATCATTGCCCGCGAGGGAACGGAAGTGTCCTTCGGCGGTATGACGGCGTATTATATGAATACGCCCGGCCACACGCCCGGCTCCTCGGTGATCCGTATAGAAGATGCGCTGTTTACAGGGGATACGCTGTTCCGTCACGAATGCGGACGCTGCGACCTGGAAGGCGGCGATTTTGGACAGATGCTGGCCTCGCTCAAGCGGCTGCATGATCTGAACGGGGACTATCGGGTGCTGCCCGGCCATGAGGCGGTTTCCTCGCTGGAGGAAGAACGCCGCTTCAATCCCTATATGCTGCAGGCAACCGGCAGATGATCTATACATTGGAGGGGCATGCGCTTAAGCATGCTGTGGAAGAAATGCTGCTGACGCTGCTGCCGGCTGTCACGCTTGCCCGTGCGGAACAGCCGCCGGAGCAGGGCGATTATTGCCGCAGCATACTCATCGAGCAGGACGGGGCGGCGCAGGTGCGCGCCGTCGTCCGCCTGGACGGTACGACGCGCGAAAGCGCGCGAAGCGCTTCGGTTGCAGGCCTTGCGCCGCTGGACTACAAGCGTACGGTTACCGAGCTGGTGAAATCAACAGTATATGATGCAGTGGTGCCGGCGCTGGCCGAGCCGCCCGTCTGGGGCAGCCTGACCGGTGTGCGTCCGGCCAAACTGGCGCGCGGGCTGATTGCGCGCGGCATGAGCCGCGGGGAGGCTGCGGAACATCTGCGGGAGCATTTTCATGTTTCGCCGGCCCGCACAGCGCTTACCATCCGCGCCGCCGCAACCGCAATGGCGCTGGACCAGACCATCGGCAAAGAGGATATTTCGCTGTATGTGGGCATTCCGTTCTGCCCGTCGCGCTGTTATTACTGCTCGTTTGTGTCGTCAGCAACCGCGCAGTCCGGCCATCTGATTGAGCCGTACCTGGAAACGCTGTGCCATGAAATTGCACAGACCGCAGCGCTGGTGCGCGAGGCGGGAAAACGCATCCAGAGCGTATATATCGGCGGTGGAACCCCGACCACACTGAACGAAAAACAGCTTGCGCGTCTGCTGGGTACGCTGGAGCAGAGTTTTGATTTTTCCGGACTTTGCGAATATACGGTGGAAGCAGGGCGACCGGATACCATTACGCCGGATAAACTGCGTGTGCTGAAAGCCGCAGGCGTGAACAGGGTGAGCATCAACCCGCAGTCGATGGATGATGCGGTGCTGGCCGCGATCGGCCGCAGGCATACGGCGGAAGACGTGCTGCGCGCATATGACGAGGCGCGGGAAGTCGGATTTTCCGCCATCAATATGGATTTGATCGCCGGATTGACCGGCGATACCGTGCAGTCCTTCGCGCAGACCGTCCGTCAGCTGACCCGCCTTGCGCCGGAGAATATTACGGTACACACGCTGGCGATCAAACGCGGCGCCGACCTGACAGACAAGGCGGCGGCCGCCGCACAGCGGACGGCGGTGGCGCGCATGCTGGAGGGCGCAGCGGATACGCTGCAGCGCGCCGGATACGGGCCGTATTACCTCTACCGGCAGAAATTCATGGCAGGCGGATTTGAAAACGTCGGGTGGTGCCGGCCGGGCACAGAATGCTTCTATAATGTGGCCATGATGGAGGAATTGCAGACCATTCTCTCGCTTGGCGCGGGCGGCGTTTCCAAGCGGGTGGACAGGGATACCGGCTGGATTGAGCGGGTGAACAACCCCAAGTATCCGCTGGAATATATTGCGGCCAGCGAACGGCTGGCGGCGGGCAAACGTAAACTTTTGTTCCCAGAGCAGTAAGGAGGGACCAATATGGCAGAGTATAAGCTTTCCGATATCAACCGGCGCGCGCAGAGCGATGCACCGGAATTTATCGCGGAATGTGAAGCGCGGTATCATGCACAGGTGGTTCATGTGGCGGATGTGATTGCCGAAAACAGCCGCCAAAAGCCGATTGTCCTGATTAACGGCCCGTCCTCGTCCGGCAAGACGACGACGAACGACCGTCTGTTCCGCGCGCTCGCGGCGCATGGTATTCATGCGGAAACCATTTCGATGGATGATTATTACCGCACCATCGGCACTTATGAGGTGCCGTGGGACGAGGAAAACGAAGTTGCCGACCTGGAAAGCCCGAACTGTATGGATTTGCCGCTGCTGGGGCAGCACTTAAAGCAGCTGGTGGCAGGCGAGGAAATTCTGGTGCCGCGGTTTGATTTTGCATCGCGCACCTTCATTCCCGATACGCGCGCGCTGCGTCTGGATGAGGATGAGGTTGTGCTGATTGAGGGGATTCATGCGTTCAATCCGCTGATTGTAGGCGGCCTGTCCCAGTCGGCAGTCTGCGTATATCTGTCGATTGCCAGCTCGGTGGAGGATGAAGACGGCATGCATCTGGAACCGTATATGCTGCGCTTTCTGCGCCGTGCGATGCGCGACAGCCTGTTCCGCAATTCTCCGGTGGAGGATACGCTGCGCCAGTGGAATTCGGTGCGGCGCGGGGAGCGGCTGTATATTGACCCGAACAGAGAACATGCCGCGCTGTCGGTGGATACGTTCCTTCCGTATGAGCTGTGCATCCTGATGGAAAAGCTGGATGCATCGCTGCGCCGGCAGGGCGAAGGGCTGCGGCGTGCGGGGCTTGCGCCGGTGGAGCAGGCGCTCGGCAGAGTGGCGGATATTGACTATGCGGCGTATATTCCGGAGGACTCTGTGCTGCATGAGTTTATCGGCTGAATGCTGTATTGATTTTTGGCATACTGTGCAGTATAATAAACGCAATATAGCGGGCAAAAGGCACGCTGGAAGGAGCGATAAACAATGGATGCAAGAGTGCAGACGTTTCTGGATAAGGTGAAGGTCATGGCGGATAAAACCGGCAGGTCGGTGGAACGAGCGGCGGATGCGACAGGCAAAAAGGCGAGCGAGCTGGCCAGCGCAACCCGCATTCGCCTGCTGATGTTTGACCTGAATACCGAGTGCGATGTTCTTTATAAGGACATTGGCAAGATGGTATACGACCTGCACAAAGGCGAAGAAGTATCCAGCGAAGAAATGGATGCCAAGATTGCGGCTGTGGATGAAAAACAGAGCAAACTTGCAGATCTTCGGGATGAGCTGAACGGCATGAAGTCGGTGGTGACCTGCCCGCAGTGCGGCAAGCAGTGCAGCAAGGATGATTCCTTCTGCTCCTCCTGCGGCGGCACGCTTTAAGCGTGCATAATTCCGTGTGCCCGGCCATACGGTGAACTATCAGAACAGAGAAGGGCGGGCATAATTTGCAGCGAAAAAAACAGAATTTTATCGAAGGCGCGTTTGTGCTGATGGCGGCCAGTCTGGTGGTTAAGGTGATTGGAGCATTCTTCCAAATCCCTCTGCAAAACCTGATTGGCGGGGAAAGTTCGCCTGCTTTCGGCATGTTCAGCGCGGCTTATCGAATTTATACAGCCATGCTGGTGGTTTCAACCGTCGGTTTGCCGGCGGCACTCTCCAAAATGGTTGCGGAGGCGACGGCGTGCGGACGTGAGCGTGAGGTGCGCCGGATTGTCCGCGTGGCGGGATGGATTTTCGTACCGGTTGGCGCGCTGTGTTCTGTCGCGCTGTTTTTCGGCGCGGATACCTTTGCGGCGTGGATTAAAAATGCGGATGCCGGCCTTGCGGTAACGGCGATTGCCCCGAGTGTGCTGATGGTTGCGGTGCTGTCAGTATTCCGCGGCTATTATCAGGGCAGGTCCAATATGGTGCCCACGGCGGTTTCGCAGGTCATTGAAGCGATGGGCAAGCTGTTCGTCGGCCTGGGACTGGCATACTATGCGATGCGAAACGGCATGAGCGACCCTGCGGTGGCGGCGATGACCGTGCTTGGCGTTACCATAGGTGAGATGGCGGCGGCCGCATACATGCTGCTGCAGGCGGCGGTGATGCACCGCAGGGCAACGCCGGTTCGCATGCTCAGTGACGCGGCGCGTCCGTCCGGAGAGCTGGCAAAAACCCTGCTTTCTCTCTCCATTCCGATTACCATCAGCTCTGCGGTGATGAGCCTGACCGACCTGATTGACGTAGCGTTGATTTCGGCGCGGCTGCAAAGCCCTGCGGTCGGCATGTCTGCCGAGCAGGCGATCACGACCTATGGCATCTATACGGGCCAGGCCATTAACTTTTTTAATTTGCCGCAAACGCTGATTACGGCGCTTGCAGTCAGCGTATTGCCGACGATTGCCAGCGCGCGGGCGGCACAGAATTTTACCAAGGTATCCAAAACGGTATCTACAACGCTGCGGCTGACGCTGATGATTACATTGCCGGCGGGCGCCGGCTTTTTGCTGTTGTCCGGCCCGATTTTGCGGATGTTTTACGCAAGCGGTACGGTGCTGGGCGGACAGCTGATGGCGATTCTCGGCATAGCGGTGCCGGCGGTTGCGCTGGTTGCCGTGACCAATGCGGTTTTGCAGGCGTTCGGCCGCATTGACCTGCCGCTGATTTCCATGTTTCTTGGCGCGGTGGTCAAGATGCTGGGCGATTATTATTTGATTGGCATGCCTTCTCTCAATATTCTCGGCGCGCCCATCAGCACGGCGGCATGTTATTGGCTGATTGCGCTGCTCAACCTGTTGCAGATTGGCCGATTGTCGCATGCGCTGCCGCCGCTGGGCAAAACGGCGGGGCGGCCGCTGGCGGCAACGGTGGGAATGGGCGCGGCGGTCGTCATCTGTCAGACAGCGCTGACGCGCATACTGTCCGCAGCGCCCGGCTCTGCGGCGGATAAACTGTGTACGCTGGTTTGTATCCTGGCGGCGGTTGCGGTATATGGGGTTTTGCTGCTCTCCCTGCGCGCGGTGGAACGGGAAGATGTGCTGCTGCTGCCGAAAGGCGAAAAAATTGCAGATTTTTTACATTTAAAATGACGGGAAGTAAGAAAAATGGTTGATTTTCAGCAAAAAGAAGCATACAAATTTGAGGATTTGCTGCGTATCATGGAGCTGCTGCGCGGACCGGAGGGCTGCATGTGGGACAGGGAGCAGGATCACAGCTCCATCCGCCGCAATTTTATTGAGGAGACCTACGAGGTGTGCGAGGCGATTGACGAGCAGGACCCGGAACACCTGAAGGAAGAACTGGGCGATGTGCTGCTGCAAGTGGTATTTCACGCGCAGATGGAAAAAGAAAAAGGCGTGTTTGACATTGACGATGTGGCGGACGGCATCTGCAAAAAACTGATTTACCGCCATCCGCATGTGTTTGGGGATGTGGAAGTAGGGTCGTCTGCGGAGATTTTGAGCAACTGGGACGCCCTGAAACGCAAGGAGAAGCATCAGGCGACCGATACTTCCGCTCTGCAGAGCGTTGCCAAGAGCCTGCCCAGCCTGGTTCGTGCGGAAAAGCTGCAAAAGAAGGCGGCAAAGGTCGGGTTTGACTGGGAGGACGCAGCGGGTGCCTTCGGTAAAGTGGAGGAAGAAATGGATGAGGTGCGCAGGGCAATGCACGGAGACGGCGACCCCGAGGAAGAAGTGGGCGATCTGCTGTTCGCGGCGGTCAACGCGGCGCGCCACCTGAAGGTGGACCCGGAACGTGCGCTGGAAAAAGCCTGTGAAAAGTTTATCCGCCGCTTTGCTTCGATGGAGCGGCAGGCCAAGGAAGGGGACAAGGCGCTGGCAGATCTGTCGCTGGCAGAGATGGATGCGCTTTGGAATAGAGCAAAAGAACAGGAATAACAAGAACAGGATAACGGAGGTTAAGAAGAATGAAAAAAAGCGAATTCGTTGCGCTGGTGGCGGAAATGGCGGAGCTTTCTAAAAAAGACACGGAAAAAACGATTGACGCAGTTTTCGCGGTAATCGGCGATGCGATGGCACAGGGAGACAAGCTCCAGATCAGCGGTTTCGGCACGTTTGAGACCAAGCAGCGCGCAGCCCGTACCGGCCATAATCCGCGCACGGGAGAGTCGATTGATATTGCCGCGGCAACCCTGCCTGCGTTTAAGCCGAGCCAGGCCCTGAAAACCAAGGTGGATGCGAAGTAACGGTGAGACTGGATAAATATCTGAAAGTATCGCGCCTGATAAAACGAAGGACTGTGGCGAATGATGCGTGCGACGCAGCACGCATCACGGTTAACGGAAAGGCGGCCAAAGCCTCTTATCAGGTGAAAGAGGGCGATATCATTGAAATCGCCTTTGGCCAGCGCACGATGAAGGTTGAGGTGCTGGCAATTGCCGAGCATGCGCTGAAAGCGGATGCCGCGGCGCTGTATCGTGAGATTTTGTAATAAAACATCCCGCTGCCCCGTATGATGAAGGGAGCGGGATGTTTTATTTGGAAGGAGGGGCTGCCATGGCAGCAGAGGAGCGATACAGGGATATGCCGCATACCGTTATTTTGGAGGGCAGGGAGCGGCTGTCCGTTTCCGGCGTGACCGATGTGCAGAGCTTTGATGAGGAGCAGATTGTGCTGGAGACGGTGCGCGGCATGCTGGTTGTGCGCGGGCAGAGCCTGCATGTGGAACGCCTTCAAATTGAAGCGGGGGAACTCATCGTTGAAGGGGAGGTGGGCTGCCTGGAATATGATGAAAGCGCGCAGCCCCGCGGCGGATTGCTGCGGCGCCTGTTTGGCGGAGGCGAAGCATGACGCTGCCGGTGCAGGCGCAGTTTGCGCTGGTGCTGCAAAGCGTACTGCTGGGCGCGGGGCTGGCGTTGTTTTATGACAGTCTGCGCGCGGTAAGGATATACTTCCGCCTGGGCAGCGTGAAAACCGCGCTTTGCGATACGGTGTTCTGCCTGGTGATGCTGGCGGCCGTATTTGAGTTTGCCATTGCGCGGGCGGCGGCGCAGACCAGGTATTATGTGCCGGCAGGCGCGGCGGCAGGGACGTGGATTTACTTTACGCTGCTCGGCAGCGCAGTGCGCGCAGGGTGGTTTGCTGTTCTGACGGCGGCAGAGACATTGCGCCGATGGCTGAAAAAAGAGCGCGCAAAGCTGCATGCTCTGCTCTGCCGCGCTGCGAATGTTGAGAAAATTACGGGTTTTACAAAAAAGTTTGCAAAACCCCCTTCCATTTTTCGTCGGAAAGGTTTAAAATAAATCTCGAATCAGTTTGGTTATGGAGGGCAAAACGGGATGGCCCGGATGTCAAAAAGCAAAACGCCGCTTTTGGTTAAGCTGTTGATGCTTGGCTTTTTGCTTTATGCGGTGGTGACGATTGTCAGTCTGCAAACGCAGATTGCGGATAAGCGCGAGCAGCTTGATTCGCTGAACATGCGTGTGCAGGAATACGAAGCCGCCAATGAAGCGCTGCGGCAGGAGATGCAAAGCGGCATCACGGAAGCGGACATCAGCGAAATTGCCCGCACAGAACTGAGCTATGCAGAACCGGGAGAGCGTGTCTTTGTAGACACATCCAGCAGGTAAAAGGGAAAAATAACGGAGGCAAAAAAATTTATATGGATTTGGCAGTGGGAGCGATTGTAGAAGGCAAGGTGACAGGGATCACCAAATTTGGTGCGTTTGTCGCGTTGCCTGAAGGAAAATCGGGTATGGTGCATATATCCGAAGTG
>NZ_JBMNUP010000088.1:0-7678 GCF_050946325.1 Agathobaculum sp. | reverse complement strand
GTTCAACCGTATTCGCTCGTTGATTATACAACGGACATGAATATGCGTCTGGCCGGCGGCGAGGAACTGGATATTATTTATACCGGTCCCATTAATACGGCGGTCACGAACGGCTATCTGGTAAATCTGGATGAGTACAGAGACAACGTGCTGGCAGAGGTCATGAAAGTAGTGGGCGACTGGGACCTGTGCGGCACCGTAAACGGCTCACTGTACGGCATTCCTGCTTACAAGGGTCTCTCCATGGATTACAAGTACATTTATAACGAAGAATATTTCAAGGACTTTGACATGACCCAGATCAAGAGCATCAACGATCTGGACGGCCTGTTTGCCCAGTTCAAGGAAAAGTACCCGGACGAACTGCCGGCTGCGTATACCTACCAAGTGTCTCTGCCGCTGTATTGCGAAGAGGACCACACGGCTGTTGTCGGCACCTACTTTGCCACTGTAGGAGACAGCACCGAGCTGGTAAGCCTGTTTGATACGGCTGCTTACAAAAAAGCCGCCGAAAAGGCTTATGAGTGGCGGCAGAAGGGTTATGTGGACCCCGAGGGCTCCGCCCAGACGCTTACGCATGATGTTCTTTCGCAGTCCGGTGCCTGTAAGGGTGTTTATATGGGCCATGCTTACAGCGTGCCCACGATCGAACAGATGTTCACGATGAACAATACCTATGGCGCGACGTTCAAAGCCGTAAGCATCGGTAAGACTTCGCTCACCAGCAATACGCTCACATATGGCATTGCCTATACGTCTAAGCATCCGAAAGAAGCGGCGGAAGTGCTGAACCTGATCTGGACGGACGAGTATGTGATGAGCACGCTTATCTATGGCCTGGAAGGCGTATCTTGGGAGTGGAACGCAGACAAGAGCTCTATCCAGTATCCCGAAGGCCTGGGGCTGGATTCCGTTCCGTACACCTGTTTGTTCTCCTGCGGTGCGTTCGGCAACCAGTTCCTGCTGTATGGAATGGACGGCAATACCTCCAATGAAGACAAAGAGTACATGAAAGAGCTGATTGACTCCGCGTGGGTTGCGCCGCTGTTCGGCTTTACGCCGAATTCCGATAATGTTTCTACGCAGGTGGCGGCGGTATCCAACGTCTACAACCAGTATGACAAAGCGCTGATGTACGGCGACGTAGACCCCGCTTCTTACCTGCCTGAGTTCCAGGCGGCGCTGGAGGCTGCCGGCATCAATGATATCCTGGCGGATTATCAGGCACAGGTCGACGCTTGGGTAGAGCAGTATAAATAAGCCCGGAAAAAAGTTTGAACCATTTGAAAATGCAGGCCTGCAGGCCTGCATTTTCTTTTGGCGTTCATCCTTGGAGGATGAAGCGGGCGCGGCTTTTCGGCCGCGGTGATGCGTGTTACAAAATAGGAAATACAGCGTACTTTTTTTAATGTTTACATCTGCTGCCACAGGTAGAATAAAGACATACGGTAGGCAAGGAGAGTGCAATTTTATGTCAAATGCGGAAATCACTGTCCCAGCGCGGGCTGCGTCACAGTATGACGACCTGCTGAAACAGAAGAAAAAAAACAAGAGAAAGGCGGATTTTAAACGGCTGCTCCCGCTGTATCTGATGATGCTTCCAGGGCTTGTATATCTGCTCTGCAACAATTATCTGCCGATGTTCGGTATTTTGTTCGCTTTTAAAAAGATGAATTTTTCAGTGGGCGTCCTGCAAAGCCCCTGGTGCGGTTTGCAGAACTTTGAATTCCTGTTTAAGACGAAAGATGCCTGGATTATGATTCGCAATACGCTGCTGTACAACATCGTATGGATTGCCATGGGGACTGTGATTGCGGTTTTTATTGCAATACTCATGGCAGAGATTTCGGCACGTCCCGCGGCCAAGGTGATTCAGCCAATCATATGTTTTCCGTCGATGATTTCTGCGGTTATCCTGTCATTCATCGTATATGCGTTTCTCAGCACGAACAACGGCTACATCAACCGTGCGCTTCTGGGGGGAGACGGTATCAACTGGTATGCCAGCGCACAGTATTGGCCGGTGATCCTTACAATCGTTCATTTTTGGCAATGCTCGGGCCAGAGCTCGGTTATTTATATGGCAAGCATCGGAGGCATCGATAAAGGCCTTTATGAAGCGGCAAAGATTGACGGTGCAAATAAGCTTAAGCAGATCCGATATATCACGCTTCCGCTGCTCAAGCCGATGGTGATTCTGATGCTTCTTATGTCTATCGGCAAAATATTCAACTCTGATTTCGGCTTATTCTATCAGGTGACGCTGAATCAGGGCCTGCTGACCAGCACAACGCAAACAATCGACACCTATGTATACCGGGCGCTGATGGAACTGAATAATATCGGAATGTCGTCGGCAGCCAGTGTATTCCAGGCTGTACTTGGTTTCCTGCTGGTCGTTTTGTCCAATGCATTTGTGCGTGTCGTTGATAATGACAACGCACTGTTCTGAGGGAGGAAGAAAACGATGCGTAAAGAGAAAAAAAGTTTGGCCCCCAAAATCAGAGATGAAAGGACGTTCCACTATTTTGCGCTGACGGTACTGATTCTTCTGGCTCTCTACTGTATTTTTCCCTTTATCTTGATGTTGTCGGTATCTCTTTCGACTGAGACATCTCTGGGACAATTGGGATACCGCTTTTGGCCCAAGGAAATATCTTTTGCCGCGTATGATTACCTGTGGGCAAAGCGTGCCACCATCGGCCGATGCTATATGCTGACGATTGTGACAACAGTTGCAGGCACGCTGGGCAACTTGGTTTTGACCTCTCTGTTTGCGTATCCGTTGAGCCGCAAGGATTTTAAGCAGCGAAATATTTTCGCGTTTATTGTATTTTTCACCGTTATGTTCAATGGAGGGCTGACCGCGACCTATATCGTCTGGAGTACCTTCTTTCATATCAAAAATACGATTTGGGCGCTGATCCTTCCGGGCGGTCTGATGGGTGCAATGAACGTATTGATGGTGCGGAATTACTATAATGCGAACATCCCGTATTCGATTATCGAGGCTGCGGGGATGGACGGCGCGAGCGATTTGCGTATTTATACCAGCATCATTGTCCCGCTGTCCAAACCGGTGCTTGCCACCATCGGTTTGTTTGCGGCAATCGGGTATTGGAACAACTGGACAAATGGCCTGTACTATATTTCGGATTCAAACCTGTACACCATCCAGGTTTATCTGAAACGCCTGATGGACAATATCGCTTATCTGAAGTCCAGCAATAATATGGTCGAATCCGCTTCGTTGGCGATGAAATCGCTTCCGACAGAAAGTGCCCGTATGGCGATTGCCATTATCGCAATCATTCCGATTTTGCTGGTGTATCCATTCATCCAGAAGCAATTGGTAAAGGGCATGGTTATCGGCGGCGTAAAAGGATAAAAGTGAGGGGTAAACAATGAGAAAAGAATTTGAAAGAACGAGCCCGGAAGCTGTGGGTATTCGGAGCCAGGCAATTTTGGATTATATAGACGCTCTGGAACGCAGCAACACCGAGATGCACGGCATTATGATTATGCGTCATGGTAAGATCTGCGCGGAGGGCTGGTGGCAGCCGTTTGCTCCCAACCTGCGTCACGGCCTGCAGTCGCACACAAAAACGTATGCGGCCACTGCGGTGGGCATTGCTTATACGGAAGGCGTATTGAAATTGGATGAACGGCTCATTGATATCTTCCCAGAGGAATCTCCGGCGGACCCAAGCGAAAACCTGAAGCTTTTAACCGTCCGCGATGTATTGTGTATGGGATGCGGTATGGACGCGATGCCGCGCCCAACGGTGGACTGGATCCGCGATTTCATGCATACACCGGTCAATCACAAGCCCGGCACTGCTTTCATGTACAATTCTACAGGCTCTTCGATTCTGGGTGCCATTGTCCGCAAAAAAACAGGGGAAGGGCTTCAGGAATATTTGAGCAAACGCTTGTTCTGTAAAATCGGTATCGACCCGGACAATATCCGCTGGTACTGTATGCCGGACGGGATGGAAATGGGCGGCGGCGGAATGCTTGCCACCACAGAGGACAATCTGCGTCTGATGAAGCTGTACGCCGATGGCGGCGTATGGGAGGGTGAACGCATTTTGGCAGAGGACTATGTCAGGCTTGCCACTACAAATCAAAATGACTCATCCACTGAAGCGCTCAACAACCCGGAGGCAAGCGACAATTTTCTGGGGTATGGCTTTCAGATATGGATGTGCAAGCCGAAGGGTGTATACCGGGCGGATGGAGCGATGGGGCAGTTCACCATCGTAAGTCCGGAGCAGGATCTGCTGATTGCCATTAATGAAACGGCTGCCGGCGCGCATTGGGCGCAAAGTACTTTGAATATTACATGGGACTTTTTGGAAAAAGTAGGCGGCGAGACATTGGAGGAAGATCCGCAAAGTGCTGGGCGGCTGGCGCAGAAAATGCGGTGCCTCAATCTCCCAAATCCGGTATTCCAGCCGCTCAGTCCCATTGCTTCAAAAATCAGCGGCAGAACATACACGGTTCAAAGCGGCGTGCTGAGTACGGAAATATTCAACTTTATGTCAGGAGAACCCGTCAGTCCAATAACGGATTTTTCGTTCGCGTTCGACAGTTATGGATGTATATGGAATGTAAATGGCCCAAATGGCACACAGGCCGTTCGAATCGCCACAAATGGCTGCCGTTTTACAAATCTGGTCGGCAAGGCGGAAGATCAGACGCAGCTGCTTGTTTGTGACGGTGCCTGGACAGAAGAGGACACCTTTGCGGTGAACCTCCGCTGGGCAGAGACCTGTCTGACGAAGAAGCTGGTGTTCCATTTTGACTGCGATGGCGTTACGGTTGAGGACACAAACAACAGTGCGTTTCGCAGAAGTGAGGACGGCCCGGATGTGATTGTGGCAAAATAGAATAGAAAGGAACACGCAGGCATAACCCGAAAGTGGCTATGCCTGTGTGGTATATCCAAAACAAAACGGCAGCGCATGGATGCGCCGCTCCGGGAGGCAGTGAACGATGTTTCAAATGGAAAATCCCTTGATGAGAATGCTGACAAAAATCGGGAATTTTATTTTGGTCAGCTTTTACTGGCTGTTGACGTGTATTCCGGTCGTCACCATCATTCCCGCCTGTGCGGCGCTGTTCCACACAGTGACAAAAGTGATTCGCCAGGATGGCGAAGGCGTTACAGCAGATTTTTTTTCCGCTTTTCGCCATGCGTTGCATCCAGGGGTGCTGCTCTCCCTTATAACGGCGGGAGGAAGCCTGCTGTTATATACCTGTGTGGATTTTGGATATCAAATGATGCGGCAGAACGCTGTGGGAACCGCTTATTTTTCCGTCGGCTGCATTTTGGCGTATGCTTGGACGGCTACCGTCTTTTATCTTGCACCGGCCTTGTCTCGCTTTGAAGGAGGGGGGCTGGACATACTTCGGATAGCGTTTTACCTTCCTTTTCGGAATTTTTTCAGTGTCCTGCTGCAGATGATTCTTTTGGCGGTTATGATTTTTGTGGTGGATTTTTATCCGGTTCTATTGCTGATCGTACCGGCGCTGTATGTCGATCTGACTTGTTCCGGAGTGGAGAAGGCTTTGCAACGGCTCGTGGCGCTGAGCGGTGCAAAAGAACCTGAGAAACAGACAGATGCCGAACCGGAACGGGAACAGTGCTTGGAATTCGGCGGGCTCTCAGCGCTGGAACAGGCTGCGAATATGAATGATTCTGAGGAATAGAGGCAGGGAGTATGGCGGAACTGGTATTGAACGATCTGGTGAAAATCTATCCGTATACAAAGATAGGAGGCTTGTTCGGCGCGCGCAGGCGGTCTGTTGAGGCTCTGCGGCAGGAGAAAATGAACCCATATACCACAAATGAAGGTGTAATTGCGGTTCAGCAGTTCAGCCTGGAAATAGAACATGGTGAGTTTGTTGTGCTTTTGGGGCCTTCCGGATGTGGTAAAACCACAGTTCTTCGAATGATCGCGGGGCTAGAGTCAGTTTCAGCCGGCCAGGTGTGCCTGGACGGGAAAAACATCAACGATGTGCGTCCGGATGAACGGGATATTGCCATGATTTTTCAAAACTATGCGCTGTATCCGCATTTGACTGTGTATGACAATATCGCATATACGCTGAAAAACCAGCATATGCCACGGGATGAGATCCGTTTGTATGTGGAAGAGATTGCGTCCATGCTGGACCTGACCGGACTTTTAAAACGGCGCCCAAAGGAACTATCGGGCGGACAGCAGCAGCGTGTGGCCATTGGCCGGGCATTGGTGCGCAAGCCGAAGCTGTTTCTTCTGGATGAGCCCTTCAGCAATCTTGACCCTTCATTGCGTGCCCAGCTTCGCCGGGAAGTGAAGCGGCTTCACGAAAAAATAGGCACGACTTTTATTTATGTTACCCATGATCAGGCTGAGGCGTTCATGCTGGGGACCCGTATCGTGGCGATGCGTCACGGGATGATTGAGCAGGCTGGGACACCGAAAGCATTGTACAACCACCCTTTGAATACCTATGTTGCATCTTTTGTTGGCGTGCCGCCGATGAATCTGCTGGATGCGCAATTGACGCGACGTGAGAAAAGCTGGTATGTAAGAGTGCTCCGAACTGAATATCCTATTTCGGAAAAGCAATGCGCGGCATTGGCGGACAGTGATGAAGGCCGGGAGATACGGCTCGGCATACGCCCGGTGCATTTGTTGTTCGGTGATAAGGGCATAGAGGCGGAGGTGGAGTATGCAGAAACAACGGGAAAAGAATTTGTTGTGCATCTTCAGGTGGGCGACACGTCAGTGACGCTTGTTCTGCCAGGCGATACGCCTCCTTCGAAAATTGCGAAGCACGCGAAGGGGCGCCTGGAAATGCAGCCGGAGTATTTTCATCTGTTCGACAAGGAGAGCGGAAAACGGATATAAAGCCGAATCAGAGAAAAAGAAAAGGCCCTGTTTTTGAAGCGCTCCAGATTATGCAGCCAGCATAAAAAGGGTGTCTGATCGCAGAAATATTGGATTTTAGGCGGAGAGACGGCGCATAGGCATCGTCTCTTCATTTTTGGGCAAGATGCTGCTCATGGCTGCAAAAGTTGGATACAGCTGGTCGAATATATCGTTGGCTTTACAGATTGCAGATTGTTTGTGGCAAAAATATATTCTATTCTGAGAATAAAAAACTTTTCTGCAATGGTATCCATATAGATGCCTTTTTGATATGGACGGCGTAATGCCGTATTCTTGGGTTAGGTTGAGATGAACTTGCAAGGTATACTGAAATTCCTAGGTCGTTGTGGAGGTGCGGTTTCGCAGCGATTTTTGTTTTTATTTTATAGCTGGATGACCATACAGTTACTCTCATACACCGGTGCCCATAACAATGCCCCTGATGCAGCTTGCTTTACCGCATCAAGGGGCATTGCGCCTTTTTACTGAGGCCGGTGCAATTCGACGGGAACTTTTTTATAATCCAAGTCCATGCAGCCATTCGGCACACAGGCCGGCCCAGTGCGCCACATGGGGAATATCCATATAAAGATCATTATTTCCGTCTGCCAGCGCCAGTCCATGGACGCCGTCGGGGAAGCAATGAAGTTCAAACGGAACGCCTGCTTCTGTCAGTGCAGCGCCCAGCACGAAAGAGTTTCTGGGATCATCGCTGTTGGTCTGCCAGATAAAGAAGGGCGGCGTGTCGCAGGTGA
>NZ_JBMNUP010000087.1:0-7698 GCF_050946325.1 Agathobaculum sp. | reverse complement strand
AATTTTAAGCGACCGTGCCAAACCTTTCAAGCTGTTCGATATTGCGGTGATTTCCTCGTACCGGCTTGACCGGCTGCGCTCCGGATGCAGCAGCCCCAGATAATCAATCACAATCAGCGACAGCCCTTTGATATGGCGTGCCATCGAGCGCACATCAAGGACGGTGCAGCCCTCTTTCCCGTTGGCATACAATGGCAAGTGCGCCAGTTCCGCATTTGCTGTTTTCACCGCCTGCCACTCCCCAGCGGTTAAATGCTCATCCAGCAGCAGTCGCGAGGAGGATATGCCCGTGCGCCTTGACAGCCGCCGCGCCTGTAGCTGTGAAACATCCATTTCAAGCGACACGAACAGCACCGCGCCCTCTTTCGCTACGTTGTCCGCGATCTGCAAAGCCAGCGCGGTTTTACCGCAGCCAGGGCGCGCCGCCAGTATGTAAAACCCGCCCGGTAGCATGCCGCCGCCCAATGTGCTGTCAATCGGTTCCAGCCCTGTTTTGATGAGCTTTCCGCTGATTTGGTCGCGGAAGTCGTAAAAGGCGTCTGCAATATCAAGGCCGTTTAACAACTGCCCGCTGTCTCGGTGATCCAGCGCAGAAATACGCCGCTCCATTTCGGCAATCACCGCATCCGGTTCATCTCCGTTCAATGCGCCATCTTCCAGCAGTCTGCCGATGGTCGTCAGCTCGCGGCGGCGGGCTTCTTTCTTTACCAGCTCGATGGAGCGGTCTAAATCGCGCTCTGCGCACGCAATTTCCATACAGCCATACAGGACATTGCGATCTATGCCCGCGTCCGCGACCTCTACCGCGTTAGGCGGCTCTTTGCCGTCCAGATCAAACCGACGTGCCACGTCATAGGCTTCGCGGTTGAAATCGGAATACAGATCGTCCCTGTGCAGCTTGTCCAGCACCACCCGCCACAGGGCAGGGTCAACCAGACAAGCCCCGATCACCGCGTTTTCGGCAGTTAGAAAATTATCTTTCAGCAAATTTGCGCCACCTCGTTTCCGTTCTCATCAATACATGTTTTTAGCTTGGGTGCTTTCGGCTGAGTCGCTGCGGCTGGCGGTTCATCCTCCCACCTGCGGCCGTTCAGGTAAGTGCTTGCAAAGGGAATATACTGCCCGCCGTCTTTCGTCCAGTCCGGCAGCTTGGTTTGCCATTCCAGCGCAGCAAGGATATCGTTGAGTAAGTCTTGGTTTACGCCGAGCTTGTCAAATGCCTTTTTTGCTTTGGCCTTGTCGCGCTTCTTAGGGTACGCTTCCCAAAACTGCGCAAATGCGCATGCGCATATATCTTTGTTTATATCTCTTGTATTTATATGTTTGACTTTTTCGTCAAGGGTGCCTTGACTTTTTTCGCAAGGGTTATTGATTTTTTTGTCAAGGGGTATGACTTTTTCGCCAAGGGGTATGACAAAATTATCAAGGGTATAAATGCGTCGAATTTCCTTCCCGCTGCCTTCAAATTCAAGGCGAATATATCCCGCTGATTCGAGCGAGTTTATAGCCCGTGAAATAGTTTCCGGTTGCACTCCGAACTTATCAGCAAAGAACCTGTTTTGTGCCCAGCAAAAGCCGTCCTTTGCCGATAGCGACGCAATCACACCATACAGCAACCGCGCCATCGGTGGAAGATTCCTGTCGAAGCACACTTGCTCCGGCAAGATAATGAATTTGTCTGACAAGTGCGCCCACCGCCTTACAGCCGCATTTGTCCGGTCATGCCGTCCAGCGCATCCAGTGCGCTTTCCATAGAACGGCGGGTGTTCTTGGCACGGTTGGACAGGGTGCGTATAAACTCCCTGATCTCCTGCTCGTTGGCAGGCAGGAAATAGCCGCCGCCCTCTGTGCAGGTGGAGAGAATCACCGCGCCTGACTGCCGTTCCCTCTCGATGGCCTTTTGCAGCTCGCGCACCGTATCAAAGCCGAGCATGCCCGCAAGCGTTCCGCTGGGGATTGCATTTTCTTTGCTGGTTGGTAAGTATTCCGAAATTCTCAAGACTTGTCCACCGTCCCCTCAGATGCATGCACGCTCATCAACGCGCCGGATACCCTGTACCTGTTCTTCCTCATGCGGGCTTTCCAGATAGTACAGAAGCGCATCAAAGTTCAGCAGCCTACGATTGCCCGTCCCCACCGGAACAGACGGCACAGCACCGGAGTTTACCAGCCGCCGGATCATCCGCAGGCTAACCGCTGTGTTCGGGTCGAGCTTGCGCAGCTCTTCCAAAGCCTGTGCGGGAAATCTCATGCGTGCGGGCATTTACCGCACCTCCTGTTCAAGTAAGGAATAAATGGCATCTAAAACACGTGTACGGTGTTCGCCGCTCATCTCTGTGCGCATCCATCGTGTAAGGGTAGGCTCACTAATACCTGCTGCTATAGCAACTTCCCACATATAAAGTCTGTTTGTGCGAACAAGATTTCGAATTTCTGAATTGTTCATATTTGTCACCTCATTTTATTGATTTTTCATCTACCTCATGATACTATTATACTATGAAACGATGATTGCGGAAACTATCATTTTTGAACATTGAAGAGAAAGGATAAATATTATGTCCGTTTATAGCGACATTTTTGAGATGCAGGAATCTATAGGAAAACGCATACAGAAAGAGCGTAAAGCCATCAGGCAAAAAGGAAAAGCTATGACACAAGATGAACTTTCGAAATATATGAACTGTGCAAGAACAACGGTTGTTAGTTGGGAAAGAGGGAAAAGCTGCCCCACAATACCAGAGCTAAGGAAGCTCAGTCAGTTATTTCATTGTGATGTGCAATATTTACTTTGTGAACAGGAATGTAGGACAAGAGAGCAAGTTGATATGCAAGACGCACTTGGGTTATCAAAAAAAGCGATTGAGAATATCTGCAATCTTCGAGAAGCCAGTACAGAGATGCAACCGAACGGCACTGCGATTTTTGCGCTCAATAAAGTGTTAGAAAGCCCTAACATCATGTATCTCCTCTCGGATATAGGTATTTTCCTGCAAAATCTTAAAATGCGCGATGCTGAAAGCATCCCCTATTATCAAAGTACAAATTTTCTAAACGAAATAAAGAGCGAATTTCAAAGCGAAAGCGACTTTCTTGCCGGTAAGCCTGTAACGCTTAGCAATCGTCAATATCAAGAATATTGGGAGCAACATACAACACGAGAAATTATGAATTTTCTGCAAGATGTTGCAAAAAGGGTAGAAAATGATGACGATTGGCTGTTCCCGATTAGTATAAAAAGGGAGGACTGACCCGTGTCTACTATTGAACAGCGCGGCAACAGCTACCGCATCATGGTATCCTGCGGCTATGACCTGAACGGCAAGCAGATACGACGCACGATGACATGGGCACCTGAGCAGGGCATGACAGCACGGCAGATAAAAAAAGAACTCGACCGGCAGGCAGTTCTATTTGAAGAAAAATGCCGTACCGGTCAAGTATTGGACGGGAATATTAAGTTTGCTGACTTTGCGGAAAAGTGGTTTGCCGATTATGCCGAGAAGCAGCTAAAACCCCGAACCTTTGCCACATATACCGCGCTGATGCCGCGTGTACTTGCTGCGCTGGGGCATATTCGTCTGGATAAGCTGCGCCCGAATCACATCACCGCTTTTTATGCCAATCTCGGTGAAGCAGGCGTGCGTGCCGACACAAAATACAGCTGCAAAACCGACTTCAAGTCGTTATTATCCACAACGCAATCTGCGTTTGCTGCATCAGCAGGCGTGAGCATAGGCACAATCGAATCTCTGTCAGCCGGTCGCAATATCAGCCGCCGCAGTGCCGAAAAGATCAGTGCCGCCCTGAAACGCCCGCTCGATGATGTATTTGAACCAACCGGTAAGGAAACGCTTTCAGGCAAAACACTGCTGCACTATCACCGGCTGTTATCCTCCATGTTGGAAACCGCTGTGCAGTGGCAGCTTATTCCCTCGAACCCTTGCAAGCGGGTCAAAGCACCACGAGCCGAGCGGAAAGAAGCCCGCTATCTTGATGAAAAGCAAGCGGCGCAGCTCATCGCTTTATTGGACTGTGAGCCAATACAATACCGCACCATGATTCTATTGCTGATCAATACTGGCCTGCGGCGCGGCGAGCTGTGCGCATTGCAGTGGAGTGATATAGACTTCGGAAAAGCCGTGCTGCAAGTCCGGCGCAACACGGTTTATATTGCCGGTCAGGGATTGTTAGACGACACACCCAAGACGGCAAGCTCTCAACGAGCTATTAAACTACCGTCTAACTGTATTCCTATGCTCAGAGAATACCGAGCATGGCAGAACAAGGAGCGGTTAAGGATAGGCGACCAGTGGCAGGAAAGCGACCGTGTGTTTACCCGCTGGAACGGCGCCCCCTTCCGCCCTGACACATTGACAAACTGGTTCAGCGACCTTGTCAAACGCAACGACCTGCCGCCTGTAACAATTCACAGCCTGCGGCATACTAATGCAACGCTGCTGATTTCGAGCGGAACAAACCTGCGTACCGTGTCAGCGCGTCTCGGTCATTCCCAAGCCAGCACTACCGCAAATATCTATGCACATGCAATCCAAAGCGCAGATGCGGCTGCGGCTGATACGTTAAACGACATTCTAAACCCGATCAAAAAACAGGCATAGAAAAAGGGCGCTCCCATCAGCGGGAACGCCCGATTTTTTGACCCATAAACACCAAATAAACACCAAGGCAAAATTGCAGAATTTCAAAACAGTGCAAAAAGTTAAGAAAAAACCGCTATTTCGTTTGAAATAACGGTTTTTCTGGTACGCCAGAAGGGATTCGAACCCCCGACCTTTTGGTTCGTAGCCAAACACTCTATCCAGCTGAGCTACTGGCGCATATTTAGTTTCGACTGCCTAAATAGAATACCATAAAAAAAGCGGTCTGTCAACAATTTTTTTTGAAAAATTATGTATTTGATTGTATATGCGTAAAGACTGTGTTAAAATAAAGAAAATTTATTATTTTGTCGAGAAAGGGAATCGGCCTGTGCATAGAAAAAAGAAAAAGAAATTGGCCGCGGGGGTGCTGGGCGCACTGTTCTTTGCGGATGTGCTGTGGTGCGAGACGGTATTCCGCCTGACGCTCGATGCGGCGGAGCTGTCCGGCCTTGTGCTGGCGGCGCTGTTTGCAGGCGCGTTTGCGCTTTTTGTAACGGGCGTATCTGCGCTGCTGCCGCCGCGCGGGGCGCGGGTGTTCGTCGTGCTGTCCGCCGCGGTGCTCTGGTTTTTTTATCTGTCTCAGACGGTGTATTACAGGGTGTTTCAGACGTGCTATCCGGTCTATTCCATGCTCAACGGCGGGCAGGTGCTGCGCTTTTGGAAACAGATTCTGTCTGCCTTTGCCAGCCGATGGTGGCAGTGCGCGCTGATCAGCCTGCCGCTGCTGGGGATTCTGCTCTATACGGCAAGACGAGCCTTTGCACCGCGCGCGCCGCGGCGTGGCGTGGCGCTGCTGTTTCTGATGCTGCTCTGGCACATGGCCGCGCGCTGTGCGGTGCCGCTGTTCGGCACCGGCGCGGGCACACCGCAGGATCTGTATGATAACGGCGGCAGCATCAAGCAGGCGGCGCAGCGGCTGGGGCTGATGAACGCCTTTCGCCTGGATGCGGAGCGCACTTTGTTTGGCTTTCCCAGCGGCGGGGAACTGGACGGGGGCCTGTCCCCATCGCCTGCGCCCGATGAAGAAAACAGCCCTTTTCCGGAACAGCCGCCCGCAGAGGAGCAGCCCGTTTACGGCCCCAATGCGCTTGATATTGATTTTGAGGCGCTCATGCAGGCAGAGCAGGATGCGGGTGTGCGGGAGCTGCACGGCTTTTTCGCTGCGCGGCAGCCGACCATGCAGAATGAGATGACGGGCGTTTGCGAAGGCTATAATCTGATTTTCCTGACCGCAGAAGGCTTTTCGCCTTACACAATTGACGAAAATCTGACGCCTACTTTGTATAAAATGGTGCAGGAAGGCGTCAACTTCACTAATTTTTACAATCCGATTTGGGGCGTTTCGACGATTGACGGAGAATATGTCAACTGTCTGGGACTGGTGCCCAAGGCCGGTGTATGGAGTCTGTATCAGGCGCGGAACAATGCGCTTCCCTTTGCGCTGGGCAACCAGTTCCGCGCGCGCGGTTACCAGACCAACGCCTACCATAACCACACGTTTGACTACTACCGGCGCGAAGTTTCGCATCCCAATTTGGGGTATGTGTATAAGGGCCTGGGCAGCGGCGTCAATGTGACTGAGGTCTGGCCGGAGTCCGACCTGGAGATGATGCAGGTCACCATGCCGGAGTATTTGGGAGAAAAGCCGTTCCATGTATATTATATGACGGTTTCCGGCCATATGGAGTATAATTTTTACGGCAATACCCAGTCGGCCCGCCATAAGGAAGCGGTGGAAGGGCTGCCGTATTCAGAGGCCTGCCGCGCCTATGTTGCCTGCAATATTGAGCTGGACCGTGCGATGGCCTATCTGCTCGAGCAGCTGGAGCAGGCCGGCGTGGCGGAAAAAACGGTGATTGCCATGGCGCCCGACCATTACCCTTACGGGCTGACAAACGAGCAGATCAGCGAATTTCTCGGCCATCCGGTAGACCCTGTATTTGAGCTGTACCGTTCGTCGTTTATTCTGTACCGCAAGGGCATGGAACCGCGCACGGTGGACAAGCCGTGCTGGAGTGCGGATATTCTGCCCACGCTGTCCAACCTGTTTGGCCTGCCGTATGATTCCCGCCTGCTGACCGGACGCGACATTTTCTCGGATGCGGAGCCGTTCATTCTGTTTGAGGACCGCTCGTTCATCACCGGCCGCGTGCGGTACAACGCGCGGACGGGCGAAGCCCTTTGGGCGGAGGGGCAGCAGCCGGACGAGGCGTACCTTGCGGCCATGCAGCAGGCCGTTTCGGCGGAATTTACCGCAGACGCGCGCATTTTGGAGACCGACTATTACCGGCACGTCTTGCCGGACGGGCCGTAAGCGGCGCAGGCAGCTTGACTTTTTCTTGCGTTTTGCGTGATAAAGTGATACAATGTTTTCAAATAATTGCCGCAGCAGACCGCGGATGGCTTGCTGCGGGAGCATAAGCCCTCTTGAAAAATCTGCCTGGAGCGCAGGACGAAGGGGCGTTCGTGCACTGTGCGAAACTCTCAGGCAACAGGACGGGGGAATATCGTTTCTGTCGGGGGACGGAAACGCTCTGTTTGGGGAGTGAGAGTCATCTCACTCCTTTTTATTTGCAAAATAAGCGGAAAGGGAAGAAAAATAATGGAAGCGTTCACCAATTTTGTCAAATGGCTGGACAGCGCGATCTGGGGGCTGCCCATGATTGTGCTGCTGTTTGGCACGCACCTGTATATGACGGTGCGCACCGGCTTTATCCAGCGCAAGACCTTTACCGGCATCCGGCTGTCGGTCAAAAAAGATCCGGATTCGCCGGGCGATGTCAGCCAGTTTCAGGCGCTGACGACCGCGCTGGCCTCCACCATCGGCACGGGCAATATTGTCGGCGTGGGCACGGCGGTGTTCCTTGGCGGCCCGGGCGCCGTGTTCTGGTGCTGGCTGACCGGCGTGTTCGGCATCGCCACCAAGTATGCGGAAAGCCTGATTGCGGTCAAATACCGCGTACAGACCAAAGACGGCCGCATGCAGGGCGGCGCGATGTATGCGCTGGAGCGTGGCCTGCACATGAAGCGGATG
>NZ_JBMNUP010000086.1:0-7701 GCF_050946325.1 Agathobaculum sp. | reverse complement strand
CGTATGCAGACCGACAAGATCATCGGCAAGATCATGCCGCTGCGCGAGGCGGTAGAAAGTTTCGAGGTATTCAAAACGTCCAAATACCCGAAAATCCTGCTGGATTGCAGCAAACCGTAACGCATTCCCTTTCTTTCATAATCTACCACTCTCCGGCAGCGGAGGTGCGTCCAACCGGCGCGCCTCCGCTGCCGGACTTTCATTGGTCTGCCGGAAAGGCATATTCCCATCCCCTTTCTCATATATTTTCAGCAGAGAAAAGGAGGCGGCGAACATGACAGGAAAACGTCCTGCGCGGCGGCGCGGCGGCGGAGGCAGCGGGGGCGGGGGCGGCGGACTGCTGCTCCTTGTGGTGCTCGTTCTGACGGCGGGCATATTCAAATATGCAGATACGCCATTTGCCGTATCCGTGCGCCAGCGCGCAGCCGAAACGCTGACCGGCGTTCCCGGCATGGACCGTGTGCTTGCGGTCATCGGCGGCGGAACAGACGAGAGCGCAAGCGAGGTGTTCCGCCCGCAGGAAACCGGCGGTGATGACTATGCCATCTCTTCGGGCGGCGCGGACGATATTCTGGGCCGCGAGCTGACGCTTTTCCCCGATACGGTAGACCAAACCGTTTATCCGATGGAATTTACGCATGCGCTGCCCGCTGAAGGTACGCTGACATCGGGTTTTGGCAGCCGGCTCAGTCCGACGACCGGCCAGCCGGGCTTTCACTATGGGCTGGATATTGCGGCGGACGAAGGCGTAAAAATCGGCGCCTTTGCCGCTGGGACCGTGCGCGAAGTCGGGCAGTCCAGTTACGGCAACTACCTGATTATCGACCACGAGGACGGGTTCTCCACCCTGTATGCGCATTGTAGCAGCATTTCTGCCAAGGTGGGCGACGCCGTCGAATGCGGAGACGAGGTCGCGCTCGTCGGCCAGACGGGAAATGCGACCGGCCCGCATCTGCATCTGGAATTATGGCGGAACGGCAAGGCGCTTGACCCTTCCAGCTACCTGACCGCCGCCTGACGTGTGCCTGGGCAAACTTGACGTGCGCGACGGTTTCCTTGTTCTGCTGGCCGCGCTCTGGTGCGCAGATGAAACCGGCGTGCTGCCGCTTTTCCTGCTGGCGGCGGCCGTGCATGAGCTGGGACATCTGCTTATACTGTATCTGTCCGGCGGACGGCTTTACCGGCTGACGCTGACCTGCTGCGGCGCGGTCATGCGCTGCGCGCTGCCGGAGGGCCGGTATGCACGGGCGGCTGTCTGCCTTGCCGGACCGGCAGCCAGCTTTGCGCTGGCCGCCCTTGCAGGGCGCTGCGGCTGGTACCGGCTTGCCGGCGCGAGCATACTGCTCGGCGCATTCAATCTGCTGCCCATGCCGCCGCTTGACGGCGGTATGGCGCTGGGTCATCTGGCCGGCGGCGGCTTCTTCCGCGCGCGCGGCCTTCTTGCGCTGCTAACGGCGCTGTGCCTGCACGGGGCGGGCGCTTTTCTGTTTTTTCACGGCGGCGGGTGCTGGTTGTGGCTGATTGGCGCACTTATCGCCGCAAAAACGGCAAAAAACCTTGCCAAACCCGCTGCACGGGTGTAAAATAAAATTGACCATACGGCTTGCTGGAACGGAGGAAAAATGTTTCAGATCGGCGACAAAATCGTGCATCCCCTGCACGGAGCGGGCATAATTGTGGATATTGTCACACGCGCCATCGACGGCGTGCCCGCGCCGTATTATGCCCTTAAGCTGGCCCTTGACGATACCGAGCTGTTTCTGCCCGTCGAATCCTGTGAAAAACTCGGTGTGCGGCAGGTATGTTCCCGCGAACAGGCCGAAGCGCTTCTCCAGCGGTTTGGCGATATTTCCCGTACCGAAGAAAAGGGCTGGAACCAGCGTTATCGGGAGAATATGCTGCATCTCCGCTCAGGCGACCTGCTTGAAGTGGCGCAGGTCATCAAAAACCTGTCCGAACGGGACAGGGAACGCGGCCTGTCCGCAGGAGAAAAGAAAATGCTTGTCTCCGCGCGGCAAATCATTGATTCGGAACTTGCGTTTGCGCTTGATATTTCTCCGCAGCAGGCAGCCGAGCTGGTAAACGCACAGCTTTGTATTGAATAATCAGACAGTTGGGGCTTTGCATTTTGTGCAAAGCCCTTTTTAAAGGAGAGGATCGTTTGTTCAAAAAACGAAAAACAACCCGCCTGCCCGCGGTATGCGCGGTGATCGTGGCGGCCGGTTCCTCCCGCCGCATGGGGGGAGAAAATAAACTGCTGCTGCTGCTTCATGGCGTGCCTGTGCTGGCGCACACGCTGTCCGCCTTTGAAAAATGCGCGGCGGTGCGGGATATTGTGCTGGTCTGCCGCGAGCAGGATATCGTGCCGTATACCGAGCTGGCGCGCGCATACGGCATCGGCAAGCTGCGCACCGTAACGCGGGGCGGAGACAGCCGCACGGCCTCTGTGCTGGCGGGAATCGCCGCCGCGCCCGAGGGTACCGCCCTTGTTGCTGTGCATGACGGAGCGCGGCCGCTCGTCAGTGAGGCAGTCATCGCAGAAGCAGTCTATGCTGCCGCGGAATACGGCGCGGCGGCGCCGGTCGTTCCGGTGAAGGACAGCATCAAGCGCATTGAAAACGGCTGCATTGCCGCGGATGTGCCGCGGGATACGCTGTCCGCAGTGCAGACACCGCAGGTGTTCCGGCGGGAGACTCTGCTGCATGCGCTGCAGGAGGCCGCGCGGGCCGGCCGCACCTTTACGGATGACTGCGCGGCGGTGGAGGCGTGCGGACAGACCGTGCGCGCCACGCACGGCAGCTACGAAAACATCAAGATCACAACGCCGGAGGATATCGCATCGGCCGAGGCGTTTTTGCAGCGGGAGGCGGACTGATATGCGTATTGGACACGGCTATGACGTACACCGGCTGGCAGCCGGACGAAAATGCATCATCGGCGGTGTGGAGATCGCGCACGAGCGCGGCCTGCTCGGCCACTCGGACGCGGATGTGCTCACCCATGCGGTGATGGACGCGCTGCTGGGCGCGCTGGCGCTGGGAGATATCGGCAAACACTTTCCGGATACCGACCCGCGTTACGCAGGGGCGGACAGCATCGCCCTGCTGCGGCATGTGGCCGCGCTGGTGCGCGACAGAGGATACCGGCTGGGCAATCTGGATGCGACCGTTCTGGCGCAGGCGCCCAGGCTTGCGCCGCATATCGCGCAGATGCGCGAAAACCTGGCGGCGGCCATCGGATGCGGGACGGACTGCGTATCGGTCAAGGCGACGACCGAGGAAGGATTGGGCTTTACCGGCACGAGAGAGGGCATTGCCGCGCACTGCGTCTGTCTGCTGGAGAAAATCTGACAGAAAAACCGCAAAAAAGCATCGGGGTATTATCTGCCCCGATGCTTTTCTTTTCGTTTTTTCTGCTTCAGTGCAAACTGCCGTTGTTCTTCCAGCTCCCGCTGTGCGCGGCTGCGCGTCCTGCGCTCCTGCTTGTTCTGCTCACGCTGCAATTGCAGCGCCTGCTGTGATCTGGTTCCAAGTCCGGAACAGTCCGCCTGTTTTCGCAGCTGCCGCTGGATGCGCTTCGGGTTTACTGCCGTCCGTCTGACCGGCACGGCAACGGACGGACTGAACCGAAGCCGGCTGTAATATTTCAGCACATACGCCCAGACTTCACAGTCCTTTGGCTCGGCCCCAAACGTCGTCTGGCAGGCGGATAATCTGCCGTCTTCTGTCCGCTCAAACACGCCCACCCAAAACGGGTCTTCAAAAAATACCGTCAGTTTTACAGCACCGTTTTTCATAACGAAACCCTCCTGAAAAAAGAAACCTTTCATACAGGAAGGGACAACCCGGAGGGGAAGGTTACTTACCTGCGCCCTGCGGCGCAGACGGCTGGGCTACCTACCAGCTCTGGCATGTGCTGAAAGCAATGCGTTGCGTTTTTATCCTGTTTTCTGTTAAGTGACAGCGCCCTGTTATGCGCTGTTTGCAAACTTTTTTACCGTTCACCTGCCTATATCACCATCAAAAGCGTGCCTGCGCCAATCAGGAGGCAGCCGATTGCGGATTTAGCCGTCACCTGCTCGTGCAAAAACACGAACGCCAGCACCAGCGTGATTACAACGCTCAGCTTGTCCACCGGCACGACCCTGGAGGCCTGCCCGATTTGCAGCGCCTTATAATAGCACAGCCACGAAGCGCCGGTGGCCAGACCGGATAAAATCAAAAACAGCCAGCTTTTTGGGGAAATGGTGTGAATACCGCTCTGCGCATGGGTCAGGAATACCATGCCCCATGCAAGCAGCAGCACAACCGCCGTGCGAATGGCAGTCGCCAGATGGGAATTGACACTCTCAATGCCGATTTTGGCAAGGATTGAGGTCAGCGCGGCAAATACAGCGGAAAGCAGCGCCAGCACAAACCACATATGCTTCCGCCTCCCCGTCATGCTGTTTGCTGCTCCAGCCCGCGTGTGATCTGCCGGAACCGCCGCAGGAACAGCACAGTTGTGGTAGCGGCGGCGAGGAGATCCGCCACCGGCTCGGCCAGAAAGACGGCGAACAGCTTATCCGCCAGGAAGTACGGCAGAATCAGAATGAGCGGGATCAGCAGGATAACCTTGCGCTCAAGCGCGAGAAAGAGCGAAATCTTGGCTTCGCCCAGCGCGACAAAGCACTGCTGGAAGGTGCCCTGAAATGCCATCGTGAAGCCAACGGCAAAATAGATGCGCAGCGCCCATGCGGTCATATCGACCAACGCGGCATCCTGATTGAACAGCTGTGCGACCAGATGCGGCGCCCCCTGCACCAGACCCCACACGCCAAAGGCAAACACGCAGGAGATGATCAGGTTGTATTTGACGGTCTGCCGCATACGGTCAGCCCGCTTTGCGCCGTAATTGTAACTGAGGATGGGCTGCGCGCCCTGCGACAGACCAAGCAGCGGCATTTGCAGCATCTGCGCAACCGAGGTCAGGATGGTCATGGCGCCGACGGCCAGATCGCCGCCGTACTTTTGCAGGGAAACGTTAAAGGTCACGGTCAGCAGGCTTTCGGTTGACTGCATGATAAAGGGGGAAGCGCCCAGCGCGATGGCGGGCAGCAGCAGCCGCTTGTCCAGCCGGAAATATTTCTTTCGCAGCCGCAGACTGCTGTTTTCGCTGCACAGAAAGCGCACCACCCACAGTGCGGAAACCGCCTGCGACAGTATGGTGGCGACTGCCGCCCCGCGCACGCCCATATGAAAGACGAAAATGAACAGCGGGTCGAGCAGCACGTTGAGCACCGCGCCGATCAGCACGGTTTTCATCGCAACGGAGGAGCGTCCCTGCGCCGTGATAAAGCCGTTGAGCCCAAGCGCCGTCATCACAAAAATGGTGCCCAGCACATAGATGTTCAGGTACTGCATGGCATAAGGCAGGGTATCGGGGGAAGCGCCGAACAGCACAAGCAGCGGCCGCTGGAACAGCAGAAAGACCGCGGTCAGAACAACGGCCAGCCCCCACAGGGCGGCGGTGCAGGTGCCGAGCGTGCGTTCGGCCTTTTCATGCTCGCCCGCGCCCATGGCGATGGATGCGCGGGGTGCGCCGCCCATGCCGATCAGAGCGGCAAACGCCGAGATCAGCGTGATGACCGGAAAGGTGACGCCCATGCCGGTCAGCGCGGCCGCGCCGGTTTCCGGAATATGGCCGATGTAAATCCGGTCCACGATGTTGTACAGCAGGTTGACCACCTGCGCGCAGATAGTCGGCAATGCAAGCCGAACGAGCAGAGGGCCGACCGGATCGCGTCCCAGGTCGGCCGTGCGGTTTTGTTTTTCACTCATTTCGCGGTGCGGTCCTCCCGTATCAGGATGCGCAGTGCTTCAACTGCGGTTTTTACGCCGCGCTCGGCAGCGTCAGGCGGGATGGAGGGCGCGTCGTCGTTATCCGCGTTCCACAGCACGTTGAGCACTGCGCCGCAGCGCACATGGAGCACCTGCGAAACAATAAGGAGCGCGGCGGTCTCCATTTCGCTGGTGAGCGCGCCGGCGGCTTTCCATGCCTTCCATTTGGCAAGCAGTTCATCCGCAATGGCCTGCTCTGCCGGGCGAATTTCGCCGTAAAAGCTGTCCTTGGACTGGATTACGCCCAGATGATGGGTCAGGCCGAGCTGTACGGCCGCGTCGCGCAGCGCCGAAACCACGGCGAAATTGGCGGCGGCGGGGAATTCAATGGGCAGATACTCACGGCTGGTGCCCTCCTGCCGGATGGCGGCCGTGGCAATCACGATATCGCCGCCCTTGACCGCATCGACGATGCCGCCCGAGGTGCCCACGCGGATAAAGGTGTCCGCGCCGCACTCGACCAGCTCTTCCAGCGCAATGGCTGCCGAAGGCCCGCCGATACCCGTCGAGCAGACGGCGACCGGCTCTCCGTCCAGCTTGCCCGTCCACAGGGTATACTCGCGGTTCTGGGCGATTTGCTGCGGTTCGTCAAAATACCGCGCGATTTTCGCCGTGCGCGCCGGATCGCCCGGCAAAATGACATAGCGGCCAATGTCTCCCCTTTTGATTTGGATGTGCATCTGTTTTCCGTCGATCAGCATACGATCTGTCCCTCCCGTTCTATCGTCCGGATGTTTTTTTCCGCCTTGCTGCGCGGCAGCATAACTTCATGCCCGCAGCCTTCGCATTTGAGCTTAAAATCCATGCCGGTGCGCAGCACCTTCCACTGTTTGGAGCCGCAAGGGTGCGGCTTTTTCATCGTTAAGATATCGCCGACCTGTACGTCCATTTGTCCTCACTCCATTTGCCGTCCGCATTTTGCTGCGAACCGATTTCATTATATATTATAACACAGCCTGCTGATTATTTGTGAACAAATCGGCAATTTTCAGCAGGGCATAACCGCCTGATGCCAGTCATATAGTAGGGCAGAGCCAAAGGAGGTTCGGCCATATGATGAAAACAGACGAATATTATCTGCCCGAGGGCAGCTATGCCGCGCGCAGCGAAGTGCAGGCTGCGCTCTCCTCGCTGGACGGCCTGCGGCGCGCACAGCGGGAACACACGATTTTGGAAGCGCCTGCGCAGCGATGCACCGCTGCGCACGACCTGCTGTTCGATTTTGGTTTTGCGCAGGGCATTATGCCCCGTTCCTGCTGCGCGCTCGGCGTGGCGGAGGGAGATACGCGCGAAATCGCCATATTGTCCCGCGTGGGCAAGCCAACCTGTTTTTCCGTATCCGATATAGAGGAAGACACCGTTCCGCCTACGGTGTGGCTCAGCCGCACGGCTGTGCAGCAGCAGGCGCAGGATTTTCTGCTGGAAACCCTTCTTCCCGGCGATGTCATCCCCGCCTGCGTCACCCATCTGGAGCCGTTCGGCGCATTCGTCGATATCGGCTGCGGCATTCCCTCGCTCATCGGCATTGAAAACCTGTCCGTCTCGCGCATTTTCCACCCTGGGGACCGTCTCTCCGTCGGCCAGCAGATCTTCGCCGCCGTCCGGCAGGTCGATGCGGCAAACCGCCGCATCTCGCTCACCCACCGCGAACTGCTCGGCACATGGGAGCAAAATGCCGCGTTGTTTTCTCCCGGAGAAACGGTGCGCGGCATTGTCCGCTCTGTCGAGCCTTACGGCGTATTCATAGAGCTTGCGCCCAACCTGTCCGGTCTGGCCGAGCCGCGCGGCGACCTGACGCCCGGCACTGTGGTATCCGTTTATA
>NZ_JBMNUP010000085.1:0-7787 GCF_050946325.1 Agathobaculum sp. | reverse complement strand
GTAAAATTGCTGGACTTTTTTCGCGCAGTGATGTATACTATACCCAACTAAAGTGAGACTATCTGCTCAAAAGCAGGTGGGTGATGCGAAAACGGCACGATTTTTGCGGCATCCGGCGTGTGAGAGCAGTGAAAAGAGGGAGAGATGCGAAATGAAGAAAAAAGCCGCATCGCCGGCCTGTGAAAAGCGCAGCCAGCAGTTCTATTCCGGACGTGACTGCCGCGCGTTCGACTATATGGGCGCGCATCCGTACGAGCAGGACGGCGAGCAGGGCTATCTGTTCCGCGTGTATGCGCCGGAGGCCGAAAAAGTATCGGTTATGGGCGAATTTAACGACTGGAACAGAGAAGCAGACCCGATGGAGCGGGACGAACAGGGTATTTGGGAAAAATTTATCCCGCATGTTGCCGAATATGCCGCATATAAATATAGCGTATGGGCAAAATCGGGTGATATTTTCGATAAGTCCGACCCGTACGGCTTCCATGCGGAAACCCGCCCGGGCAACGCTTCCAAGGTTTATGATATTGAGGGCTATGAGTGGGGCGATGAGAGCTGGCTGAACTGGCGGAGCGAACACCTGCCGTATTCCAATCCGGTCAATATTTACGAGTGCCACCTCGGCTCCTGGAAGGTGCATGAGGACGGCAATTTCTACTCTTACCGCCAGCTGGCGGACGAGCTGGTGCCCTACGTCAAGGAAATGGGCTATACCCATATTGAGTTTATGCCGCTGACCGAATACCCGTTCGACGGTTCGTGGGGCTATCAGGTGATCGGCTATTTTGCCGCCACCAGCCGCTACGGCACGCCCAAGGACCTGATGTATCTGGTGGATAAGGCGCACCAGGCCGGCCTGGGCGTTATCATGGACTGGGTGCCCGCGCACTTCCCCAAGGACGGCTGCGGTTTGGTTGAGTTTGACGGCTCGCACCTGTATGAATATGCCGATCCGCTCAAGATGGAGCATAAGGAGTGGGGCACGCGCGTATTTGATTACGGCAAGGTATCCACCCGCAACCTGCTGTTCTCCTCCGCGATGTTCTGGATTGAAAAGTTCCATATGGACGGCCTGCGCGTGGACGCGGTTGCTTCCATGCTGTATCTGGACTATAACCGCCAGAACGAATGGCGGCCCAATATCCACGGCGGCCGCGAAAATCTGGAGGCGGTGGATTTCCTCCGTCTGCTCAATGAAAATATTCTGACCGCGCATCCGGATGTGATGATGATTGCCGAGGAATCGACCGCGTGGCCGATGGTGACAAAGCCGGGCTATGACGGCGGCCTGGGCTTCAACTTCAAGTGGAACATGGGCTGGATGAACGATATGCTGTGCTACTGCTCGGCCGACCCGTTCTTCCGCAAGGATATGCACGATAAGATTACCTTCTCGTTCATGTACGCTTTTTCGGAAAATTACATCCTGCCGCTCTCGCATGATGAGGTGGTGCACGGCAAGTGCTCGCTCATCGGCAAAATGCCGCCCCCGTATGAAAACCAGTTCGGCGGCCTGCGCGCGCTGTACGGCTATATGACCGCGCACCCGGGCAAAAAAATGCTGTTCATGGGCGGGGAGTTTGCACAGTTTTCCGAATGGGCTTACCAGAAGGGTCTGGACTGGATGCTGCTTGACTATCCGGCGCACCGGCAGATGCAGAACTATGTGAAGGCGCTCAACCAGTTCTATCTGTCCGCCCCGCAGCTCTGGGAGCAGGATACCGACTGGCGCGGCTTTGAGTGGATCAGCCATGAGGATAACCGCAACAACATCATCGCCTTCCGCCGCATTGCCAGGGACGGAACGGATCTGGTGGCGGTGGTCAACTTCTCGCCCGAGGTGCAGGAGCATTACCGCATCGGCGTGCCCTTTGCCGGAACATGGGAGGAGGTATTCACCTCTGACCGGACGGAGTTTGGCGGCAGCGGCGCTTCAAACGGCAAGGTGAGGACGTCTTCCAAGCCGATGCACGGGCAGGAGCAGTCCATCAGCATTCAGGTTCCCCGCTTTGGCGTATTGTTCTTCAAGGGCAAGCCGCGCGCCAAGCGCCGCACCAGGGCGGAGATTGAGGCCGCCAAAAAGCAGGCGGGCGCCGTGATCAAGGCGGATACAAAGGCGGTTGCCAAAACAGGGCAAAAGGCGGTTGCCAAAACAGGTTCCAAAGCGGTGGCTCAGGCCGGCCCGAAGGCGGTGGCAAAAACGGGCACAAAGGCGGTTGCCAAAACGGGGGAAAAGGCTGTTGCAAAGACAGGCCCGAAGGCCGTGGTCAAACAGGAAGACGCCGGTCAATAACCGGAATGATAAAAATAAAGTAAATCACATAAAGGAGAGTCATCAATGTATCGGAAAAAAGAATGCGTGGCAATGCTGCTGGCTGGCGGACGGGGCAGCCGCCTGTATGTACTGACGGATAACGTTGCCAAGCCGGCGGTGCCGTTTGGCGGCAAATACCGCATTATTGATTTCCCGCTGTCCAACTGCGTCAACTCGGGGATTGACACGGTTGGCGTGCTGACGCAGTACGAGCCGCATGTGCTGAACTCTTATATCGGCGCAGGCCAGACCTGGGACCTGGACCGTCTGCGCGGCGGCGTATATGTGCTGCCGCCGTATGAAAACAGCACGGGCACAAGCTGGTATAAGGGCACGGCCAACGCCATTTACCAGAACATCGCTTTTTTGGACGACTACGATCCGGAATATGTGCTGATTCTTTCGGGCGACCATATTTACAAGATGGATTACAACAAAATGCTGCAGCAGCACAAGGAAACGGGCGCGGACGCGACCATCGCCGTGCTGGATGTGCCGCTGGACGAGGCGTCCCGCTTCGGCATTATGAACTGCAAGCCGGACGGCACCATCTATGAGTTTGAGGAAAAGCCCAAGCAGCCCAAGTCCACGCTGGCTTCCATGGGTATTTATATCTTCACCTGGGAAAAGCTGCGCAAGTACCTGATTGACGATGAAGCGGATGAGAATTCCTCGAACGATTTCGGCAAGAACATCATTCCGGCCATGCTGAACGCGGGCGAAAAAATGGTGTCCTATCGCTTTGAGGGCTACTGGAAGGACGTTGGCACGATTGAGAGCCTGTGGGAAGCCAATATGGACCTGCTTTCCCCCAATTCCGGACTCAACCTGTCGGACGATTCCTGGAAGATTTACGGACGCGCCACCGGCTCGCCCCCGCATTTTGTGGCCAAGGGCGCCAAGGTGATTCACTCGCTGCTGAGCGAGGGCTGCGAAATCGCGGGCGAGGTCTCGGAATCCGTGCTGTTCCAGGATGTGAAAATCGCCAAGGGCGCCAAGGTGGAGTATTCCATCCTGATGCCGGGCGCCGTGGTGGAAGAGGGCGCAACCGTGCGCTACTCGATCGTGGCATCCGGTGCGGTGATTGCCAAGAACGCATCGGTCGGCGCGTGTCCGGCAGACTGCGACGCGGACAAGTGGGGCGTGGCCGTTGTGGCAAGCGGCGTGCGCATCGGTCAGGGCGCAACGCTGGCCGCGAAGGAAATGGCCGGCAGCGATCTGCCGGACGAGAAGTAAGGGGGCAGACATGATGAGAAGCGTTTTGGGCATTATTATTGCATTTGACAGCGATAACGATTTGCGGGAGATTACCGAGCACCGCACCGTGGGCGCGGTGCAGTGGGGCGGCAGATACCGCATCATTGACTTTATGCTGTCCAACATGGTAAACAGCGGCATTTACCGCGTGGGCATGCTGATGAAGGACAAGTATCAGTCGCTGATTGACCACATCGGCACGGCAAAGGACTGGGATTTGTCCCGCAAAAATTCGGGCATCACGCTGCTGCCGCCGTATTCCTATTCCAAAAAGTCCTCGCCGCTGATTACGGGCGAGTACCGCGGCAAGATTGACGCGCTGGCCGGCGCGGTCACCTTCCTGCAGAAAAACAAGGCGGATTATGTCGTCATTGCGGACGGCGATATCGTTGCCAACATTCCGCTGGACGAGGTGGTGGAGCATCATGTCAAAACGGGCGCCGACCTGACCATGGTCTGCACCAAAAAGCGCAAGGATTCCCCCTTTACCACCTATGTGGAGCTCAACCGCAAGAAAGAGGCGGTGGATATCCGCGTTGGCGATTCCAACGAGGGCAAGTGCAAGCACACGGCGCTTGGCGTATATGTGATGAGCCGCCAGTACCTCATCCACATGCTGTCGGACTGCGTTACGCACAACTGCATCCACTTTGAGCGTGAGTTTTTGTCCCGCGTGCTGATTGACGGCACGGTGAACGCATATCTGTTCAATGAATACGCCTGCAAGGTGGAGGATACTTACGATTACTTCCATTCCAACATGGATATGCTGGATAAGGACGTGCGGGACGAGGTGTTTAAGAGCTCCCGTCCGATTCTGACCCGCATCAAGGATGAAGCGCCCACCTATTACGGCGATCAGGCCGTGGTGGAAGACAGCCTGGTGGCGGATGGCTGCGTGATTGAAGGCACCGTGCAGAACAGCATCCTGTTCCGCGATGTGAAGGTGGAAAAGGGCGCGGAACTGCGCGACTGCATCATCATGGAGGGCGGCCGGATTCTGTCCGAAGCTTCGCTCCGCCATGTCATCACCGACCGCGACGTAATCATCCGCGAGGGACGCACCATGATGGGGCACGAAAACTATCCGATTACGATTGGAAAGTATGCTACCGTTTGATAAGACTTTGTTAAAAATAAGACAACTGAGCAAAAATAAGGCCGCAAAGCGAGAAATGTTCGTTGAAAATCCCAATATTGCGGCAGGGAATAATTTAGTATAATGTGAATATCGGGCGCATGGAAGCGGGAAAAGGCCTGCTTCCATGCAGCCGAATGGGGAGGAAGGGCTCTTTATGAAAATAATGTATGTTACCAGCGAATGCGCACCGTTCGTCAAAACCGGCGGTTTGGGCGACGTCGCGGGCTCGCTGCCCAAGGCGCTGGCCGCAAAGGGCCATGATGTGCGCGTATTCTGCCCGCTTTATTCCTCGATTGACGCAGGCACCCGTGAAAAGTTTTATTACCTGAAGAACGCCTATGTCCGTCTGGGCTGGCGCAACCAGTACTGCGGCATCTTCCGCTATGAAGCGGACGGCGTGACGTATTATTTTATTGACAACGAATATTACTTTGCCCGCAGCCGCACCTACGGCGAGTATGACGATGCGGAGCGCTTTGCGTATTTTTCCAAGGCCGTGCTGGAGATTCTGCCCGACCTGGACTGGAAGCCGGACGTCATCAACTGCAATGACTGGCAGACCGCGCTGGTTCCGGTGTATTACAACCTGATGTTCGCCTCCCGCCCGTTTTATGAGAATATCAAAACCGTGTTCACCATCCACAATATCCAGTATCAGGGCCGCTATGGACGTGAAATTCTGGAATATGTGCTGGGCATTGATGACGCGCACTTCCGTTCGGGCTTTATGGCGATGGACGGGGACGTCAACCTGATGAAGGCTGCCATTGTGGCCTCAACCGTGGTGACGACCGTTTCGCCCACCTACGCGGGCGAGATTCAGACCGAATACTACGGTTACCGGCTGGATTCCGTGCTGCGTATGAACAGCTATAAGCTGCACGGCATTCTCAACGGTATTGATATGGAGGGGAATAATCCGGCTACGGATACCAAGATTTTCAAGCCCTATTCGCCCGAGCATCCCGAAGGCAAGCTGGTAAACAAACTGGAACTTCTGAAGCTCTGCGGCCTGGAAGGCGATGAGAATACGCCTGTCATCGGCATTGTTACCCGCTTTGCCGACCAGAAGGGCCTGGATCTGATTGAGGCTGTGCTGCATGATATGCTGCAGGACGATATCCGCCTGATTGTGCTGGGCACGGGCGAATGGCGCTATGAGCAGATGTTCCTGGAAGCCAAGCGCCGCTATCCGGATAAGATTTCGGCGTCCATCATGTTCTCGGGCGATCTGGCCAACCGGATCTATGCCGGCTCGGATATGTTCCTGATGCCTTCCAAGTTTGAGCCGTGCGGCCTGGCGCAGATGATCGCGCTGCGCTACGGCACCATTCCGATTGTACGCGAAACCGGCGGCCTGAAGGATACGGTGCAGGCATTTGTCGATTATGCGGGCACGGGCAACGGCTTTACCTTTGCCAGCTATAATGCGCATGATATGCTGCATGTGATCCGCGAGGCCTGCGGCGTATTCCGCTACAATAAGCCCGCGTGGAAAAAGCTGATGCTGCAGGGCATGCAGTCCGATTTCAGTTGGGACCGCTCTGCTGACAAATACATTGAGGTTTACCATTCCGCCCTGGGCTGGTAAGCTGAAAAAAAGAGTGAGGAGTTAGAAGAAACCATGCCAAAGAACCATTACACCAAAACTGCGCTGAAAGAGGCCATCGCCGGCAAATTGCAGCGGCACTTCGGCCGGGAGGTCGAGGACGCCTCCAAGGAGCAGGTATATGAGGCTTGTGCGCTTGTTGTCCGTGACGCGCTGACCGAACACATGATTGAGACCCAGAATCAGGTTGAAAAATACGGAGAGCGGCAGGTGCATTATTTGTGCATGGAATTTCTGATTGGCCGCAGCCTGCGCAATAACGCCTATAACCTGGGCATGCTGGAAGCGCTTTCCGCAGCGCTTTCCGATATGGGCTATGAAATGGCCGATATCTTTGAGCAGGAAGCCGACCCCGGCCTTGGCAACGGCGGTCTGGGCCGCCTGGCCGCCTGCTATATGGACGGCATGGCCACCACGGGCGTGCGCGGCACGGGCTATACCATCCGCTATGAGCACGGCATCTTCAAGCAGAAGATTGAGGACGGCCGGCAGGTGGAACTGCCGGATTCCTGGCTGGCTTCGGGCGATGTATGGCACATTCCGGCGATGGACGACGTCCGCGAAGTCCGAATCGGCGGCCATATTGACACTTACTTTGACGAAACCGGCAAGCTGGTGGTCAAGTATCACGATTATACGCCCGTGCTGGCCGTTCCGTATGATATGCCGGTTTCCGGCTACGGCACGGACAACACCGCCCGCCTGCGCATGTGGGAGGCCAGAAGCCCGATTGCGCTGGACTATAAGCTGTTCTCCTCGGGCGAGTATCTGAAGGCGGTGGAAAAGCATGCGATGGCGGAGACCATCTCGATGATCCTCTATCCGGAGGATAACCACCGCGAGGGACAGTCCCTGCGCCTGAAGCAGCAGTACTTCCTGGTTTCTGCCACGCTGCAGGACATCTGCGCCAAGCACAAGGCCAAATACGGCATGCTGGATAACTTTGCGCACAAGCATGTGCTGCATATCAACGATACCCACCCGACGCTGGTCATTCCGGAGCTGATGCGCATCCTGATGGATGACAACAACATGAGCTGGGAACAGGCGTGGAACATCACCTCCCAGTCGGTTGCATACACCAACCACACCGTTATGCCCGAAGCGCTGGAGTGCTGGCCGGTATCGCTGATGCAGGAGCTGATGCCGCGCATCATGCAGATTATTTATGAAATCAACGAGCGCTTCTGCAAGGAACTGTGGAGATTTTTCCCGAACGACTTCCAGAGAATTTCCAAGCTGGCCATTGTTGCAAATGAAACGGTGCGCATGGCGCATCTGGCGATTGCCGGCTCGTTCTCGGTCAACGGCGTTTCCGCGCTGCATTCGGAAATCCTCAAGGAGCGCGTGTTCAACGATTTTTACAAGATCTATCCTGCCAAGTTCCGCAACGTGACCAACGGCATTGCGCACCGCCGCTGGCTGTGCGAGGCCAACCCCGCGCTGGCAGAGCTGATTGAGAGCAA
>NZ_JBMNUP010000084.1:0-7923 GCF_050946325.1 Agathobaculum sp. | reverse complement strand
CAGGAACAAAGAAGAACTGTTCTATGAGTTGACGGACGGTGCGGCAGAGGGACTCAAAAAATTGATTTTGCGCTTGCGGGATAAACGGTTTGATCTGCATACCGGCGCGCGGGAGTATCAGGTGCTGCTGACGGAGGAAGTCATCTCTCTGCTGCTGGCAGAGAAATACGGTTTGCTGCTGATTATGGAGCAGGCGCAGGGCACCCGCTATGAGGGGCTGCGCAGCAGCCTGATCGACCTGTTTGCCGCCAAGACTGCGCCGCTGCTTGCAGATGAGGACAACAGGGACTTGCTTTCCCAAATCATGGCGCGCAATCTGATCGACGGAACCGTGCAGATTTTGAAAAATCGCGTTCGTCCGCGGGAGGTGCGCGTCAACCTGAACCGCCTGGTAGAATATCATACACAAGGAATCAACGCGCTGCTGAAATAGGCGGCGCGTTTTTTTATGGCAGGGCTTCGTTCTATCGTTCCGCCGCCGTGCATAGGCTGTTAGCAGTAATGCGTCAACGGCAGGGGGGACGATGGTGAAGGGCTTACCCGAGGAGCGGGCGATTCGGCTTGCGCAGTACATGGTGGAAAAACGGGCAACCGTGCGGCAGACGGCAGCGCGGTTTGGTATATCTAAGTCAACGGTACATAAGGACATTACAACACGGCTGCAAAAATTAAATGCGGTACTGTATGACCGCGTGCAGGAAGTATTGCGTACCAATAAAAACGAGCGCCACATCCGCGGCGGTATGGCGACACGGGAAAAGTACAGGGCACAGTCGGAACATGGCAGAGTACGTCCGGAAGCGCATAAAGAAAAACCGGCCGCCCGTACACAACGGGAGACCGGTAAGTAACGCTGTCGCACAATCAGAGCAGGCCAATTTCCTGGATGCAGTTGCGGCAAACATTTTTGCCCTTGTAATTGGTAACATCCTTGGCGTTTCCGCAGAAAACGCAGGCGGGCTCATACTTTTTCAGTACAATCTGGTTACCGTCCACATAGATTTCCAATGCGTCACGGACGTCAATATCGAGCGTCCTGCGCAATTCAATCGGCAAAACAATGCGGCCGAGCTCATCGACTTTGCGAACAATACCGGTAGATTTCATGGTGTTGTACTCCTTCATTCCATGGGTGAATTCATCATTCGAAATTATATCACGCAACCCCAGATGGGATTTTGTGCAGGGGAAAGAATAGGGGGAAAACATGTGCTTTCTGCAGTTTGGGTAGGATTTCTGACCGTTGCGCTGCTTTTTGGCACAATATCCGGACGGCTGGATGCTGTTACGGCAGCGGTCGGTACAGGCGCGGCAGAAGCGGTTACGCTGGCAATCAGCATCACGGGACTGATGTGTTTCTGGAGCGGTATGATGGAACTGTTTCGTGCATCCGGGCTGGCAGAAAAACTATCCTGCATTTTAATGCCGCTGCTTCGTCCGCTGTTCGGCAATGCAGCCGGAGACCAAAAAGCGATGGAAGCGGTCAGCGCAAATGTGACAGCGAATCTGCTTGGCCTGTCCAATGCGGCAACGCCGCTGGGACTGCAGGCAGTCGATCGTTTGTATACGCTGGCAGGGCGGCGGGGAGCGCCGGATACGGTGCTGACCCTGATGACATTAAATACAGCATCCATTCAACTGATTCCATCCACTGTGGCAGCTGTGCGCGCGGCCAGCGGCGCTGCAGCTCCGTTTGACATCATGCCCGCAGTTTGGGGGGCGTCTGCCGTCTCGGTAGCCACTGTGCTGATTTGCGGAAGAATGTTTCGGCCGATCTTTCCCGATGAAAAATGAGAGGAAATGACTGACCGGATTACAATTTGTATTATTACATACAAAGAGTGCAAAATTTGTCGAAATAACTTAAATTTCCAAAAAAATTTTGAATTTTCAGAAATTTACCTGCTTTTGGGAAGGGGAGTGCAATGCAGTGGATTCAGGATGCGTTTGTGCCGGCCCTGCTGGCGATAGTCGGCATATACGCTCTGTATAAAGGGGTTGATGTGTTCTCCGTCTTTCTGCGTGGAGCAAAGAATGGCCTGCAGACGGCGGTCAACATTTTGCCAACGATGGTCGGTATGCTGACCGTTGTACATATGCTGCGCGCATCCGGTGCAATTGATTTTGTGGCTGCCGCTCTGGCGCCGGCTTTCCGGATAGTGGGTATTCCCAAAGAGTGCGCCGCGCTGGTGCTGCTTGGACCTGTAAGCGGCGGCGGTAAGCTGGCAATGGGCAGCGAGCTGATGCATCGGTTTGGCCCGGACAGCTATATCGGGCGCGTGGCAGCGGTGATGCTGGGGGCATCGGAAACCAGCCTGTACACGCTTAGCGTTTACAGCGGATATTTGGGCCTGCACAACCTCAGATATGCTGTAATTGCTGCATTATGCGCAGATTTAGCGGCTTTTACCGCCTCTGCCATGATGGTACGTCTGCTTTTTTAATGCTCAGCACCATTATATCTTGTTTCGTGAAAAAATGCTATACATCGACAATGTTTTTGTAAAAAGATATAAATAATGGTAATAAAAATTGTGCAAAACTGAAATAATTTGTAAAGGGAAAAGAAAATAAATGAGGCTATGCAGATGCATAGCCTCATTTGTCTGAAAGTTTTAAACTTACTTTACAATTTCCTTGCCGAAGGGGCCGTCATATTCAAAGAAGCCCTTGCCGGACTTAACGCCCAGCCAGCCGGCGCGAACCATCTTGCGCATCAGCGGATGCGGACGGTACTTCGGGTCGCCGGTCTCGCGGTACAGGGTTTCCATGATGGCGAGGTTGACATCGTGGCCAACCAGGTCAGCCGTGTGAAGCGGGCCGGACTTCATGCCGGCGCCAAGCTGCATCGCAATATCAACATCAGCAGGGGAGGCAATGCCGTCTGCAACGATGCCCATGGCTTCGTTCATCATCGGAATCAGGATGCGGTTAACAACAAAGCCGGGGCCTTCGTTGACCGATACAGGGGTCTTGCCCAGCGAAGCCATCAGATCGAACGCCTTCTGGAAGGTTTCGTCCGAGGTCTGGATAGCGCGGGTAACCTCAACCAGCTTCATGATCTGAGCGGGGTTGAAGAAGTGGCAGCCGATCATCTTGTCTGCACGGTTCGGGATGCAGGCAGCCATCTCAGTGATGGACAGCGCAGAGGTGTTGGAAGCGAAGATGGTGTCCGGCGGGCAAATCTTGTCCAGATCCTGCAGCAGCTCTTTCTTCAGCTCCATCTTTTCCAGAATAACTTCGATGACAAACTCGGCGTCAGCAGCGGCGTTGCGGTCGCAGGAGGTCTTGAGGCCGGCCAGCAGCTCGTTCTTCTTCTCTTCGGTCATCTTTTCCTTCTTAACCAGGAAGGAAAGGTCGCCGGTGATGGTCTTAACGCCGCGCTCGCAGAATTCGGGCTTGATGTCTACCATCGTTACGTCGTGGCCGTTGGTCAGGAAAACTTCAGAAATGCGTGCGCCCATGTTGCCGGCGCCAAATACACAAACTTTCATGATTTTTACCTCTTTTCCATAAAGTTAGGATGAATAAGGCGGATTACTTGTTCTTGAACTCCTTGGCGGGCTTATCCTTGTTCTTGTCCAGGAAGTAAGCCATGCCGTACTTCTGGTCTTCGGTTGCAAAGCACTCGCCGAAGATGTTGCCTTCCAGCTTGAGCGCGGAGTTCAGGTCAACCTGCATGCCAACATTGATGGCTTCCTTGCAGAGCGCAACGGCGATCGGTGCCTGCGCAGCAATCTCCTCAGCCAGCTTAACAGCCTCGTCCAGCAGGTTTTCCAGCGGATACACATAGTTAACAAGGCCCATTTCCAGCGCCTGCTGTGCAGTGTAGTTGCCGCGGGCGGTGTAAATCAGTTCCTTGGCCTTGCCCACGCCGATGATGCGGGCCAGACGCTGGGTGCCGCCGCAGCCGGGGGTGATGCCCAGACCAACTTCGGGCTGGCCAAACAGCGCGTTGTCAGAAGCGAGGCGGATGTCGCAGGACATGGCCAGCTCGCAGCCGCCGCCCAGGCAGAAGCCGTTGATTGCAGCGATGACGGGGCGCTTGAAGTTCTCAATCTTCCAGCAGACGCGGTTGGAATCGTTGCCGAAGAACTTGCCTTCCTCAACCGTCATGGTGGACATCTGCGCGATGTCAGCGCCGGCGACGAAGGAGTTAACGGTCTTGCCCTTCTTGTTGACAACAGAGGAGCCGGTCAGAACGACGGCGTAAACGTCCTCCATCTTGCCGACTTCGTCAAACGCCTCTTCAAGCTGGGCGTACATGTCGGTGGACAGAGCGTTCATGGCCTTCATATGCTCAATCTTGACGATGGCTACATGGCCCTTTTTCTCAATTACTACGTCGGTCATTGGAAAAACTTCCTTTCAGATTTTTTGAGAAATGATATGGCAGGGGGCTGATGCAGCCCCCGCCGGAATCATTTTTTACTTGCAGAACTCGTCGCGCTCTACGATGATGGCTTCGCCCATACCGCCGCCGATGCACATGGTAGCAAGGCCAACGGTCAGGTCGCGCTTGATCATTTCGTAAATCAGGGTGGTGGTGATGCGGCAGCCGGCTGCGCCGATCGGGTGGCCCAGCGCAATTGCGCCGCCGTTTACGTTAACGATGTCCATATTGAAGCCCAGCTCACGGTTAACCGCAGCAGCCTGCGCGGCAAACGCCTCGTTGGACTCGATCAGCTCAAGGTCGGCAACGGTCATGCCGGCGCGCTTGAGGGCCTGACGGGTGGACTCGATCGGGCCTACGCCCATGATGGACGGATCGCAGCCTACAGAGCCGAAGGAACGGATCTTGGCCAGCGGCTTGAGGCCGTGCGCCTTAACGAAGTCCTCGGAAGCGATGATCATAGCGGCGCCTGCGTCGTTAATGCCGGAAGCGTTGCCCGCAGTAACGGTGCCGTCCTTCTTGAATGCCGGACGCAGCTTGGCAAGACCCTCCAGCGTGGTCTGTGCGCGGCAGTGCTCGTCGGTATCAAATACGATGGTTTCCTTCTTCTTCTTTACTTCGATCGGAACGATTTCGTCCTTGAAGCGGCCGGAGGCAATCGCCTTGGCAGCCTTCATCTGGGACTCATAGCCGATCTGATCCTGCATCTCACGGGTGATGCCGTACTGCTCGGCAACATTTTCCGCAGTGATGCCCATGTGGTACTGGTTGAATACGTCAAATACGCCGTCATAAACCATCATATCAACGAACTTTACGTCGTTCATACGGGCGCCCCAGCGCATGTTGCGGGAGATGTACGGCGCGCCGGACATGGACTCGCAGCCGCCGACCAGCATCATGCCGTTCTCGCCTTCGCCGGAGCGGATGATCTGGGAGCCGAGGGAAATCGCGCGCATAGAGGAAGCGCAAACCTTGTTCAGGGTCATTGCGGGGGTGGTAATCGGCATGCCGATGCCGAGGGATACCTGACGGGCTACGTTCTGGCCGCAGCCGCCCTGCAGCACCTGGCCGAACAGAGCTTCGTCAATTGCGGTCTTGTCAACGCCGGCGCGCTCAACGGCAGCGTTGGCAGCGGCAATACCAAGCTGGGCAGCGGATACGTCGCGGAGGGTGCCGCCGTAAGTGCCGATTGCAGTACGGGCAGCAGAACAGATGTAAACGTTCATTGGGCAAATCTCCTTTTTTTCTCTTACGCCGGCGGACCGACGCGGTAATGGGGGGTCTTCTCTTTTCGAGTTCGTTAATATTTTATCAAATGTACAGAGGAATGCAAGGGCTTTTCGCAAAATTTATGAAATAACCAATATCATGCCCAAAAGATACACAACACGCACATAAAATAAACTCGAAAGTTAATCGTTTGCCAGACCCATCAGCTCGTCGCGGAAGATGCGGGCATCCATCAGCTTGATGGAGCCGTCCGCCTGGCGTTCGATGTGGGGTGTGAACTCCATCTGATCGAGGATCTGCGTTTGCAGGTCGATGCCGGGCGCAATCTCAATCAGGGTAACGCCTTCGGGGCGAAGTGCGAACACACAGCGCTCGGTGATATAGAGAACAGGCTGCTTGACCTTGTTCGCATAATCGCCGGAGAAGGTGATATGTTCCACGGCGTTGACGAACTTTTTCTTGGAGCCTTCCTGCGTGATGACGAGCTTGCCGTCCACACAGTCGGTCTTGAGGCCCTTGGCGGTGAAGGTGCCGCAGTAAACCACCTTTTTGGCGTTCTGCGTAATATCAATAAATCCGCCGGCGCCGGCCAGACGGGTGCCGAACTTGGAAACGTTCAGGTCGCCGTTCGGCGCGGTCTCTGCCAGGCCGAGGAAGGCAACGTCCAGGCCGCCGCCCTGATAGAAGTCAAACTGCACGTTGTGCGGAATGATGCACATTGCGTTGGCTGCCGCACCGAACTGCGTTCCGCCGTAAGGTACGCCCGCAATGGAGCCGGCCTCTACCGTCAGCGTCATTCTATCAGAAATGCCTTCCTCTGCGGCAACGTTGGCGATTTTTTCCGGCGCGCCCGTGCCAAGGTTGACGATGGCATCAGGCGGCAGCTCCATCGCTGCGCGGCGGGCGATGATCTTCTTGGCGTCCATCGGGATGGGGGGGATGGCGTCTACAGGAATGCGGAATTCACCGGTCAGCGCGCCGTCGTACGGCATGCCGAGGCACTGCATGTTGTCCTCCTCGGAACCAACGACAACAGAGTCAACATAAATGCCGGGAATGGCAACCAGCTTGGGATCAAGAGAACCGCCCTGCACGATTTTTTCCACCTGAACGATAACCTTGCCGCCCGAGTTCTTGCAGGCCTGCGCCATGGCCGTTACGTCCAGCGGGCCGATTTCGCGGTGAACCGTGCAGTTGCCGTACTCATCGCAGTAAGAAGCGCGCAGGAAAACAACGTTGATGGGGAAGCCCTTGTACAGCAGGCGTTCCTCGCCTTCGATATTGACGATTTTAACCAGATCTTCCTTGGTCACGTCATTCAGCTTGCCGCCGCCGTTGCGCGGATCGGCGAAGGTATACAGGCCAACGTGGGTGATGGTGCCGATGTTGTGTGCCGCAATATCGCGGTACATGTGCGAAATAACGCCCTGCGGCAGGTTATATGCTTCAATTTTGTTAGCCAGCGCCAAATCGCCCAGACGGGGGGCGCGGTCCCAGTGACCGCCGATGACGCGCTTTACCATACCTTCGTGGCCGTAATGGTCGCCGCCGGTGCCGTCGCGATGGCCCTGGCCGGCTGCAAAGAACAGCGTCAGATTATTGGGGTGGCCGGTTTCCAGAAAACGCTTTTCCAGCGCTGTAGACAGGGTTTCGGGGCAGGCGCAGCTTACAAAGCCGCCGGTGGCGATGGTATCGCCGTCCTGCACTTTAAGGGCGGCTTCTTCTGCAGTGATAATGTTGACTTTCTTCATGGTATTCTCTTTCTCCTCACAATGCGGCAGCGGCATGTGTGCTGCCGGGCTGCGCCAATTGCAGAATTTGATGAATGGCGGGCTGTATGTCCTCCGCATCGGTTAAAATAACGCGGTGCGCGGCGTCAATTTCCTCATACAGATAGGGACATCCCGTGCATCCGCGGATAATCAGCAAAACGTCATAATGGATGCCGTCTTCCGGATAAGAAAAAGATGCGGCGTCCGTCAGTGCGTTTCGTACGGTGTTGTAGGCCTGTCCGCGGTCATAACGCGGATTGCAGCCGCCACAGAATTTTACAGTGCAGCGCAGCATGTGCGGATACACTCCTTACTTGTTAAAATTCAAACGATTTTGGGTAAATTGCAAACATAGGCACTCGCGGCTGTACCGTGAGTGCCTATGGATGCTGTCAAAGAAAATTACTTGATACGAGCGATATCCTTGGCGAGCTGCTTCTTCATCTCGAGGTTGGACTGACGCGCGATCATGATGCGCTGCGCCTGCGGCGAGCCGGCGCCGTGCATGGACTCGGGCAGGTAGCC
>NZ_JBMNUP010000083.1:0-8142 GCF_050946325.1 Agathobaculum sp. | reverse complement strand
TGCCTGACAGCGAACAGCGGCGATTTTGTAATATTACAAATGCGCCGCTGTTCGCAACAGAATATTGTTTTACAGCACTGCCGCCCCAATCAGTCCCGCATCATTTCCGAGTGCGGCAAGCCGTATTTCCGTGTTTTTTCTATCGCTCCGAAACGTTTGAGCGTCGGTCAATCTCCGCAGCGGCTCGAGCAGTTTTTTGCCATATCCGGCCAGCCCGCCGCCCAACACAATACATTCCGGCTGAAAAATATTAATCACATTGGCAAGGCCGCAGGAAAGATTTTCACAGTATTCTGCAAACAGCTCCTGCGCCAGTACGTCCCCTGCGTCCACGGCATCGCAGATCATTTTTGCATTCAGCCGCCCACGCTGCGCGGATAATAGACTCTCTCTCCCCGCTGACAGCGCCCGCTCGGCAAAGCGCACCAGCGCAGAGGCGGAAGCATATGCCTCCAGGCATCCCCTCCGGCCGCAATTGCACGGTTCGCCGCCCTGGCGAATTACCATATGGCCCAGTTCTCCGGCAATATCATTACAGCCGGCATACAGCTTGCCGTCAATCACGATGCCGCCGCCCACGCCCGTACCCAGCGTCAGCATGACCATGCTCCGCGCCTGTCTGGCTGCTCCGGCGGCTGCCTCCCCAATGGCAGCGCAGTTGGCATCATTCTCCAGCCTGACCCCGCAGACAAACTCCGGTCGAAACACCTCGCCAAAGCACACATTGTTCATGCCAAGATTCGTACCAAAAATCAAACGACAGTTCTGTTTATCCAGTGATCCCGGCACACCGATGCCAATACCGCTCACTGTTTCGGGGCGGATGCCGTTTCCGCTGCAAAGCTCCAGCGCCAGCCGCTTCATATCGGCACAAAGACCATCCGGATCCCCTTTTCTGGTCGGCACGCTCTTCTTTTGCACAATGCTGCCATCTTCCATGCAAAGCGCCGCCTTAACGGTTGTACCCCCTAAATCAACACCAATGCGCATCGTTTTCCCCCTATTTCATCAGTCGAACAAGTGCAGACCACGGCTTCGGAAATATTCATCCAACCGTTCTTGGCTGCTGTTAATCACCAGTTCTTCCGGAAAGTCAACTTCCTGCAACATCGCCGCAGCATCGCTCACATCACCCACCATTGATTCAATATGCGCGTCACTGTCAACCACAATCGGAACCTGATGTTTTTTGCACAGTCTGGCAATCTGCGCGCAATTTTCTGCACTGCCCCTGCGGATATGAAAAGAATTGCTGTTTATTTCAACCACTTTGCCATACTGCCTGCACAGAGAAACAATATATTCCTGATCAAAATCATAGCGGGGGTTGCCGGGATGTCCCAAAGCATTCACACGCGCGTCTTTCACCACAGCCTCCAGCGCCTCTGTATGCACCGCCTTGGTTGCCGGTGCAAAGCAGCTTTCGTGGAAGGATGCCAGCGCAAATTCAACCGGTCCCAGGCACTTCTGATCCATATGGTCCAGCTCCCCGTTGGGACGAATATTAAACTCTATCCCACGCACAACGGTAACGCCTTCTATTTGGCGCGGAATAATATCCATGTTATAGAAGTGCCACTGATGCGGCGCGTCAGACATATCCGGCCCATGGTCTGTCATTCCAATGGCAATCAGGCCTTTCTTTTTGGCACCGCGCACCATTTCATATAAAGTGGAATACGCATGGGTGCTGGCAATGGTATGCGTATGCAGGTCTGCTACAATTTGCATTTTTTCCTCTCTTTCTTCCGCATTGCGAACATACAGAAAATCGCCGCAATGCGGCGATTTTCATCAAAAGCCAAAAACAGGTGCATCTGTTATGCAGCGCAGGCTGCTGCCCCCCGATAGAGGGACTTTCCGTACACCATCATTTTCCGTGCAGTTTCAGCATTCTTTCCTGCAGCTCCTGCGCGGCATTGAAACCCATTTTTTTCTGACGGTCGTTCATGGCGGCAACCTCAATGATAACAGCCAGATTTCGGCCCGGTTTTACAGGAATGGTCAGGCTGGGTACCGCAATATCCAGAATGCTGGTGGTCTGCCCATCCAGCCCCAGACGGTCGTACTGCTTTCCATCTTCCCACGGCTCCAGATTGATAACAAGCTCAACTTTTTCTGTCATTTTAATTGCACCGACGCCGAAAATACGCCGCACGTCCACAATGCCAATGCCGCGCAGCTCAATAAAATGACGAATCACTTCAGGCGCAGTGCCAACCAGCGTCTTGTCCGATACACGCTTGATTTCAACTGCGTCGTCTGCAATCAGCCGGTGACCGCGTTTAACCAATTCAATCGCCGTTTCCGACTTGCCGACGCCCGAATCACCAAGCAGCAATACGCCTTCGCCGTAAATCTCAATCAGCACACCATGCAATGTGATCCGAGGCGCCAGATTGATCTTAAGGGATGCCACCAGCGCACTCATAATCGTTGAGGTAAACTCATTCGTCCGCAAAATCGGCACCTGATAGCGTTGCGCAGCCTCTATGCATTCCGGGAAAACATCAATGTTACGCGAAACAATCAGCACCGGAATCCCCGTGGCAAACAAACGGTCAAAGCAGGCGCGCCGGGCTTCCGGCTCCATCTGCGCAACATAACTGAATTCCACCTTGCCGACCAGCTGGATCCTGTTTGGATCAAAATAATCAAAAAAGCCGGCAAGCTGCAAGGCCGGACGGTTTACGTCATCCTTGGTAATTTCCACCTTTTCAAAGCCCTCTGGGCCATAAACAATCTCAAATTTAAATTCCTGTATCAAATCGCCCAGACTGACGCCAAATTCTTTCAGCTGCATAAAACTGCTTCCTTTCTTCCACAGAATGAAGGTATGTGTATTATACCTCTAATTTTCCCTCTTTTCAATCATTTCTGTCACCACATCTTGAAAACTTGAAATACAACACTTTTTCTCAAAAAATGGCTTGCAATTTTAACAGCGTTATGGTATTATAATATCTGCTATGCAATGAATAAGAGAAGGAGGTGCAGGAAAATGGCAAAGTGCGATATTTGCGGCAAGGGCGTGACCTTTGGTATTCAGGTCTCTCACTCTCATCGTCGTTCCAACAGAACTTGGAAGCCGAACGTTCGTCGTGTGAAGGCTCTGGTCGACGGTACTCCCCGCCATATCAACGTATGTACTCGGTGCCTCCGCTCCGGCAAGGTAACCCGCGCGATCTGATCAGCGCTTACGTTGAACTGCCAAGCGCCCTTTGCAGGGCGCTTTTTTACTGCCTATTTCCCAATCCGGAAGGTGATCCTCCATGAAAAAAGCCCTCCGTCCCGCCTTTGCGGCTACAATTCCCGTTCTGTGCGGCTATCTGTTCATCGGTCTTGCATTCGGCGTAATGCTGCGTGACATTGGTTTTGCTCCCCCTTGGGCGTTCCTTGCCAGTCTGACCATTTATGCCGGTTCCGGCCAGTATCTGCTGGTATCTTTGCTTGCAGCAAAAGCGTCCCTGTTTACCGTAGCCGTGATGACGCTTCTGCTTAATTGCCGGCATATTTTTTACGGCCTGTCCTTTCTGGAAACCTTTCATCAAATGGGCCGCCGCAAGTGGTACATGATTTTTTCGCTGACCGATGAGACCTACTCTTTGTTATGTTCGCTGCAAACGCCAGCGGATGTGAACCCTTCTGACATGCGCTTTCTGATCGCGCTGCTTGATCACAGCTACTGGATACTTGGTTCGGTGCTCGGCGCAGTGCTTGGCAGTGTCATACCGTTTGATTCCACTGGTATTGATTTTGCCATGACCTCCCTGTTTACTGTTATTTTTATTGAACAGTGGAAAAGCTCCAAATGCCATCTTCCCGCGTTCCTCGGCCTGGGAGCGGCAGCCGTTTCGCTGATCCTGCTCGGTCCGGATAATTTCATCCTGCCCGCCATGCTGGCCATCTGTGTGATGCTGGTTGCTTTGCACAGCCGTCTTTCCAGGGAGGTGGCAGAATGACTTTCAGCCGAACGCTTGCAATGATTGCTGTTGCCGCTGTCTGCACCTTTGCCACGCGGCTTGCGCCTTTCCTGCTGTTTAATGGAAAAAAGCCCATTCCCCCCATCATTCGTTATTTGGGTGCTACGCTGCCGCCTGCCGTTATCGCGCTGTTGGTGGTATACTGTCTCAAAAATGTACAGTGGATCACGGGTACGCACGGGATTCCGGAACTGCTGTGCATTGCCGTCACCGCGCTACTGCATCTCTGGAAGCGCAACAATCTGCTTTCTATCGGTGTGGGCACCGTGCTATACATGTTTCTCATACAAAATATTTTTCTATAATTTGGAGCCCGCACGGAACTTCCGTGCGGGTTCTTGTTTTCTTTCCTCCATATTCGTGATAAAATAATTTCATTCGCAATGAAGGAGCACAGTTTATGGAAAATATCATCCAAATCCTTGCCCATGAGCTTGGGCAGGCAGAAGCAGATGTAAAAAACGTCATTCAGCTGCTGGATGACGGCAATACCGTACCTTTTATCGCGCGGTACCGCAAGGAAATGCATGGTTCGATGGACGATCAGACCATCCGCGCATTGGCCGACCGATTGGCATATCTGCGCAATCTGGACGAAAAACGTGCCGATATCCGCGCTTCTATTGAAGCACAGGGCAAATTAACAGCGGAACTGGGCAGCGCTCTTGCTGCGGCCCAAACTCTTGCAGCGCTTGACGACTTGTACCGCCCCTATCGCCCCAAACGGCGCACACGCGCGTCCATCGCGCGTGACAAAGGGCTTGCACCGCTGGCAGACGCGCTGCTGTCTGCGCGCCTCCCTTCCCCTTCGATGGATGCGCTGGCCGCTCCGTTTATCACGGCAGACGGCGAAATTGCGTGCGCCGAGGATGCGCTTGCAGGCGCTTTTGATATCATCGCAGAGAACATTGCAGATGATGCAAATATTCGCGCGCAAATGCGCCAATTGGTGCGCCGTACAGGCGTCCTCACAACCATTGGCACGGACGGGCAGGACACCGTGTACCAAATGTATCACGATTTTTCCGAACCGGTTACCAAACTGCAAAGCCACCGCGTACTTGCCATCAACCGTGGTGAAAAAGAGGGAAAGCTGAAAGTCTCGCTGACGGTCGATGACGCACAGGCGCTTGTTACGCTCAATCGCTCCGTGCTGCACCCCCAAAACCCGTTCTGTGCCGCTTTGCGTGAAGCCTGCGCAGATGCATGGAAGCGTCTGCTCTTCCCTTCCCTCGAGCGAGAGCTGCGCAGCGAGCTGACCGATACCGCCAACGAGCAGGCAATCCACACGTTTGCGCTTAATCTGCGGCCGCTGCTTATGCAGCCGCCTATCAAAAACCGCGTGACGCTTGGCTTTGATCCCGGCTATCGCAACGGCTGCAAGCTTGCCGTGGTAGACGGTACCGGCAAGGTGCTTGACACCGCCGTTATTTATCCGACGCAGCCTTTCCACAGGATAGCAGAAGCCAAAAGCCAACTGACACGGCTTTGCCGCCGTCACAAGGTCACCTGTATTGCCATCGGCAACGGGACGGCCAGCAGAGAAAGCGAACAGTTGGTTGCAGAATTCATCCGCGAATACGGCGGAGGCATTGCATACACTGTCGTATCCGAAGCGGGCGCATCGGTCTATTCTGCATCAAAGCTGGCTGCGGAAGAATTTCCTGATTTTGACGTCAACCTTCGTTCTGCTGTCTCCATTGCACGGCGCCTGCAGGACCCGCTGGCAGAGCTGGTCAAGATTGACCCGAAGGCAATCGGGGTCGGTCAGTATCAGCACGATATGCCCCAGGCCCGTCTGAGCGAAGCGCTTGAAGCTGTGGTGGAGGACTGTGTCAACGCAGTCGGCGTTGATCTGAATACCGCCTCTCCCGCCCTGCTGTCGCGCGTGGCCGGTATATCCGCCACCGTTTCCAAAAATATTGCAGCATACCGCGAACAAAACGGTCATTTTGAGGACCGCCGCCAGCTTCTCAAGGTGAAAGGGCTTGGTCCCAAAGCCTTTGAACAATGTGCAGGCTTTTTGCGTATACCAGAGAGCCGCAATATGCTTGACCATACCGCAGTTCACCCCGAATCCTACAATGCCGCCCAGACACTTCTTACCTTATGCGGATATTCTGCCGCAGATGCCGCGGATGGGCGCCTGCAGGAACTGTCTGCCCGGTTAGATCAGCTTGGCCGCAATGAGGCGGCGCGCCGCTGCGGCGTAGGCCTTCCCACACTGATGGACATTGCGGCAGAGCTGCAAAAACCAGGCCGCGATCCCCGAGACGAACTGCCGCCGCCGATACTCCGTTCTGATATTCTTGATATCGCAGATTTAAAACCAGGCATGAAACTGAAGGGAACTGTGCGCAACGTTGCCGATTTCGGCGCATTTGTCGATATAGGTGTGCATCAGGATGGGCTGGTTCATATTTCACAGATCTGCAACCGGTTTATCCGGCACCCTTCTGAAGCGGTAACGGTAGGCGATATTGTTGATGTTGTTGTGTTATCTGTAGACACCAGAAGTCACCGGATTGCGCTGTCTATCAAACAGGCAAAATAAATAACAAAGCCTTTCCCCACAGGGAAAGGCTTTCAGCTTGTCGAAAAAGTCCAGCTACGGCTGGGCTTTTTCGCATGTATATGGTAAAATGCGGATGGGTGATGAAAGATGCTGGAACGAGGGAAACTGGACCGAGGTATCGTAGAAATTGTAGACACAGAGAGCTTGGTTCCCCAGGAGCATCTGCTGCGAAAAATAGATGAGGCGGTAGATTTTAACCGACTCTACGAAATGGTAGAACCGCTGTATAGCGAAGATAACGGGCGGCCCAGTGTAGATCCAGTGGTGTTGTTCAAGATGGTTCTAATCCAGCATCTGTACGGACTGCCATCCCTGCGGAGAACAGCGGAAGAAGTTGGCTTGAATGTGGCATACCGCTGGTTCCTGGGATATACGCTGCAGGAGGAAACACCGCATTTTTCTACAGTAAGCTATAACTTCCGGCACCGGTTTACAGAGGATACGGTAAACCAGATCTTTGGCTGGATACTGGAAGAAGTAGCGGAAGCAGGCTATCTGTCCCCCAAGGCAGTATTCATAGACGGCACCCATATCAAAGCAAATGCCAATACGAAAAAACAGATAAAAGAGCGGGTGCCTGTGGCGTCCAAGCACTATGCGAAGGAACTGATGGAAGAGGTCAACGCGGACAGAGAAATTCACGGCAAAAAGCCGTTTGACGATGATGATGAGCCGCCGACAGCACCTAAGAAACGGAAAGACAACACTTCCAGGAAGAAGCTGGCCCGCAGGAAAAAAGAGAAGACCCATGCTGTAACAAAGAGCATAAGTGATCCGGATAGCGGTCTGTTTGTAAAGGGAGACCACAAGCGGCAGTTCGCTTACGAAGCCCATACTGTCTGTGACAGCCATGGTTTTGTGCTGGAAACAGTAGTGACTCCCGGCAACGTACATGACAGTGTGGCATTTGACGAGGTATACGACAAGGTAACGAAGGCATTTCCCGACACAGAGGTCATTGTTGCAGATTCCGCATACAAGACTCCGCATATTTGCAAGAAAGTATTTGACGATGGCAGAGTTCTTTCCACAGCCTATAAGCGTCCTCAAACAAGGAAGGGCGGACACGAGTGGTGGAAATACGTCTATGATGAGTTCTACGACTGCATCATTTGCCCTGAGTACCAGGTCCTGAAATACAGCACCACAAACCGGGATGGCTACCGGGAATACAAAAGCGATCCGAAATTCTGCGTAAGCTGTCCGACCAGAGAACTTTGCACCCACTCCAAAGACTGTGTAAAGACGGTACAGCGGCATATCTGGAAGGACTATGAGGATTTGGCGGACGACGCCCGATATGTACCCGAGTACCAGAAGCTTTATAAGCGCCGCAAGGAAACGATTGAACGAGTCTTTGCGGATGCAAAAGAAAAACACGCCATGCGTTATACGCAGTACAGAGGCTTGGCCCAAGTAACAAAATGGGTGAAGCTTAAATTTGTTGCCATGAACCTCAAAAAACTGGCAAGGCGGAAATGGTATGACTACACCCTTTCCCTGTTTTCACTTCTGTTTTCTCCAGTACATACTGAAAACCAGGTTGCTGCTTAATGCGCAACCGGGTTTCTCGACAGGCTGAGG
>NZ_JBMNUP010000082.1:0-8165 GCF_050946325.1 Agathobaculum sp. | reverse complement strand
GATCTGGGCGGCGCAGCGATTGATGTCACCGTTGAGCATTCTGTGTATGGGCAGATTTGCGCGCCGCTGCATCTCTTTTCCCGCTTTGACGTGGATGCTTTCTGCCGCAAGCTGGAAACCCCAGGCACCCTTCCGCTCTGCGCACTGACCGACGGCATCCACCTTCACACGCTGCGCGCAAAAGACGAGCAAACCCTTGACAGGGTGGTGCAGGGTCTGAAAGAAAAAGGGTTTCTGCTGCCTGAAAACTAACCGTCTTTGCCTCATCATCCAAACGTCAGAACGCATCTGCATGCGGACTGACGTTTTTTATTCTTCCGCTGTCCGCGCACGATAGGCCGCAATCTGCTCTTCGTCCCATACCTCCAGGTCGTGTACGCCTGCGCGGCCTTCCATATGATGCCGAAATTCATGCCGCAGTACCCTGCGCATTTCTTCCAGCAGCGAGGCTTCATCCAGGTGGCCGAAAACCCGCCGGAAAGAACCATAAAACAGTACAATATATTTGCCCATCGCAGGGTCTACGCGATATTCTCCCAGGATATACAGATCTCCGTGCTGATCCGCCGGATGGAGCCGGCGCCCGCTATCCACCAAAATACCGCCGTTGAGTTCATCAAAAAACGTATCCGGCAGCTCATCTGCCAATGTACCGAGCAATTCTTCAAAACGATCAATCGAAATCATATCTCTTCCCTTCCCTGCCTTCACTATAACACAGCCCCGCGCCAGATGCAATCCTCGCAATTTTATTTTACAGGTGTCTTGACACCAATCCAAGTTTGCGGTATACTTGTGACCGTTAACAAAAGATCGGAAAGGACTTTAAAGCATTATGACGAAGAATAAACACCTGTATCATCTGGCGGTTGCCGGCGTACTGTGCGCAGTCGGCATTGTCATCCCCATGTTCATGCCCAAGGTCATGCTCGGCCCCATGACGTTCACGCCGGCCAGCCATGTGGCTATTTTCCTGGCTATGTTCATCTCTCCTGCGGTGGCCGTTGCCGTCAGTATCGGTACGACAATCGGCTTTTTTATCACCACACCCGCAATTGTCGCGCTTCGTGCGGCCTCCCATCTGATATTCGCGCTCCTCGGCGCTTGGTACTTGAGCCGTCATCCGGAAACGATTGAAAAGCCGCTGTCCAGCATCGTATTCAGCTTTTTGGTCGCTCTGTGCCATGCTGTAGCCGAAGTGCTCGTCGTTACCCCGTTCTTTGTATCCGGCTCGCTGTTCTCCGCTGCGCAGCTGCAGAACGGCTTCTTTGCCAGCGTCGTCATCCTGGTCGGTTTGGGCACGCTCATCCACTCGATGATCGATTATACCATTTCTGTGCTGATTTGGAAGCCTGTCAAGATGGTCGTCCGCGAAACACGGAACACCTGATTCCAGATCGTCCGATCCCCCGACATTGTCGGGGGATTTTTTTCTTTACTGCACCGCCGCGCCGCCCCACTCGACCACAGTAAAACCTTCCCGCACAAAGGGAGAAAAGCGCTGCGGCGCAATCTCAACCGGATTTTTCAGCGGTTTCCACGCCATAAACACGCGCAGGAGCTGATCGGGCTGCGGCACGATCGTGAGCGCCGCAGTTTCCGTATACTGCTCCCCCTGGAAGGAGATCAGGTTATAAGCATTGTCCTGCATTTTGGGCAGCCAATACACAATAAACTCGTTATACTCCCGCGGCGTCAGCCCGATCTCTGCCAGCATCTCCTGCAAAAATGCAGCCGTATCCTCGCCTGCCACGCAGAATCCCTCAGAAAAATCATATTCCGTTTCGGATTCTCCTTCCCAGAACAGGTAGGAATACGGTTTCCCATCCGCCGCATTTACCAGCGTCCCGTCCGGATATGCCGTCACCTTCCAGCCGTCTTCGTAGGCTGGATACGTCGCAGTCAGCTCGCCGTCATAATCCAACCGGACCGAAATCTCGGCCACATCCTCCGGATAAAGATAAATCACCGGTTTTGCATCCTCCTGCTCCGCCGCACTGCATGCCGCTATTCCGGCAAGTACCGTCGCTGCCGCCAGCATTCCTAACAGCCTGCGTTTCATACGCTTTCCTCCTCTGTATGCCCCCGTTTCATTGTCTGTCTCTATCTATTCAGACGATCCACTTTCTCAAAACGTTCCGCACCTTTAAACGCGAAAGGACCGCGCTCACCGGCGCGGCCCCTTCGCTCTCTTTTCTTCTCGCTGTATCAAAAAGCTGATTATTTCTTCAGCTTATTGACATAATCTACAATAATATCCACCGATGCATCCACACCCAGACGGCCGGCATTGATGCACAGATCGTAATGATCACACTTACCCCAAACCTTGCCGGTATAGTAGTTATAATATGTAGACCGCTGCTTATCCATCTTCTCCAGCGCAGCCTCAGGCGTTCTGCCCTCTATCTCATAATCGCCGCAGCTCTGGATCCGACGGATGCGGTCTTCCAGCGAACCGTGAATAAAGAAATCAAAGCGGTTGCCAAAATCACGCAGAACATGATCGGCACAGCGGCCGACAATGACGCACGGTCCATCCTGCGCCAGCTCACGGATGACGTTGGCCTGCGCCAGATAAAGCTGGTCGGTCAGGCTCATGCCGTTCAGGCCGACGGAGCCAAACATCGTCAGAGAATAAAGGAAGCTGTTGGTGGCGCGCTTATCCAGCTGCTCAAACAGCTTTTCATCAAAGCCGGTCTTCTTGGCCGCGCGCGTAATCAGCTCGCGATCATAGAAGGCGATGCCCAGACGCAGCGCCAGCTTCTGGCCGATCTCCCTGCCGCCCGTGCCATATTCACGGCCAATCGTGATGATTAAATTGTTATTCATAACGCACCCTCCTTATTGCCATCCAACTTATACAAAGTGCATAACTCTTTCTAATGTCAGTATGCGCTATTTTATCATTTTTGTCAAGACGAAATACATACTTTTTCAAAATCACCGCTGCAAAAAAATGGAGGACCGCTGCAGCGGTCCCCCATATACTCCATTTTCACTTAATCAGCATCGGTCCAACATCGTTGATATTGCCCGCTCCCATCGTAATCACCAGGTCGTTCGGTCCGGCCTCTCTGCGCAGATAGTCTGCAATTTCCGCAAAGCTGTCAAACGATTTTGCGCCCGGCACTTCCGCAGCCAGATCGCTTGCGTAAATGCCAATCGTATTCTGCTCCCGCGCGGCAAAAATAGGCGCCAGAACGGCAATATCGCACTGCTTCAGCGCCTCTACAAATTCCGGAAACAGCGCTTTGGTGCGCGTATAGGTATGCGGCTGGAACGCGCACAGAATCCGGTCAAACTTCATCTCCTTGGCGGTGGCAAGCGTGGCTTTCATCTCGCTCGGGTGATGCGCGTAATCATCCACAACAGTCGCTCCGCTGCGCATCTTGCCAACCAGCTGGAAACGGCGGGAAGAACCGGTAAACTTGTTCAGTCCGCGCGCAGCCGTGTCCCCCGATACGCCGAGGAACTCCGCCGCTGCGCAGCAGGCCAAAGCATTGAGCATATTGTGACGGCCGGGCACAGAAAGGGCAACCTCGGCGTATTGCTTCCCTTCCACCAGCACAGTAAACCGGTAATAACCGTTTTCATCACGAATATCCACCGCACGAACGTCCGCGTTTGCATTCAGGCCAAACGTACGCACACGGCGGTCCAGCCTATCTACGCAGCGCATAGCGTTTGGATCGTCCCCATTGACAACCACCAGTCCGTTCATCGGCGTCAGCTCCACAAATGAACGGAAAGAGTGTACAATGTCGTTCAGATCCTTGAAAAAGTCCAGATGGTCTTCCTCAACATTGAGCACAACCGCCACGGTCGGCGCAAAGCGGAGGAAAGAATTGCAGTACTCGCAGCTTTCTGCCACAAAGCAGCCTTTGCCGCCAATACGCAGTGTGCCGCCAATTGCGGGCAGGTTGCTGCCCACCATGACCGTCGGGTCCATCTGCGCCTCCATCGTCATCAGCGTCATCATGGAGGTCGACGTCGTCTTGCCGTGCGTTCCTGCCAAACATACCACATTATCGTAGTCGCGCATGAGGTGTCCCCATGCTTCAGCGCGCTCCATCACAGGAATGCCCAGCGCATGCGCACGAACAATTTCAGGGTTTTCATCATGTACGGCCGCCGTGCGCACAATCAGCGCTGCACCCTCCACATTTTCCGCCTTGTGTTCATAGGTGATATGCGCGCCCAGCGCCTCCAGGCGGGCAGTAACATCCGTGCGCAGACGGTCCGAGCCGCTGACCGGTACGCCGCGGCTGAGCAGCAGCTCGGCCAGCGAATTCATGGATACGCCGCCAATGCCGATCAGGTGAATTTTTTCCTTATTTTCAATATATGGCTTAATAGAAAGGGCCATTTTCCCAAAGCCTCCCACATTCCTTTTTTATTAACAACTACGGTATATTATAGTACAGTCTGCCCAAAATATAAATAGTCAAAAAGACAAATTTACGCATCTGTAAAAGAAAAAGGAGTACATTATGGAAATCACTGACATCAAATTCCGCCGCACAGAAGCATATGGCCGTCTGAAAGCGCTTGTTTCCGTCACCTTTGACAACACGTTTGCAGTACACGATATCAAAATCATTGACGGACAGGACCGTTTGTTTCTTGCCATGCCCTCCCGCCGCATGCCGGATGGCCGCTATCGGGATATCGCGCACCCTGTCGGAAACGCTTTGCGGGATGAGCTTGAGCATCGCGTACTCGACGCTTATCGAGCCTCTTTTCCGCAATGATTTGCTTTTTGCTCCGCTTTGATGTAAAATAACTCTTATACAAGGAGAGTAGGAAAGTATGAGAGTTTTGATTTTATCGGTCACAGCGGGCTTTGGCCATCACGCCACCGCCAAGGCCATCGGCGATATGCTTACAAGCAAGGGAGCGGAAGTGCATACGCTTGACGTATACGCCTATATCAGCAATCTGGTCAAGGAAACCATTGACAAGGGCTATCTGTTTTCCTCCAAGCACATGCAGACGCTGTATCGTCTGGTGTATCAGCTTGCGGAAAACGGCGGCTCGGGTTACTTTAATGCAGCGCCCAGCATCATCAACATTATCAACGCATTGGGAGCCTCCAAATTTGCCAAGGTGCTTTCCGGCTATGCGCCGGACGTCATCATCTGTACGCATGTGTTTGCTGCGCAGATGGTGGACGAGCTGAAAAAGCGAAAAAAACTTGCAGATATCAAAACGGTCGGCATTGTAACCGACTATACCCTGCACCCCTTCTGGGAAGATGTTCCGCGGGTGCAGTATGTTGTCACAGCAAGCGAGCTGCTTACCTACCGCTGTGTGCAGCGCGGTCTTCCGGCTGAACGGATTCTTCCGTTTGGTATTCCCGTGCATCCCAAATTCAACCAGCACCTGTCCCGTGAGGATGCGGCGGCACAGCTTGATATTGATCCCAGCCGTCCGACGATTCTTCTGATGGGCGGCAGTATGGGGCATGCCGACCATGTCAAAACACTGGAAAAGCTGACGGTGATCGGCCTGCCGCTGCAGCTTCTTGTGGTCTGCGGCAATAACAAAAAGCTGCTGCTGCGCGTTGAGCAGTTCGCCGCGCGATACGAAGGCTGCTGCACGGTAAAGCCCTACGGCTTTGTCCACAACGTTGAAGTGATGATGAGCGCGTCTGACTGCATTGTATCCAAACCGGGCGGGCTGACCGTTTCCGAGGCGCTGGCCAAAAATCTGCCCATGCTGCTGGTCGACCCCATTCCGGGTCATGAAGAGCGCAATGTCGATTTTCTGGTCAACAATGGTATGGCCGCGCTGATTACCAAGTATTTCCCCATCGACGAGGCGGTATACGAACTGTTCCACAATCCCGTGCGCCTGAAAAGCGTGCGGGAGATGATGAAAGCCATCGCCCACCCTGACGCCACGGAACGCCTGGCCGATTTTGTTCTGCAATGGAAAGAAAACTGACAGGACTTACCCTTCTATGGCATAACACCTTTCTTCCATAAAAAAACGTGCGCATCTCTGCAAAGATGCGCACGTTTTTTATACCCCAGCTGACGGAAGCAGCGGTGCCAGTATTTTTGTCATCAGAACAATCATTTCGCTTTTGGGAATCGGATGCGGTTCTGCAATCCATTTTTCCAGCATACCCACCATACCGGTCGCTACAAAACGCGCCACATAGATGTCCTCTGTGCTGCGGAACGGCAGGTTTTCCAGCCGGCATTCTTCCATCACATGAATCATTTTTCTGCCAAAGCCTTTTCCGCTGCCCACCTTAACCAGTTCAATTACCACTTCACGGTTTTCTTCCAGATAATCCATTGCCCGCCGCAGCACAGGCTGCAACGTTGCCGTCTCGCTGGGCCGCAGGTCGGCAATCATTGCGCGGAAATCCTGAATCATCTCATTCTCAATCTGCTCGCGCAAATCATATACATCCCGATAATGCGCATAAAATGTACCGCGATTAATATCCGCCTCACGCACCACATCTGTTACTGTGATACTTTGAAAATCTTTCTGCTGCATCAGCATTGTTAACGCCTGTCGCAGCAGTTTTTTTGTGCGCCGAATTCGCTTGTCCTCCTGTCCAGACATATCTCTTCCTCCATTCATCCGACACAATTGTAAATTTTTTCGTATAAACAAACACTTTATCATACTTTTGTTTGTTAATATTCATTTTTTATAAATTTGATTGTTGTGTCTGTTATCCTCATGCACTATACTATATCACGAATAGAAACCGAACGCAATGTTCATTTTCCAGAAAGTTGGTGTTTTTCTTTTGAATCTAAAAGGACACAGTCCTGTTGATCTGATTATCAACAACCGAAAGCGTATCGAGCGGGTATTCACCATTCTTGTCATTATCTGTCTGATATTTGCACCCATGGTGGGCGTAAATTATGACTTGACCAAGTATTTGCCCGATTCAACCGACTCCGCACAGGCAATTGATATTCTTGAACAGGAATTTACCTACCCAGGTATGGGCCGCGTTATGCTTCAGGATGTAACGCTGTACGAAGCCAAAACCATCAAGGACCGCATCGCAGATGTTGACGGCGTAGATTTGATTATGTGGTGCGATTCGACAACCAACATTTATGGGTCGAGCGAATTCATCAACTACTCTGACATTGACGATTATTATAAAGACGGCGATGCCTATATGGACATCACCTTTCTGGAAAGCGACTCCTCTCCGCGCACCCACCGCGCCGTACATGAAATTGAGCAAATTGTCGGCGATCGCGGCCTGGTTGCCGGCTCCGCCGTATCGGATACAAACCTTGGCCCCACCATCAACCGTGAAGTCGCGCTTGTTATGGTGCTTGCGGTCATTTTCATTTTTGCCATTCTGGCAGTTACAACAACTTCCTGGTTTGAACCTGTTCTCTTTTTGATGGTCATGGGCATTGCCATCATCCTGAACATGGGTTCCAACATTATTTTCGGCGAAATATCGTTTATGTCCAACGCAGTCGGCGCAGTTCTGCAGCTTGCCTGCTCTATTGACTATTCCATCTTTCTGCTGCACTCGTTCTCCCACGAAAAGGCGAACGGTATTGAGCCCGAGCAGGCAATGGCCAACGCACTGCGCAGTGCCGTTACCTCTATCGGCGCGTCCGGTATGACAACCATCGTCGGCTTTCTGGCGCTCGCGCTCATGCGCTTCGGCATCGGTCCGGATATGGGCTTTGTTCTTTCAAAGGGCATCGCCTTCAGCCTGCTGACCGTTTTGCTGCTGATGCCTGCGCTCATCCTGCGTTTTCAGGGGCTGATTGAGAAAACGCAGCATCGTTCGTTCATGCCCTCGTTCCGCCGCTTCGGCGAGTTTGCCTATAAAATCCGCGTTCCGGTTATGGCCGTTGTGCTGATTCTGATCGTACCCTGTTATATCGCGCAGGGCATGGCGGACTTTACATTCGGCAACGAAGCGGTCAGCAATTCCCCCGGCACACCGGTCTATGAGGCCGAACAGATCATGAATGAAAAATTCGGCCAAAGCAACACCATGTTGGCACTGGTCCCTGCAGGGGATAATTTAAGCGAAAAAGCGATGAGCGAACAGATTGATGCTCTGCCTTATGTAAAACGTGCAATGGGGCTTGCTTCTGTGCTGCCGGAGGGAATTCCTGAAGATTTTCTCCCTGCCAGCGTGACGGGACAGC
>NZ_JBMNUP010000081.1:0-8206 GCF_050946325.1 Agathobaculum sp. | reverse complement strand
CGCAGGGGATTGACGATGAAACCAATTATAATATCAATGCGGATACGGCGGCTTCCAAACTGGCGGTTGCGCTTGGGGCCAAAAAGCTGATTCTGCTTACCGATGTGCGCGGCCTGATGCTGGATCCGAACGACGAATCGACGCTGCTGCCGCTGCTCAAGGTTTCGGAAGTGCCCAAGCTGATGCGCGACGGCGTGATCAAGGGCGGCATGATTCCCAAGGTGGACTGCTGCGTGGAGGCAGTGCGCAAGGGCGTTGCAGCGGCCAATATTCAGGACGGCCGCGTCAAGCATTCCATCCTGATTGAATTACTATCCAAAGTGGGCGTCGGCACGATGTTCCATTGAGAAAGAAGCGAAACGAATGACCTATCAAGAACTCAAGGCCGAGGAAAATAAATATGTCATGAATACCTACGGCCGGTTTCCGATTGCGCTGGACCATGGCGAAGGCGCGACGCTGTGGGATGTGGAAGGCAAGAAGTATATTGATTTGACTTCGGGCATCGGCGTGAACTGCCTGGGCTATAACAACCAGCAGATGATTGACGCAATGGATGCACAGGCGCATAAGCTGATGCACGTTTCCAACCTGTTCACAACGGCGCCGATGGTGCAGGTGGCGAAAAAACTGGTGGAAAAAACGCATCTGGGCGGCAAGGTATTTTTTGCAAACTCGGGCGCGGAGGCCAATGAAGGCGCAATCAAACTGGCGCGCAAATACTCGTTTGATAAATACGGAGAGGGAAGATATAAAATCGTTACGCTCGTCAATTCCTTCCACGGCCGCACGGTGACGACGCTGAAGGCGACCGGACAGGACAGATTTCACAACTATTTCTTCCCGTTTACCGAGGGATTCGATTACGCGCAGGCCAATGATTTCGATTCTGTGCGCCGCAAGGTGGACGATATGACCTGCGCGGTGATGATGGAGCTGATTCAGGGCGAAGGCGGCGTGCTGCCGCTCGATGCAGAGTTTGTCAAACAGGTAGAGGCGCTTTGCCGTGAAAAAGACGTGCTGCTCATCATTGACGAGGTGCAGACCGGCATCGGCCGCACGGGCAGCCTGTTCTGTTTCCAGCAGTACGGCATCCGGCCCGATGTGGTTACAATGGCCAAAGGCCTTGGCGGCGGTGTGCCGATCGGCGCGGTGATGGCGGCGGAGAGCTGCGCAAAAGTGCTGACCCCGGGAACGCATGCGACCACCTTTGGCGGCACGCCGATTGTATGTGCAGCCGCCAATGTTGTGCTGGACACGGTGGGGGATGGGCAGTTTCTTGCGCAGGTGCGCGAAAAGGGCGAATACCTGAAACAGGGAATTTTAGGCCTGGGCTCACCCAATATTCACGATGTGCGCGGCATGGGCCTGATGCTTGGCATTGTGGTGGACGAAGGCCGGCACAGCGCGTATGCGGGCAAACTGATTGAAAACGGTGTGCTGGCGCTGACGGCGGGCAGAAACGCCGTTCGCCTGCTGCCGCCGCTGACGATCTCCAAAGAGGAGATGGATGAAGCGCTGAAGATTATGAAAGAGGTGTTTTAAATGAAGCATTTGCTCAAACTGCTGGACTGCTCAACGGAGCAGGTAATCGGCCTGCTCGATCTGGCAGATCAGCTGAAATATGAAAAAAAGCATAATATCTCCCACCGTCATCTGGAAGGCAAGAGCCTGGGTATGATTTTCCAGAAATCCTCCACCCGTACCCGCGTTTCGTTTGAGACGGGTATGTATCAGCTCGGCGGCCAGGCGCTGTTCCTGTCCAACCGCGATTTGCAGATCGGCCGCGGCGAGCCGGTGCAGGACACCGCGCGCGTACTGTCCCGCTATCTGGACGGCATCATGATTCGCACCTATGCGCAGCAGGAAGTGGAGGACCTGGCAGAGTACGGCACGATTCCGGTGATTAACGGCCTGACCGATTTCTGCCATCCGTGCCAGGTGCTGGCCGATTTGATGACGATTCGTGAAAAGTTTGCCGTGCTGGAAGGCATTAAGATGTGCTACATCGGAGACGGCAACAACATGGCAAATTCGCTGATTGTCGGCGGACTCAAGACGGGCATGAAGGTATCTGTGGCAACGCCTGAGGGATACCGCCCGCATCCGGACGTGTTGGCGTTTGCCAATCCCAATCCGGACTTTTTCCTGACGGACGATCCGATGAAGGCCGCAGAAAATGCAGATGTGGTGATCACGGATACCTGGGCCTCCATGGGTCAGGAGGACGAAAAGGCAGTTCGTATGAGAGATTTCCAGGGATACCAGGTGAATGACGAACTGCTGGCCGCAGCCAAGCCCGGCTGCATGGTGCAGCATTGCCTGCCGGCGTATCGCGAGCAGGAAATCACCACCAAGGTGTTTGAAGCGCATGCGGACGAAATTTTTGAGGAAGCGGAAAACCGTTTGCACGCACAGAAGGCAGTCATGGTAACGCTGATGGGCAGCAAAGAATAAAAGAGCATAAGCGAAAGCGCATCGCCTTTTTGGCGATGCGCTTTTGGTTTATCTTAATTTTTTGTTTTGCGGCATTTCCCATGCAAAGTGGTTGCAATGGAGCAGATGCTCGGCCTTTTCAGAGCAGGGCGCGTCCAGATATTCCTGATACAACGCCTGCACAGCCGGATTTTCATGCGAAAAACGGATCTGCGCCTGCTCGTCCAGTTCATACAGCACGCTGCCGCGCGGCGCGGCTTTTTCACGGTCGCTGCCGTCTACCGGCTGACCGCCGCCGCCTGCGCAGCCGCCCGGGCAGGCCATGATCTCAACAAATTCATACTGCACTTCGCCGCGGTTGATCGCGTTCAGCAGCAGACGGGCGTTGCCAAGCCCGCTTGTGACGGCGCAGCGGACTGCCGTACCGCCCAGGTCAAAGGTGGCTTCGCGCCAGCTCCCTTCGCCGCTGGTGCGGGCGCGCACATCGCGGAAAGCGTCTGCGGGCGGGTTCTGTCCGTTGACAAGGAAATACGCCGAACGGAGCGCAGCCTCCATGACGCCGCCCGTTGCGCCGAAGATGACGCCGGCGCCCGAACCGTCGCCCAGCGGAGAGTCAAACGGAGATTCTTCCAGCAGAGGAACTTCCAGATGCTCGGCGCGTACCATGCGGGCCAGTTCGCGGGTGGTCAGCACCAGGTCTACATCCTGCCCGTATCCGGCAGACTGCATATCCGGCAGTTCACATTCGGCCTTTTTGGCAACACAGGGCATGATGGAAATGCTGTATATTTTGGCCGGATCGACGCCCAAACGGTATGCCAGCCAGGTTTTGATGACTGCGCCGAACATCTGCTGCGGAGACTTGGATGTGCTCAGGCAGCCGGTCATTTCCGGGAACTGCGATTTGAGAAAGCGAACCCAGCCGGGGCAGCAGGAGGTGAACATCGGCTGCGCGGCAAGGTCGCCGGCTTTCAGGCGCGCAAGCAGTTCGGTACCCTCCTCCATGATGGTCAGATCGGCGGAAAAGGTGGTGTCAAACACATAATTTGCGCCCATTTTACGCAAAGCAGATACAATTTGGCCGACCGTTGCCTCGCCCGATTCCATGCCAAAGGCCTCGCCCCAGGCGGTGCGGACCGCAGGCGCAATCTGCACAATGGTGATTTTATCCGGATCAGCCAGCGCGGCGAACGCCTTGGCGGTGTCATCCCGCTCGCGCAGCGCGCCGGTCGGACAGTGGGTGATGCACTGGCCGCACAGCGAGCAGTCCGCTTCCTTGATAAAGCGGTTTTCGGAAACGTCAATCGTTGTGCGCGAGCCCGAGCCGCTCACATTCCACACGGAGAGCGCCTGGATTTTGTCGCAGACCTGCACGCAGCGCATGCATTTGATGCACTTGTTGGGGTCACGGAACAGGGGGAAGGTCGTGGTCCATTCAGCCTTTTTGCCGCGCAGCAGATCGGCCGGATAGGGGTTGGTCAGTATGCCAAGATCGGTTGCGACCTTTTGCAGCTGGCAGGTGCCGGAGCGGGTGCAGGTGGCGCACTGGCTGTCATGCTGGGAAAGAATCAGTTCGACGTTGGTTCGACGCGCCTCCCGCACACGCGGGGAATTGGTGTGAATGACCATGCCTTCGCGCACCACGTTGTTGCAGGAGGGAACCAGCTTGCCTTCGCCCTCCACTTCAACGCAGCATACGCGGCAGGCGGAAATTTCGTTAATATCCTTCAGATAGCAGAGCTTGGGGATTTCAATATTGACAGATGCCGCGGCCTCCAGAATGGTTGTGCCTTCAGCGGCGGAAACGGGGATATCGTTGATCGTCAGGTTTACCATTTGGATGTACGACCTCCTTTGAAGATACCGTAGCCGAAGTGGTCGCAGCGCAGGCAGCGGGAGGTTTCCTGCTGGACCTCTTCCTCGGTCATGCCGCATTTCACCAGTTCAAAATTATCCACACATTCGGCAAGCGGGCGGTTTTTCAGCTCCACACGGCCGCAGGCGGGAGAATTGGTCAGGTGAGCGGGCGGGATTTCAACGTCGGTAGTGATAACGTGATGGAAGCCGAGGTGTGCGTCGATATTGGCGGCGGCAACCTTGCCGGCCGCAACGGCGCGGATGACGGTTGCAGGGCCTGTAACTGCGTCGCCGCCGGCAAACACATGCGGGGTGTTGGCGACAAAAGCGTCAGACTCCGCTTTGATCTTGCCGCGGACGACAGGCGTTACCTGCTCAAATGGCTTGGCGTCAATTGCCTGGCCGATGGCTACGATCACAATATCACACGGAATGCGGAACAGCGGCTGATGTGCGTCATGCGGCTTGGGCCGGCCGTCAGAGCCATATTCGCCGATGATTTGCGGACGGGTCCACAGGGCGGTTACACGGCCGTCGTCCCCGCACTCGATGTGGTCGGGCGCCTGAAGCGGCAGAATCTGACAGCCTTCGCTCTGAGCGTCTTCGATTTCTTCGGCCAGCGCCGTCATATCCGTTACGCGGCGGCGATAAACGCAGGTAACGGACTGTGCGCCCAGGCGGATGGCCGTGCGGGTGGCGTCCATCGAAACGTTGCCGCCGCCGATTACGCATACGCGGCGGTTTTTGAAATCGGGGATGCGGCCCTCGCCAATGTCCCGCAAAAGCTGCACGGCAGAAAAGACGCAGAAGCTGTCCTCCCCTTCGATGCCGAGTTTTTTATCGTTATGCGCGCCGATGGCGAGATAGACGGCATCATACTGCTGCTCAATATCGGCAAAGGGAATGTCCTTGCCGATAGAGGTATTGGTATGCACTTCAATGCCGGTGGACAGAATGAATTCGATATCCGCGTCCAGCTTATCCTGCGGCAGACGGTAATCCGGAATGCCGTAGCGCAGCATACCGCCGAGCTGCGGGCGCTGATCGTACACAACGACCTTGTGGCCCATCAGAGACAGGAAATACGCCGCGGACAGGCCGCCCGGACCGCCGCCGATCACCGCAATGCGTTTGCCGGTAGGCTCGGCGCAGGGGGGCGGGGTTTTGTTGGTGGCATGATCGCAGGCGAAGCGCTTGATGCCGCAGATATTGACGGCGTCATCCACCATACGGCGGCGGCAGCGGGCCTCACAGGGATGTTCGCATACATAGCCGCAGACGGTGGGGAAGGGGTTGTCCTTGCGGATAAGACGCACGGCGTCGTCGTATCGCCCTGCGCGGACAAGGGCGATGTATCCGGGAATATCCACGCCGGCGGGACAGAGCGCCACACAGGGCACGGGCTGATTCAGACCAAACAGACAGCGGCCGTGCTCAACGTGGGAAACGTAATCTTCACGGAAACCGCGGACACCCTGCAGCACCATACGCGCCGCTTCATAGCCGATGGCACAGTCTGCGGTGTCCTGAATAACGCGGGCGGTTTTTTCAATCAGATCAATGGTCTCAAGTGTGGCAGTTGAATCCAGCACACTTTCCAGCAGGGTGGTGAGCTGGCCGAGGCCGATGCGGCACGGAACGCATTTGCCGCAGGTCTGTGCATGGCACAGCCGCAGAAAAGAAAGCGCCATGTCAACCGGACACAGGCCGGGAGGGCTGGCGCTCAGCCGGCGTTCAACGTCCCTGTACAGGCCCTCGACAACGGTTTGGGCGCGGCCAGGGGTCTCAATGGATAATCTGCTCACGATTCAGGCTCCTTATATATGTATTTACGGTTTGGAAATGTGGAAAACCGCATAAAACCTGCAAAAGGAGGTTTTCTGAGCAGGAGAATCTTTCGGCCTGCTCAGGCGTTTGGGACTGCCTTGCTGCGCGGCAGCGGGAAAATGCTCACCGGACATGGCACAGCAAATAAAAGTCATATACAAAGGATAGCGCATGGCGGCAATAAAGTCAATTATTGTTATTTTATAGACAAAGACGGAGGGCGAACAGGGGATATTTGTTGCAATTTCACAAAAATATGCAAGGAGAGATGCGAAAATCTTTAGACAGAACAGGCGGTGGAAGATGAAAAAAGGAAGGCGGGTTACAGAATATATCGGTATCCTGCCGGGAAAAGAGAGCTGGCAGAAAAACCATCTTGACGGCAGGGCAGAAACCGTGTTAAACTAAATTAGTTACAGAGATGTGCCCAGCCTGGCGGGATGCTCTGCAGCGCATATAAAGCGGAATATCCGGGTGTAGCGCAGTTGGTAGCGCGCCTGCTTTGGGAGCAGGATGCCGCAGGTTCGAATCCTGTCACTCGGACCAAACAATGATAATCCGAACTACATTATCCAAGTGGGTAGTGTGTTCGGATTTATCATTTCTATTGAAAATGTGCTTTGATGGAAAAGAGCGAGGATTAGTTTCCAATGCTGTTCGTCTATGCACAGAAATTGTTCAGACAGCAACAATCAAAGAAGTTCCCACCCATTTTTGAAATGGGTGGGAACTTCTTTTTTCAAAAGGAAACAGAGATATTTTTTCCCAAGATATGTTGTTGTAGAAAACGGATGGAATTCCGTCCAGAGTCGGGTAAAAGCGTATTTATAGCAATAGTATCTATTTCCCAATCATTCACAAAACAGTTGCAATACCTTTTCTCCATTTTCCCACCATTGACCAACAAAGAGTGCAGATGCCTCCTGTCCTTCATAAGGAACAAGTTCATTTGTATTGGCATCGTAAAAGAATTCCACATCGGCTATGGAGTATGTTTCTCCGTTGAATACAATCTTTTCTTCGGTGCCATCCAAGACACATGAACCAATGCAGTCCTCACACACAATGTTCAATGTATTAGAACTGATAAATTTAGGCATCGGATAGTCCATCGATGCTTCTTTGATTGTGTTTTTGAATACACAATTACCGTTTACGGTTGTCCCAGAAAGAATTACTCTGGTAAACTGTTCTGCGGTACTGATAATATCACCGTTAAATTCGCAGTTCTCAAAAACGATAATTCCAAAATCTCCGCTGACTGTTACATCCTCATCAAAAACGAGATTTTCAACTATACGCTCTTCTTCTGCAGCCAGCTCAAATGTAAATTCCGTGGCTTTGCTTCTTCCGTTTTCTTCCTGTTGACTACTTGGATTATTGTCTGCCTGAGGTTGAGTGTCTTCACCACCGCTGCAACCAAACAGCGACATCAGCATAATCGAAGCAAGTGTCAGTGCTAAAATCTTTTTCATCTTAAGTCCTCCTTATAAAATAAAAAAGTGCGCAGCCGAAGCTGCGCACCGAAAAATGCAGAGCCTCGAATGCTGCGACACATCTTTTCACCGCCATACAGGTGCGAAAACAGAGGGTGCATTTTTACCAATGTAAAATGCACCTAATATGGCGAAAGTATTCAGATGTGTCGCAAAGTCAGTTTATCACATGACAGTAATATTTTCAATAGAGATTTTCGAGAAGTGGGAACAAGAAAACTTTCTTGCTCCCCCCACTTATTACTTACCTATTTTCTCTTTTTGCTTCCTGTTCTGCTTTCCACTCCGCAAACTCCCGTTGCCCTTCCTCGCTCTCAAAAAATGCCTGTATCTCTGGGAGCAGGACACGGGCCAAATCCATAGTTTGATGCCATTCCGCTACATGCTACATACTGCCCATAAGGGTAATACTTCCCCTTATGGGCAGAAACGCGAATACAGCAATGACATTCCCAGCGTTCGGATTTATCATCGGTCGGGGGACCAAACAATGATAATCCGAACCCATTCTCCAAATAGGGAATGGGTTCGGATTTATTATTTTCTACAGAAGCAATTTCCAGGGAATCTACAGAACGTATACCTTTAGA
>NZ_JBMNUP010000080.1:0-8210 GCF_050946325.1 Agathobaculum sp. | reverse complement strand
GCGTCGCTCACAATCGAATATGCCGTGCCAACATTTTTGTTGATTTCCGCCGCGTCAATATCAACATGCACTACCTTTGCGCCGGGCGCAAAACGGTCGGTATTGGTCGCCACACGGTCGGAAAAACGTGCGCCGATGGAAAGCAGCAGGTCACAGCGGTCAATCGCCCATGCGTTGGACACCTTGCCGTGCATACCAACCCAGCCCAGTTCCAGCGGGTCCTCCGGCACGGCACCAATCGCCATCATCGTGTGTACTGCGGGAATATCAGCCTTATGCATCAGCGCCAGCAAATCCCTGCCGGCGTCCGCCGTCTCAACGCCGCCGCCGTAATAAATCACCGGGCGCTCCGCCTCGGCCAGCATCTGAGCGACCGTCCAGAGCTGCTCCTCCGGCACAACATAGTAATCGGTTGCCTGTTCCTTCGCCTGCGGCTGATACTCTCCCATTGCTGCGGTAACATCCTTGGGAATATCAACCAGCACGGGGCCCGGTCTGCCGCTTGCCGCAATGCGGAAAGCGGCGCGGATTGTATCTGCCAGTTCATCCACATGGCGAACGACAAAATTGTGTTTGGTGATCGGCATGGTGATACCTGCGATATAAACCTCCTGGAAGGAGTCTCTGCCGATCAGGGCGGTGCCGACGTTGCCGGTAATGGCAACCATCGGAATCGAATCCATGTAAGCCGTAGCAATGCCCGTGACCAGATTGGTCGCCCCAGGGCCGCTGGTTGCGAGACAGACGCCTACTTTGCCCGTGGCTCTCGCATAGCCATCGGCGGCGTGGGACGCGCCCTGCTCGTGGGCGGTCAAAATATGTCGAATGCGGTCGCTGTTTTTGTAAAGTGCGTCATAAATATTGAGGACTGCGCCGCCCGGATAGCCGAAAATCGTATCGACTCCCTGTTCAACCAGCACGTCCACCAAAATTTCTGAACCGTTCTCTACCATGCGAATCCGCCTCCTTTCTCAAAAAACGATATAAAAAAAGCCTCTGTCCCTCCAAAGAGACAAAGACTACAACTCTGCGGTACCACTCTTTTTGCCGCGCACCAAAGACTTACGCGACCACTCACCTGACCCGTTAACGCAGATCCTGCGGAACGGCTTACACAGGGCCTTATTTCATCCCTTTTCATCCGTTCGGCTCACAGAGGACTTTCGCCACTCCCTTCCCTCACCGTCTTGCACCAACCGGCGGCTCTCTTCCGAGGTCCAGGCGCTACTTTTCCGATCATCACCTGTTTACGATATTTAAAATGTAATCCTATTATAAGACCGACTTTCCGAGTTGTCAACTAATTTTTGCATTTTACTATGTTAAATTCTTGACAGGAATATTTTTTATCGTTTTCCGGCATACTATTGCAACCTTACCAGAAACGAGGCTGTTGCATATGTCCATCTCTCTGCTGCGCACCCTGATTCTTTACACCGCCGTCATGGCGGCAGTCCGCATCATGGGCAAGCGCCAGATTGGCGAGTTAAATCCATCCGAGCTGGTCATTACCATTCTGATTTCCGATTTGGCGGCAATCCCCATGCAGGACCTCGGTATACCGCTGTTTGCAGGGTTGGTGCCCATTGTTGCGTTGGTTGCGCTGGAAATCATCATCAGCTTTGCCGCGCTCAAAAGCCGCACATTCCGCCGTCTGCTCAACGGTCAGCCGGCTATCATTATCCGAAAAGGGCAGCTTGATATTGAAAAACTGCAGCAGCTCCGCCTGACCACAGACGAAATCATCGAAACGCTGCGCAAGCAAAACGTCTGCTCTGTGGCCGATGTGAAATACGGCGTCATAGAGCCGGACGGCACGCTCACCGTAATTCTGAAGCAGCCGCAGCAGCCGGTCACGGCGGAAATGCTCGGCTTGACACCAAAAGATACCGGACTGCCGCTTGTCGTCATCTCAGACGGCAAGTTGGTCCATCGCTCGTTAGACCTTTTGCAGCTTGACGCGCGGGATATTGAAAACCGCCTGCGCAACCAAAGCATCGCCCTTGCAGATGTTTTTTTAATGACGCTGGATGATTGCGGCAACACGTTTATCCAGAGAAAGGCAGGAATATAAATATGCGTCGTTTGCTGATTGCAGCATCGCTTCTCATACTGACTGCCGGCGGCTGTATCTGGAGCAGCCGCATGGTTTCGGCCGCTGCAAATGAAATTGCGGACGATATTGAAAACGGTCACCTCTCACAGGCATACCTGCGCTGGAACGATGCACAGCCCCTGTTCGGCGCACTGCTGCTGCATGACGAAATTGATACGGCCGGACGTCTGTTTGCGCGCATCCTCGCCGCAGAACGCACCGGCGACCAGGACAGCCTTTCCTCCGACCGTGCAGAGCTGCTTTTTCAGCTCCGGCATCTGCCCGAACTGGAAAAACCCATTCTGAAAAATCTGCTTTAAGCCATAAAAGCGTCTGTTTTTTTGTGAAATCTACCGTAGCTTATTTTCCCATCCATGTGGTATATTGGTAGTGTATACAAAGTAGTTTCACAGTCCACCCACTGGAAAGGATCCGATATGAATAACGCTGCTTATAAAAAACTGGACTACAGTATGGCGCTCGTCTCTGCTGCGGATGCCGGGAAAAATTTTGGCTGTATCATCAACTCCCTGCATCAGGTTACCTCCTCACGGCCGCCCAAGTTTACTTTGTCCCTCAATAACGATTCCGCGACCTGTGCGGCGCTCAAAAAAACCGGTATGGCTGCGGTGACGCTGCTCGCATCCGACACCGAGGAGCGAATCATCAATGAATTTGGCTACAAATCCGGCCGCACCATCGATAAATTTGCGGCATTCCCCTTTGAAACCGACGCCGGCGGCTGCCCCTTCCTGCGGGAAGGCATGCTTTCCCGTCTGAGCCTGCGCGTCACGGAAACCGTCGCGATCGGCTCGTACACGCTGTTTATCTGCGATCTGCTGGACGCCGAATTATTCCGTGACGGCGACTGTCTGACCGTGAAGGCCTTTGAAGACCGCGGCAAGGCCGTGCCGCCCACCGCACCGGTTTATCGCGAACTCTCCGCAGACGCCGGATGGAAATGCACAGTGTGCGGCTATGTCCGTCTGGACGAGGACATTCCGGACGACTATATCTGCCCAATCTGCCGCGCGCCGCGCAGTAAATTTGTAAAGCGCAGCGAGGCATAGTCCGCAGCAGCTTTGCCGTCTCTTCCGCAACGCCAAACGCCCGCCGGAAGGCGGGCGTTTTTCTCTGTTTATGGGAATGCAGGCTCACTCCTGCGGTTTGCGCGTCTTGCGGGACGCCTCGAACGAGTCTGCATGCACCCAAAACACCTCTGCAACCGAAAGCGCCGGTTCGGTATAGGTCCAGCCGCCGCGGCCGGTCTGGTGGCGCATGATGACGTCAAAACCATGGCGCTTCTGCGCGCTGTCCTGCGCAAACTCCATGCTGCCGTATCCCACAACCGAAGAAAACGCATAGCTGTACCGGCAGGCATTGTCGCCCTCCCCGGTCAGGCCGTCCTCCAAATCCATTTCAAAGCAGATATGCGGGTCAGCGCGCAGTGCGTCCAGCTTTTTTCCCTTTACGCCGCTGTGGAAATACAGTGTCAGCCCCGTATCGTCCCACTCATAACCATAATTCATCGGAATCACATACGGCCATCCATCTGCAATCATTCCAATGCGGCACACCTTGCACGCCTTCAGAATCGGCTCGATATTTTCCCTTCCGGTAATTTCCCTGTCTTTTCTGCGCATGATTTGCCTCACCTCTGCAAACAAGCATACCATGTTTGTCTGCGCGCGGCAAGCCCTATCTTACAGCCGGCGGCAGGCCCACAAATTTCCTATCTGACCGGACAGCGTATCATAGCTCCAGATTTTTTCGCTGCGCTCTCTGCTGAAGGGGTCCCGAACACGATAACCGCCGTCTGCGCGGGCATAGAGCACGATGAAATGTCCTGTCGTCGTAAAATCGCCCGGCAGCATGCTGCAAATAACAGGCTGCCCTGCGTCCAGCGCGGCATTGATCTGCGCTTCGCCCAGCGGCAGTTCCTCCGACGCAATGCCGAAATGCTGTACGCCGGTATGAATCAAATCCCAGCTTGTGCCCGTGCCTGCCACATAATAGCCCTGCTGCGCAGCGTATTGCGCCACCGCATAAGGGGTGATCTTCTCGTCTCCCATCAAGTAGGAAGCAGCCATCGCCACACAGGTCGGCGCACAGCCGCTCACTGCAACCGTGCTCTCCCCATAGGCCTGATACCCCCAGCGCGCATCCCATTGCAGCAGCAGCGGCACCGTGTCCAGCGGCTCGTTCAGGCGCTCCGCGGGCGCGTCGCCGCTGTGCGCCGGAAACCCCAGCACAAAATCGAGCATCTCCTCGTTTTTGGCCAGCGCATCCAGAAAAGCTGCCGGGTAGTTTTCCGGATGACTGACAATTTCCTTCGCTCTGTCATCCCGCACGGCAAGCGCTGCAATCGCCTCTGCGGTTCCATCCGCAACCGCTACATGTCCTGTCTGCCAGTCCGCCGCAGTCCGCTCCTGTGCAAAAAGCGTTCTCACCCATCCGGCCAGCCGCATGCCGCCCGCCGCCGCAGCAAGCAAAACAATCAGTGCCAGCGCACACCGCACAAAACTGCGCAGCCTTCTGCGCTTTCTTCTGACGTGCCGCCGCGGCGCCGTTCTTGCTGCTGTCCCCGCCATCATTCTGGTCTCATACCGCATTTCCAATCCATCCTTTTACGTTTTATATCCAATTCTCCACACATGCCGTGCTGTTTTCACTATAGCAGAGATTTCTTAACATTCCGCCGGTAAAACTCTTAAGATTTTATGAATTCCTCTGATATTAAGAGTCTGTCCGCCCCATTTTGGTTGCAGAATTCTCTCAATTTTCCGAAAAAATGCTTCCGCTTCTATTTACAATACGAACAACATGCAAGCTTTCCGACAAAAGCCGTCTCTCTCTTTGAAAACAACACGGTGCAGCGCCTGCAAATGTTTCATACAGCGCACGCCCAATCTATCCCGTTTGCAGCAATAAAAAAAGCAGCCACGCGGCTGCTTTTTTCTTTATGTGTTGTGGTCGGAAACATGAAACTGCTTCAAGTTTCCAATTTTCTGTGCACGAATATCCATCTCCGCGCATACATCGGCAAGCGATACGCCGCATTCGTTCATCATCACCATCATGTGATAGAACACGTCGTTGATCTCACCGACCAGCTCGGCTTTGTCTCCGTTCTTGGCGGCGATGATCGTCTCAGCGCACTCCTCGCCGACTTTTTTGAGAATCTTATCCAGGCCTTTTTCAAACAGATAGCAGGTATAGGACCCCTCCTGCGGCTCTGCCCTGCGCTGCGCGATCACAGCCTCCATTTGCTCAAACGAATTCATATTCTCTCCCTTTCATTTTATTATCTGTACGTAACAAGCAGCACACTCGCTGCAATCAGCACAGCCGCGATCAGTCCCACGCCCAGCAGCGCGGCCAGTGAAAACACCATCAGCAGCCGCCCTCTTTCTGCCACAGCGTTGTGTAAAAACAGGTTCGGCTGCCCGTGTGGCAGACCGGTCCCTTTGGAACGCCGGAATAAATGAGCGTGTCATCGTCACAATCGGACAGGATCTTGCTGACAAAAATAAAGTTTCCCGAAGTCTCCCCCTTGTTCCAGAGCTTTTGCCGCGAACGGGAGAAAAACCACGCCGTGCCGGTCTCCATCGTCAGGCGCAGCGCCTCCTCGTTTGCATATCCGAGCATCAGCACCTCGCCGTTTCGCTCGTCCTGACAGATGACCGGAATCAGCGCACTTTTCTCAAAAAATTTGCTGAGATTCATTGTTTTCCGCTCCTTTACCAGCGTGACGTCACCCTCCTGCAAGCCGGATTTCAAAAAGGAATCCAGTTTTGCATCGAGCTGACCGTCCAGTGCTGCAATCACTCCATATCCCATTGTTATCCCCTCACCGGAATTCCTTTGTGATGCAGGTACTCCTTGACTTCTCCGATGCGCAGCTCGCCATAGTGAAACAGGCTTGCGGCCAGCGCGGCATCGCATCCCGTCTGCTCGAACACCTCGGAAAAATGCTCCAGTGCGCCGCAGCCGCCCGAAGCGATGACCGGAATATCCACCGCTTCCACCACTGCGCGCGTCAGCTCCAAATCAAAACCGGACTTGGTTCCGTCCCTGTCCATCGAGGTAAGCAGGATTTCACCCGCGCCGCGGCCGCACACCTCTTTTGCCCAGGCTACTGCGTCCACGCCGGTCGGCGTTCGCCCGCCGGCGACGTACACTTCAAATCCAGAAGGCGTTTTGCCCGTTTTCCGGCCGTCAATCGCCACCACAACGCACTGGCTTCCATACCGCTCGGCCGCCGCGCTGACCAGCTCCGGATTTCTGACCGCCGCAGAATTGACCGATATTTTATCCGCGCCCGCGCGCAGAATATCCCGAAAATCCTCCACCGTGCGGATGCCGCCGCCCACCGTGACCGGCACAAAAACCTCCCGGCAGGTACGGCGCACAACGTCTGCAATGGTGGCGCGGTCATCGCTTGTTGCAGTGATATCCAGAAAAGTAATCTCATCCGCGCCCTGCTGGGAGTAGAATCTGGCCAGCTCGACCGGATCGCCCGCGTCCCGCAGGCCGACAAAGTTGACACCCTTAACCACCCTGCCGTCTTTCACGTCCAGGCAGGGGATGATTCGTTTTGCCAGCATCACTCAGCCTCCCTGATCGCTGCCGCAAGGTCCAGCGCGCCGGTATATACCGCTTTGCCCGCAATGGCCTCGTCGATACCAAGCGCTTTCAGCTTTTTCACGTCCGCAAGGCTCGAAACGCCGCCCGATGCAACAATGCCGCACGAGACCGCCTGCCGCAGCTGCGCAAGCTGGTCAAAATTCGGACCTTCCAGCATGCCGTCCCTGTCGATATCGGTAAAGATAATGGTCTGAACGCCAAAATCCTCCATCTGTTTGGCAAAGGCGATATAGTCCATGCCGCTGTCCTTCAGCCAGCCCTCCGTGCGCACCGTGCCCGAGAGCGCGTCCACGCCTACAGCGATCTTATCGCCGTATTGCCGAACCGCTTCCCTGACCAGCGGCGGATTTTTGACTGCCGCCGAACCGATGACAACACGCGAAACGCCGAGCGAAAGCACGGCCGCAATATCCGCCATCGTGCGGATGCCGCCGCCCAATTCAACCGCCGCACCTGTTTCGGCTATGACCCGCTTTACCACATCGTAGTTGGCATGGGATCCGTCCTTTGCCCCGTCCAGATCAACCATATGAATCAGCGCAGCGCCGGCAGCCAGAAATGCTTTCGCAGTTTCCACCGCATTTTCCGCCACCTTATGCGCGGTGCCGTAATCGCCTTTTTGCAGGCGCACACACTGTCCGTCTTTCAAATCAATGGCTGGGAGTATTCTCATTTCCCCACCTCCGTCAGCTCTGCAAAGTTTTTCAGCATTTTCAGCCCCACTTCTCCGCTTTTTTCCGGATGAAACTGGCAGCCAAACAAATTGCCGCGCGCCACCATGGCAGGTACGCGCACCCCGTAGTCCGTCACACAGGCAAGGTCATCTTCCTCTGCCGGTCTTGCCATAAAGCTGTGGACAAAATATACATAGTCCCCCGCCTGCACCCCTGCCGTCATGGCGTTCGGATGCAGAATTTCAAGCGCATTCCAGCCAATCTGCGGCAGCTTGAGCGGCGTCTGAATCCGCTCAATGCGTCCGGGCAGCAGACCCAGCCCCCTGCACGGCCGCACCTCGTCCGACTGTTCAAACAGCATCTGCATTCCAAGGCAAATGCCGAGAAACGGCTTTTCCTTCGCCGCCCTGTATACTGCGTCCAGCAGCCCTGAATGTTCCAGCGCCGCCATCGCGTCCGGAAACGCGCCCACGCCCGGCAGAATCACGCCCTCCGCCCGCGCAATATCCGCTGCGGTGGCCGCGATTTTATTCTCATATCCCAAAAAATCCAGCGAGTTCTGCACACTCATCAGATTTCCTGCGCCATAGTCTACAACTGCGATATAACTCATATGGTAAAACCCTCTGTTTCCGTTGCGGCGGCTCGCGCTGCGCCTGTTATCCCTGCCGTTTGGTTTTCAGCGTCTTCCAACTGCACAGCCGCGTACCGACGACCAGAAAAAGCGCAACTGCGGCAATCACCCAGATATACAACGATTCGTTTCGCATCGCAATCAGGCTGCCCACAGCCAG
>NZ_JBMNUP010000079.1:0-8291 GCF_050946325.1 Agathobaculum sp. | reverse complement strand
CAGGCTTTGACCGGCCCAACCTGTATTTTTCGGTCGAGCGGCCGTCCTCCAAACCCAATGAGCTGCTGCGCCTGCTGTCCGCGCGCATGGGCAGAAGCGGCATTGTTTACTGCGCCACGCGGAAAACGGTGGAGGATGTGTGTGAAATGCTTTGCGCCAAGGGCATTCCGGCCACCCGCTATCATGCCGGACTGGAGCCGGAAGAGCGCCGCCGCAATCAGGAGGATTTTCTGTACGACGTCAAACCGGTTATGGTGGCGACCAATGCGTTCGGCATGGGTATTGACAAATCCAACGTCTCGTTCGCCATCCATTATAATATGCCCAAGAATATGGAAAGCTACTATCAGGAAGCCGGACGCGCCGGACGGGACGGCGAAGCGGCAGACTGCATCCTGCTGTACAGCGGACAGGATGTACACACAGCGGAATTTCTGATTGAGCGCAGCCGGGAAGCGGCGGATGAGACGCTGGATGCGCAGACCCGCCAGGCGCTGCTTGACCGTGACCGCGAGCGGCTGCGCCGCATGACGCACTACGTCACCACGACCGAATGCCTGCGGCATACCATCCTGCGCTATTTTGGAGAGGATGCGCCGCTTTTCTGCGGGCATTGCGGCAACTGCGATACGACTTTTGAGGAAGTTGACGCGACGGTGGACGCGCAGAAAATTCTGTCCTGCGTATACCGCCTGGCGGAACGCGGGCTGCATTTCGGCAAAATAATGGTTGCCTCTGTGCTGACCGGCAGCAAAAGCGAAAAAATCGCGCAGTTCCATCTGGATACGCTTTCAACCTATGGGATTATGTCCGGTGTGACGGCGGCGCGCGTGCGGCAGCTGATCGACGCGCTGCTCGAGCGCGGGCTGCTCCAAAGCGACCCCGACCGCTATCACGCGCTGTTTCTGACCGCCGCCGGCAACGCCCTGATGCGCGGACGCGGGGAGCTGCGCCTGCGTCTGCCGCGGGAGAAAAAGCCCAAAACGGCGCGGCAGGGGGAGGCTGCGTCTGGGGCGGATGAGGAACTGTTCGACCGTCTGCGTCTGCTGCGCGCAGAACTGGCAAAAGCAGCGCATGTGCCGCCCTATGTGATCTTTTCCAATGCCACGCTGGCCGATATGGCGGCGCGGCAGCCGATTACCGCGTTTGAACTGCTTGCCGTGCGCGGCGTGGGCGAGGCCAAGGCGCGCCGTTACGGAGAAGCGTTTGTGGAGGAGGTCAAACAGTACCTGCGCCAGCGAAAGCCGGCGGAAAACGGCTGATGAAGCGGCCGGATGACCGCTCCGCCGCAAAAGACTGCGGATATGAGAAATGCCGGGGGAAACGTCCCTCGGCATTTGTATTTTTACTGGGCCCAGCGCTGCACGGCGTCGCACAGGAACTGTGCGCAGCCCGGCACATTGCGGTCATAATAGGCGGTAAACCGCTCGTCCGCCGTATATCCCTCTGCCAATGCGCGGTGCGCTTCGGCGGTGTAGGCTTTCCACGTCATGCCCAGCCAGGTCTTGTGCAGACGAACGATGCGTTCGCCCGCAGGGCCTGCGGGGTCGTCGCCTGCCTGAACGGCAGTTTCCAGCGCCTGCTGCACTTCGGCTTTCAGCGCCTCAAAACGCTCGTAGTCCGCTTCCGTCATGCCGAGCAGTTTGGCGTTGGCGGCGTCAGCCTGCGCATCGCCGTATTTTGCGCGCACTTCGGCGCCGTATCGCTGCTCGTTTTGCTGCACGATGCGGTGCTTAAACGCTTCAAACTTTTCCATATCATTCATTGCGGTCTCTCCTTTCAGAGAACGGATGGTTTTTTGTACGGTTGCAATCAGGGCGGCGGTCTGCGCCTGCTGTGCGTACAGCGCCGACAAATGGCCTTCCAGTGCGCGCAGCCGGTCGAAATCGTCCGCCTGCACGATGCGGGCGATTTCTTTCAGCGGCACATGCAGCGCACGGTAGAACAGGATTTGCTGCAGCAGGTCAACCTGCTGCTCGCCGTACAGGCGGTAACCGGCCGCGGTCGTGCCGCTCGGCCGAAGCAGCCCGATCTCGTCGTAATATCGCAGGGTGCGCGCGCTGATCCCCGCCAGTTCCGCCAGTGTGTGAATGCTGTATTCCATCGTTTTTCGCCTCCCTGATCGTAGTATATCAGTTGACGCTGCGGCAAAGTCAAGCCGGAAAATAAAAAAATTTTGCTTCCTGCGGATAATTGCGGTATCATAATGAAAAGAGGGAACAAGGGAGGCGCTGGCATGATTTATACGGTTACGCTCAATCCGTCGCTGGACTATCTGGTCAGGACGGATCTGGTGCGGCTGGGCAGTCTGAACCGCACCTGCGGGGAAACACTGCGGCCGGGCGGCAAAGGGGTCAATGTGTCGATTGTGCTGTCAGCGCTTGGCGTACCCACGCGGGCGCTCGGGTTTATCGCAGGGCGCACGGGCGCGCTGTTCGCCTCGCTGCTGGCGGAGACGGGCGTGGAGCATGATTTTTGCCGCCTGCGCGAGGGAATGACCCGTCTGAACGTGAAAATTTCCGCCCGCGAACAGACCGAGATCAACGGAGCCGGACCGGCGATTGCAGCCGAGGCGCTGGACCGTTTGCTGGAAGATTTGGAAGCGCTGGGACCGGACGACTGGCTGGTGCTGTCCGGTTCGGTGCCGGCGGGCGTACCGGCAGATATTTATGCGCAGATGCTGCGGCGCGTGGCGCCCCGCGGGGTCAGGACGCTGGTCGATACGTCCGGCGACGCGCTCAAGAATGTGCTGCCGTATGGGCCGTCGATGATGAAACCCAACAGGGAAGAGCTTGATGAGCTGGTGGCAGGCGCGCCGCGCCGCCTTTCCGAGCTGGCGGACTGCGTCCGCGGGCTTCAGCGGGCGGGTGCGCAGGACGTGCTGCTGTCGCTTGGCGCGGAGGGCGCAATGCTGGTGCGCGCAGACGATGCGCCGCTGTACTTGCCTGCGCCGGAAGGCAGGGTGGTGCAGACTGTCGGCGCGGGCGATTCGATGGCGGCGGGCTGGCTGTATGCGCAGACGCGGGGACTGAATGCGGCGGAGTCGCTTCGTACCGCCGTGGCTGCCGGAACGGCCGCGGCCTGCTGCGGCTGGCTGCCGGGGCGGGAGGAGATCGAACGGGTGCTTGCGCGCACGGCTGCGCCGCGTGAAGTTTGAAGGGCTTCGCTGCCGCATGGCAGCGGGGAAAACAAAAACGCAAAGCGCTCGGGGAGGATTTGACAGCCTCTTTTCCGTCTGCTATAATACAACTACGCCGCCATGGCGGAACTGGTAGACGCAGGGGACTTAAAATCCCCCGGTAGCGATACTGTGCCGGTTCGATTCCGGCTGGCGGCACCAAAAAGCGCCTGCGACCTGAGGTCGCAGGCGCTTTTTGATCGTGCGAAAGAGAGGTAAGAGGGAACGTGCCGCGGAAGGGAGGGCCTGCGCGGCGCGTGTGCGGCATATGCCGTATTGCGGCGCGGATTGACGAATATATAATATATGTATCCGATGCGAAAAAAGCGCTTTTGACGCAGCGGCGTTTTGCCGTTCTGCTGTCCGCGCCTGTTTGGCGGTGCAGATGCAGTTTGCCGTTAGCCCCAGCTATTTTTCCGCTTTTCGCTTGGCGAGGGTGCGCGTATATGTTAAAATAAAAAATACCTGTGCGAAGGAGGCGTTCTGCCGTGTGGGGCGTATTGTATTATTTTATCGCGGTCAGCGCGGCGGGCGCAGCCGTATGTATTTATGACAAACTTGCGGCGCGGCGGGATTGGCGGCGGGTGCCGGAGCGCACGCTGTTCTTCTGGGCGCTGGCGGGCGGCGGACCGGGAGTGTATTTGACGATGCTGCTCATCCGCCATAAAACGCTGCACCGCCGGTTTATGCTTGGTATTCCGGCAATTATGATATTGCAAATTGCAATCATTATTGGCATATATAACATTTTGTATTCGAGGGGCGTATTATGACTGAATTTTTGATTCGTACCTTTGTCCATGATGCGGATGATCCGCGGAACAACCGCGTGCGGGAAAGGTATGGCGTACTGTCGGGCGCAGTGGGAATTGCATGCAATGTGCTGCTGTTTGTTCTGAAACTGGTGATCGGACTGCTGACAGGCTCTATTTCGATTGCGGCCGATGCGTTCAACAACCTGTCGGACGGTCTTTCCTGCCTGATTTCCATTGTGGGGTTTAAGGTTTCCGGCAAGGAGCCGGATGCAAAACACCCCTTTGGTTATGGCCGCACCGAGTATATTGCGGGTCTGGTGGTATCCTTTATTATTGTGCTGGTGGGCGTTGAATTTTTCAAAACATCGGTGGACCGCATCATTCATCCGGCAGCCGTTGCCTTTTCGCCTGTGCTGCTCGGCATTCTGGCAGTGTCTATGCTGGTGAAATTATGGATGGGAGCGTTCAATGTCAACATCGGCCGCCGGATTGATTCCCCTGTGCTGATGGCGGCCGGTCAGGACAGCCGCAACGACGTCATCACAACCGGCGTTGTGTTGCTCGGCATGGTTGCAGGCCGGTTTACCACACTGCCGGTGGACGGATATGTGGGCGTACTGGTTGCAGCGTTTATCATCTGGGCCGGCATCGGCATTGCGCGGGATACGGTCGAACCGCTGCTGGGCGAGGCGGCCGATCCGGAGATCGCCGAAAGCATTGAAAAGATCGTTATGGAATCCGACCATATTGTTGGCGTACATGATTTGATTGTGCATAATTATGGCGCCGGGCGCTCGCTGGCTTCGCTGCATGCCGAGGTCCCTTCCAATGCGGATTTTGTCGCCGTGCATGAGGTAATAGACGAGGCGGAAAAGCGGGTCTGGCAGCGCACGGGCGTTTATCTGGTCATCCATATGGACCCGATTGATGTGGATAACGCCCATGTTGCCGCCCTGCGCGAGCAGGTGGACGCTGTGCTGCGCAGCATCGACGAGACCTTTTCCATGCACGATTTCCGCGTGGTGGACGGCGAGCGCCAAATCAACCTGATTTTTGATATCGTCGTGCCGTTTGGTTATGATAATGACGCGAAACGAAATTTGATGATTACAATTCGCAATAAATTAAGGGAAATTGACAAAAGGTATAACCCTATCGTCACCTTTGACCATCAGATGTAAGGCGGGAGGACTGGAAATGCTGCTGATTCAGAATGGACGGGTGCTTGACCCGTATACGAACACCGATGCGCCGCGCGATGTGCTGATCGGAGAGGACGGCGTAATCGAGCAGGTTGCGGCGCGGATTGAGGCGCCCGCAGGCTGCACGGTATACGATGCGGCAGGGCTGACGGTTTCGCCCGGCTTTGTGGACGGGCATGTGCATTTCCGCGACCCTGGCCAGACACAGAAGGAGGATGTGCTGACCGGCGCGGCGGCGGCGGCAAACGGCGGCTACGCCACGGTCATCTGCATGGCGAATACGCTGCCCACCTGTGATACGCCGGAGACCATCGCCTATGTGACCGAAAAAGCGAAGGACTGTCCGGTGGAGGTATTGCAGGCCGGCGCAGTGACATACGGACTGAAAGGGGAGCGTTTGACCGATTTTGCCGCGCTGCGGGCAGCGGGAGCGCCCTGCCTGACCGACGACGGCATCAACCTGACAAACGCGGGGCTGTGCCGCACGGCAATGGAGCAGGCCGCGGCGCAGGGGATGCTGCTTTCCTTCCATGAGGAGGAGCCGTCGCTCGTCCCCTCGCCGGGCGTGAATTACGGCTCGGCGGCGGCGCAGGCGCTCGGCGTGCCGGGCGCGATGGTAAGCGCGGAGACCGCGATGATCGCGCGCGATATCGCGCTGGCGCTGGATACCGGGGCGCGGGTGCTGTTCCAGCATGTCAGCGCGGCGCAGTCGGCGGCGCTCATTCGGGCGGGCAAGCAGCTCGGCGCGCAGATCTATGCGGAGGTTACGCCGCACCATCTGGCGCTGACCGAGGACGATGTGCTGCGCCACGGCACCTATGCGCGCATGAATCCGCCGCTGCGCACCGAAGCCGACCGGCAGGCGCTGATTGAGGCGCTGGCGGACGGCACGATCGACATGATCGCCACCGACCATGCGCCGCACACGGCGGAGGAAAAGGCGCGGGAATTTGCCAAAGCGCCTTCGGGCATTACCGGACTGGAAACGGCGTTTTCGGTTTGCAACACGGCGCTGGTGCAGACCGGCCGCCTGCCCCCCATGCAGCTCATCCGGCGGATGAGCCAGGCGCCGGCAGAGATTTACGGGCTGACCGGCCGCGCGGTCGTTCCGGGGCATTTTGCACGGCTGGTGCTGCTCGACTGGACGGGCGAAAAGGTGTATACGTCCTACCACTCCAAGGCGGCGAACACACCGTTTACCGGCATGCCGCTGACCGGCGCGCCGCGCGCCATCGTGACCGGCGGCCGTGTGACCGTATGCGGATAAAAGGAGAGAACATGCCATGATGGAGTTGAGCCGCCTGACCGATGACCGGAGCGAGCTGTTCGCCCGCGCGATGGCGCTGTACGGGAACAGCTTTCCGGTGTATGAGCAGCGGGAGCCGGCATCCCAACGGCGCTGTATGGCGCTGCCCGATTATCATTTTGACCTGATTTGGGAGGAAGGACGCTGGGCGGGCGAGATCCTTTACTGGGAAACCGAGGATTTCCTCTATGTGGAGCACTTCTGCACGGTGCCGGAAGTGCGCGGACAGGGCTGCGGCCGCCGCGCGCTGGACTGTCTGTTCCGCAAAGGCAAAACCGTGATTTTGGAGATCGACCCGCCGGAAGACGCGCTTTCCGTGCGGCGCAAGGGCTTTTACGAGCGGGCGGGGTTTGCGGTCAACCGGTTTGCGCATGTGCATCCGCCCTATAACGCGGGCTATGCGGGACATGCGCTGGTCGTTTTGTCGTGGCCGCAGGCGCTGACCGAGCAGGACTACCGGCGGTTTGCCGACTATCTGCACGGCCGCGTGATGCGCGATTGCTTTGCAGCAGGTGCGGCAAACGGCGGCAGGTGAAAAAATTGCCAGCGCTGCGGCTACATAATTAACCGGCGCAAAGTCATACTACCTCCATAACCAGAAATTTCGTATGGGAGGGAATCGTATAATGAAGGCAACCGGCATTGTGCGCCGCATTGACGATTTGGGGCGTGTTGTGATTCCGAAGGAGATCCGCCGCACCCTGCGTATCCGCGAGGGCGACCCGCTGGAGATATTTACGGACCGAGACGGTGAAGTGATTTTCAAAAAATATTCCCCGATGGGGGAACTGGGCGCGGTGGCGGCCGAACTGGCCGAGGCGCTCGCGCGCACGGCGGGGCTGAGCTGCGCCATCTGCGACCGTGACGCGGTGATCGCCGCGGCGGGCGGCGCGAAAAAGGATATTTTGGAGAAAAACATTTCGAATGAGCTGGAAACATTGATGGAGCAGCGCGTTCCGTATGAACGCGGCCAGGGAGATGCGCCCGATGTTATGGTATCTGCACAGGATATCTATAGCGTGCTTGTGGCCGTGCCCATCATTACAGAGGGCGATGTGACGGGCTGCGTCGCTTTCGTCAGTGAGGATGAGAACGCGCGGACCGGCGAGGTGGAGGCCAAACTGTGCCAGACGGCCGCGCAGTTTCTGGCCAGGCGCGTTGCGGTATAACCGGAAAACGATGGAAGCGGACTGCTGGAGCAGTCCGCTTTTCCTTTTGTGGAGTGATGTTCAAAATGATAATTTTGTCGACAAAATGGAGATGCGCACAACCGGCTTTGGAAAAAGAAAAGAAATTTTTTTGAAAATAGATAAATTTTTTGCGTTTTGGGGTTGCTTATTGGGCGGTAGAAACAGTATAATCTAACTTGTAAGGCTGTGCATACGCACGGCCTGCCAATTTCATTAGAAGATGGAACCGCACACAGTGCGGCTCTTCTTGCGCAAAATAATAGAGAGGTGAAAAACATGGTGTATTCGTTCCGTGGCGGCATTCACCCCGGCACCCACGCAGACCCGGGTTACAAGGCCGCGACAAACACCAAGCCGATCGAGAAGCTGGCACTGCCCGATGAGGTTATCCTGCCGGTCTCCATGCATATCGGCGCCCCGGCAAAGCCGATCGTTAAGGCCGGCGATACCGTGGATCTGGGACAGCCCATTGCGGAAGCCGGCGGCTTTGTCAGCGCGCCCGTGCATGCAACGGTGTCCGGCAAGGTGAAGGCTGTGGAGCCCCGCCTGCATCCGAACGGCAGCAAGGTTCTGTCCATCGTGATTGAAAATGACGGAGAGGACCGCCTGCATGAATCCGTGCATCCGTACGATTTTGCCGGCATGACCAATGAAGAGCGC
>NZ_JBMNUP010000078.1:0-8401 GCF_050946325.1 Agathobaculum sp. | reverse complement strand
AGCTCGCTTTCGATGAGCGTTTCCGAGATGGCGGCAAAGTTCACGCCGACAAACGGCCCGCCCGCGCGGGGCGAAGCGTTGTGAATCGACTGCGCGAACAGCTCCTTGCCCGTGCCGCTCTCTCCGGTAATCAGCACGGTGGCGTCCGTCTGCGCGTAATAGCCGGCCAGTTCCACCGCCTCCCGCAGCGCGGGCGCCTCTCCCTTGATGTCCTCAAACCGGTATTTGGCGACAAAACCGCGCTTATACATATCCGCGCGCGCCTTTTCCTCCGAATTGAGCAGGCTTTCCACGGGTATCAGGCTCAAAAAAATGCGGCGGCCGGTTTCGTCGTCCACGCAGCGCATGGTGGCGATGACCGCATGCTTCTGTATATAGATGGTCCGCTCGGTCACATCGGCCTGCTGCGCAATAATCTTGCGCAGCGATTCAAACGCAGCGAACGCTTCGTCGCAGCTCCGGCCCATCACCGCCTGTGCCGAAAGGCCGAGCAGCGCCTCCGCCGCGGGGTTGAACATGGCGATTCTGCCCTGCTGGTCCAGCACAATCAGCGCGTTCGCGCTCAGCGCGCAGGCCCTTTTGAAGTTGCGCTGCTGGCTTCTGGCCGTCTGCAATGCATGCTGCACGCGGTACAGGCCGGATACAATGAGCTGCGCATGCTGGTGATAGGCGTTTTCCAGCGCGTCAAACGGAATATCGTATGCCTTCATAATTTCCGCCAGCGTTGACTGCGACAGATTGCGGTAACCCACATTGATATAGCGCTTCATGCCGGCCGGACAGTAATCGCGGGTGCCGGTATAAATTGCGGTGTCAAATCCGGAAATCTCCTGGCTGCAGCCCGGGCCGTACGGCGTCATCTGGATATGGTTGATGCCCAGCGCGCTCAAATCGCCGATGGCCTCCACCGCCATGCTGAAGGGTTTGTTGCAAACCAGCACCGATGTGCCTGCCGGCAGCGCCAGCACCTCTTCCAGATGCGCGCCGCTGACCATGCGCTGGGTGTAAATCACCTGACTGTCCGGAAAAAGCCGCCGCGCGTTTTCCAGCGCCACAATATTTGCCACAACCGCTTTGGGGCAGCCGTCAAACGTGTTCCTCGTTGCGCTGGAAAGCGGAATGATATCCAGATACTCTGAAAAATACTGGCTCAGCGCTTCTTTCAGAAAGGCGCGGTCAAAATCGTTTTCTGAAAAAACCACCATCTTCTGCCGGTTTGCTGCCTGCACGCCCAGCCCCCCTTGTTTTATCTGTATAGATTGTCTATAATTTAACATAACTGTATCGAAAATGCAAGTCATAATCGTCTTTTAGGCCGACCCTAAACCAAACCCAATCTGTTTTTGTGCTCTTTTTGCACAGCTTTTTCCCCAATTATTTTCTTTTGGTTTGTGCAGAAGCCACAGTGAAACACAATCATACGAAAAAAGCAAGGCCATCTCTCCAAAATAACCCACAAAAAGCTGCGGTGATTTTTTGAGATTTGCACAACTTTCTTTTCGTTTTTCGCATTTGCAGAAGATTGACAAATTATTGGCATAGTACTTGCTGTTTCTTTGATTACAGACACTTTTACAAAAACGGCAAAAAAGGGGGTGCAGGCTGCGTGCGTCACGGGGGAGAGGTGTGTGGGCACGCAAACGTTGTCTGAAAACTGCGAACCGCAAATTTCCAAACAAAGCGAGGTGTTACCATGTCAAACAAAGAAGAAAAGAAGGAACGCACTCTTGTGCTGAACGAGAGTACCGCCGACCTTGTGCTGGGCGCGTTCTTTTTGGTGTTTTCGCTCATCCTGTTGTTTGTCATCATTCCGACTCAGATCGAGGACGTAGGCGCGTCCTTCCCGTCGCCGCGGTTTTTCTCCCGCGCATGCGGCGTGATTCTGCTTGTGCTTTCGCTCTGCGAACTGTATCACGGCTTCCGCAAGCGCGGCAAGGCGCATAAGGACAGCGAGGCTGTCACCTTCTCTCTGAAGGGCGTTTCCAACGCGGTCATCGCGCTGGCGGTGATGATTGCAGTTGTTCTGCTGCTCAAGTTCCTGCCCTATGTGCCGGTTACCATTGCCATGCTGGTTGTGCTCATGCTGCTGCTTGGCCAGCGGCACAAGCTGGTGCTGGCAGGCGTAGGCATCATCCTGCCCATCGCCGTGTACCTGTTCTTCACCTACGGGCTCAAGCTCGTACTGCCGTAAACTGAGGAGGGACTGACTTTGGGTGAAATGTTAGCTATGCTGGGCCAGGGCTTTTTGACCTGTATCATGCCCGCAAATCTCATCTATCTGGTTGGCGGCGTTGCGCTGGGCCTGGTCATGGGCGCCATTCCGGGCCTTACGGCCACCATGGCCATCGCGCTGCTCGTTCCGCTGACGCTTTATCTGTCGCCCACGCAGGCGATCATCATGCTGCTGGGCGCCTTTAACGGCGGCACCTTCGGCGGCTCCATCTCCGCCATCCTGCTGGCAACGCCCGGCACTTCCGCGGCCAGCGCCACCGTCAGCGACGGCTACGCGCTTGCCAAACAGGGCAAAGCCGGCAAGGCCATCAAAACCGCGCTGGTCTCCTCGGTATTCGGCTGCATCACCGCCTGCGTGCTGCTGGTGCTGATTGCCGAGCCGGTTGCGCAGTACGCGCTCAAGTTCGGCGCGCCCGAATACACCATTCTGATGCTGTTCGCGCTGACCATCATCGCTTCCGCGTCGGGCGAATCCATGATTAAGGGCCTGATGGCCGGTACGCTCGGCCTGCTGCTGGGCTCCATCGGCATGGACCCCGTGGAAACGATCCCGCGCCTGACCTTCGGTTCGCTCAACCTGTCCAGCGGTATCGACGTGGTCACCATGCTGATCGGCTCGCTTGCGCTGGCTGAAATCTTCAGCCAGATTGAAAACTTCCACAAGCGCGAAACCAGCGTGCTGCTGCCGCCGCCGACCTGTCCGGACGACGACAAGTTCACGCGCAAGGATTTCAAGCGCACCTGGAAAACCATGCTGCGCTCGGCGCTGCTCGGCAGCGGCATCGGCGCGCTGCCCGGCCTGGGCGCAACGCTGGCCGCTTGGGTCGGCTATGATACCGCCAAGCGCACCTCCAAGCATCCGGAAGAGTTCGGCAAGGGCTCCATCGAAGGCATCGCGGGCGCTGAGGCTGCCAACAACGCGGTCTGCGGCTCCAACATGATTCCGCTGCTCACCCTCGGCATCCCGGGCGACGTTGTCGCCGCGCTGATTATCGGCGCGTTCATGCTGCAGGGCCTGACCCCCGGTCCGCTGATCTTCCGCGAGGCCGCGCAGGATGTTTACAACATCTATGCAGGCGTTATCATGTCCAACCTGGTTATGGCGGTGATTACGCTGCTAACGCTGCGCGTATTCACCAAGATCTCCAAATTGCAGCCCAACGTGGTACTGCCCTGCGTGTGCATGTTCTGCATCGTGGGCGTATACGCGCTCAACTCCAGCCTGTTTGACGTGGGCGTTATGCTGGGCTTTGCCGTACTTGGCTATTTCCTGTCCAAGTTCCACTTCCCGCCGGCCTGCATGCTGATCGGCTTTATCCTTTCTCCCATGCTGGAGAAATATTTCCGCACCGCCATGCAGATGTCCCGCGGCAGCTTCTCCATCTTCTTTAAGAACCCGCTTGACTGGGTCCTCTGGGTGCTGACGTTCGGCTCGCTGTTCCTGATTATCCGCGGCAAAATCAAGGGCAGCAAAGCGAAAAAGCAGGCAGAATCGGCCAAGACCGAATAACTGTGTATTCCCGCAGCAGTAAGCTGCATTGAAAATGAAGAAACAAGAAAGAAGGTATTCCACATGAAAAAGAAACTTGCATTGTTCCTGTCCATGTCCATGCTGCTCGGCTCGCTGGCCGGCTGCGGCGGCGGCAAGACCGACGGCGGTTCTGGCGACGCCGGCGCTGCCAAGGGCGGTTTCCCGGACAGCACCATCACCATGGTCGTCAACTACGGCGCAGGCGGCGGCACCGACCTGGCTGCCCGTGCGCTCGCGTCCTCGATGGAAAAGACCCTCGGCGTGCCGGTATCGGTCGTCAATAAGCCGGGCGGAAGCGCGACCATCGGCATCACCGAGCTGCTCAACGCCGAGCCGGACGGCTACACCATCGGCGTTCTGTCCTACTCGCCCATGATCATCGCGCCCAACCAGATGAAGGTTACTTACGGTATCGACGATTTTGACTACTTCGGCACCGTTCTGCAGTACGATTACGGCCTGTTTGTCAAGGCGGATTCCCCGTACCAGACCGTTGAGGACCTGGTAAGCGCAGCCAAGGACGGCGGCATCAACGTGATGGGCGCCGGCTATCCGCACCCGCTGGTCATTGACGGCCTGGCCGAGCTGACCGGCACGGATATGCAGTTTGTCAACGTGGAATCCTCTGCGGAAGCCGTTACCGGCGTGCTGGGCGGCCACTGCGAAGCAGTCAGCCTGGTTGCTGCCGACGGCCGCAACTACATCGAGTCCGGCGAGCTGCGCATGCTGGCTTCCTCGATGGACGAGCGCCTTGATTTCGCGCCCGACGTTGAGACCCTCAAGGAGCAGGGCTACGACGTATCCGTTCGTTCCTACATGGGCATCGGCGCACCGAAGGGCGTAGACGCAGAGCGTCTGGCCATCCTGCAGGATGCGTTTGACAAGGCCTTTGAGAACGACGAGTTCAAGCAGACCATGGAAAACCTCAAGTCGCACACCTACCACATCTCCGGCGAAGAGTTCAAGGAAGTTCTGGTAAACGACGCCGAGATTTATAAGGAGTACTTTGCCGACCAGGGCGCATAAGCGCTGAAAGCGGCTGCTCCTTCTGAAAGCAGACACCCCTTTACAAAGAGCAAGGCGCCGTTCTCCCCAGATGTCAGCGTGCCTTGCTCTTTTTCTCTATCCAAAGGAGTTGAAAACACATGGATTTGGGTATTCGCGGCAAGACCGCGCTGGTAACCGGCGCAGGGCAGGGAATCGGGCTTGCAACGGCGCGCGCGCTCGCGGCCGAAGGCGCGCAGGTGTGCCTGTGCGATGTGAACGAGGAAAACGGCCGCGCAGCGGCGGATGAAATCCGCGCAGCGTTTGGCGTGCCCGCGCTGTTTGTTGCGGCCGATATCTCGTCCGAGGACGATGTAAAGCGCCTGTTTCAGCAAACCGCGCAGCAGCTTGGGCCGGTTGAAATTCTGGTGAACAACGCGGCCATCTCGCCCAAGACACCGTTTGAGCAGATTTCCGCCGAGGAATTTGCACGCGTCCTTTCGGTTGATGTGCTGGGCGCCTTCCTGTGCTGCCAGCAGGCTTTTGCACAGATGAAGGAGCGCGGCTGGGGACGTATCATCAGCCTGTCCTCCATTTCGGGCGTGATGGGCTCCAAAAACGCCGGCGTACACTATGCGGCCGCCAAAGGCGGCATCATCAGCCTGACCAAAACGCTGGCCAAGAGCATGGGGCCGTACCAGATCACGGTAAACTGCGTTGCGCCCGGGCGCGTTGCCACCGCCCTGACCCGAGAACTTGCGCCCGAGGTCATTGAGGGCATCCGCCGGCAGATCCCGCTGAGACGTCTCGGGCAGGCCGAGGATATCGCCGGAGTCATCGCCTTTCTGGCTTCCAGACAGGCCGCCTATATCACGGGCACCTGCGTCGATGTCATGGGCGGTTACGTCATTTAAATCCGCTTTCCAACAAAAAAAGGGTACCGAAAGGTACCCTTTTTTGCTGCTCAAAACCTTTATTTTTCACATCTCAGTCCACGCAGATGCGCTTGAACATGCGGAAATGATTGCCGTTTGCGTCCGCGTATTCGCCGCGTTTCTCAAACTGGAATTTCTGGTAAAAGCCCTGCGCGCGCGCATTGTCCACGCCCACATGCGCCACCAGATATTCCTTGCCGAGCATGCGGTATACGCTGATTGCCTGCCCCAGAATCTGTCCGCTCAGGCCGTGGCCGCGGTACGCTGCATCAATGCAGAAGCCGCCCACCAGGCCGATGTCCGGCTCGGCATCATACCAGGTTTTCAGGTATACGAGCGCGACGGGCGCGCCATCCTCTTCCCGGCAGCCAAAGCAGCACGCGCGCGGGCTGACCTGCTGCGCACGGACCACATCGCGCAGCAGCGCGTCCGGCTGCAAACCGGCGTCCGTTCCATAGGCGTTGCGGTGCAGCTCGCGCATAAAGGCGATGATCTTTTCCGCGTCCGCAGGATTCATCGGGTCGGCGCGGCGAAACCAGATCTGCATGGTGCTGGGCACCGCCTTGTCATCCTTCCAGCCGATGGAGGCGAAGGTGGAAAGCGCCTGCGGCAGATGGGACGCATCGTTTTCATACACCACGTCGATCTGCTCCGGCCCGTCAAAATCCAGCCGCGCCACGCAGGTGTTGTCCCCCCAGCCGATCTCCGCCATCTGCTCAGGGGCAAAGCCGTGGGCGATGGTCAGCGCGCCGCGGATGGCCGAACCGTGCGTCACAACCGCAATCGCGCCGCCGTCATGCTGCCGCACGAGCGCGCGCACTCCGTCCAGCATCCGGCGGCCGGCCTGCATCACGCTTTCGCCGTGCGGCGGGGTGGCCTCCCACGGGCGGGACTTCCAGCGGGCGTATTCCTCCGGCCAGATGCGCGGCAGCTCGGCCCACGTCAGGTCCTCCCAGTCGCCCATGTCGATCTCGCGCAGCACCGGACGGGTTTCGACCGAAAGCCCGTGCGGCGCGGCAACCGCCTGCGCCGTGGTGCGCGCGCGGAACAGGTCGGACGCATAAACCGCGTCCAGCGGCACGTTTTCAAACCGTTTTGCCAGAAAGGGAAGCTGTTCATGCCCGCGCGGGGTAAGCAGGCTGTCATACTGGCCGTGACAGCGGCGGTAAACATTGCCCTCGGCCTCCGCGTGGCGGATGATGTAAACCGTGGTCATGCGTTTACACCTCAACCGCGCCGGACAGCTCCCGCACGGATTTGACGCCGTGCGCGTCCATCCACGCTTCCAGCTCGCGCAGCGCCTTGACCGGCGCCGTCGGGTCGGCGAACATCACCGTGCCCATGGCGACCGCATCCGCGCCCGCCAGCAGCATTTCCACAATATCGCGGCCCGTGCGGATGCCGCCCATGCCCAGAATCGGCACGTCAACCGCTTTCCGCACCTGATACACCATGCGCACCGCCACCGGAAACACCGCCGGACCGGACAGGCCGCCCATCACGTTGGACAGGATGGGCTTTCTGCTCTCAATGTCAATCCGCATACCGAGCAGCGTGTTGATGAGCGAGAGCGCGTCCGCGCCGGCCGCCACCGCCGCGCGGGCAATTTCCGCAATATCGGTCACGTTGGGGCTGAGCTTGACGATGAGCGGCTTTTTCGCCTTGCGTTTGGCTGCCGAGACCACCTCGGTCACCATATCCGGCTGGGTGCCGAACGCCATGCCGCCGCATTTGACGTTTGGGCAGGAAATATTCATCTCGATGAGGTCAACATCCGCATCCGAGATCTTCTCAATCATGCCCTCGTATTCCTCCACCGTGTTGCCCGACACGTTGGCAATGATCCTGGTGTCATACTGCCGCAGGAAGGGGATCTGTTCCTCGATAAAGCGGTCGATGCCCGGGTTTTGCAGGCCGACGCAGTTGAGAATACCGGACGGGGTCTCCGCAATGCGGGGCGCGGGGTTGCCGAGCCGCTCGGTCGGCGTTAAGCCCTTGACGCCGATGCCGCCCAGCAGGGACAGGTCGAAAAATTCGCCGTATTCATGGCCGAAGCCAAAGGTGCCCGACGCGGTCGTGATGGGGTTTTTCAGCTCCACGCCGCAGAAATTGACTTTCAAATCCGCCATTACCAAACGACCTCCTCTGCATCAAATACCGGACCGTCCTTGCAGACATGGCCGTAACGCACGCCCTGCTGCCCGTCCTTCAGCTTGAGTTCGCACGCGCACACCAGGCAGGCGCCGATGCCGCAGCCCATCCGCTCTTCCATCGAAACCTGACAGGGCACGCCTGCCTCCCGCGCCAGCGCGGCAATTGCCCGCAGCATGGGCTTGGGGCCGCAGGCGGCAACGCCCGTAGCGTCCGCCAGCTGCTCTTTGAGCACGTCGGTCACAAAACCGTGCCGCGCGTAGGAGCCGTCGTCCGTTGTGACAAAGGTCTCGCACACTGCACGGAACGCCTCTTCCAGAATGACCGCGCCCTGATTGCGGAAGCCGAGCACCGCGCGCGGCTGCGCCCCTGTCTGCACGGCGCAGACGGCGGTTTGCAGCATGGGCGGCACACCGATGCCGCCGCCGATCAGCACCGGCTTTGCGCCGAGCGCCGCCACATCGAACCCGTGGCCGAGCGGCCCGAGCACATCAAGCGTATCGCCTTCCCGCCGTTCGGCAAGCCAGCGGGTGCCCTCGCCCTTGACCTGATAGACAACGGTGAGCCG
>NZ_JBMNUP010000077.1:0-8412 GCF_050946325.1 Agathobaculum sp. | reverse complement strand
TCACATAGATTGGATATGCAATTTCATCCGGCGCATATCCCTCATAGCCATGCAGGCGTCCCTGCATGCAAAGAACCTTGCGGCCCGCAAGGCGGCCGAAGACGAACCGGCCTATATGGTCAGGCGCAGTTGAAGTACGAAAATACGGAATTTCCCCGTAAGGGATATATACAACGTCCTCCAGCTGATCGGCCAGCTGTCCCAAACCAGACCCCAGCACAAGGCCGACCTCGGGTGCAGCGGGCAATTTATTCTTCACATATGCAGCCGATTCCTTTACCTGTTTGCCAGTCATAGCCGTTCTCCTCCTTACAGTTTTTCCAGAATGTTATGAACATGCCGCTGGGTTTCCGCTTTTACCTTTTCAATATCAATCGTGTGATATTCCCCATTTTGATACAGAACATCGCCATCCACCATGGTAAGGACAACGTCGCACCCCTGCGCTGCATAAACAACGTTGCAGGCTGCATCCGTCATCGGCGTAAACTGCGGCGTATCGGTATCTATCACGCAAAGGTCGGCACGATACCCCGTTTTTATCAAACCACAATCTGTTCTCCCCTGCGAAAGCGCGCCGGCCCGCGTTGCCGCATGCAGCGCCTGTGCCGGTGTTACCAGCGTTGCATCGCGATAATACCCTTTATAAACCATCGCGAACAGATAAATATCCTGCAAAATATTCAGATTATTGTTGGATGCCGCACCATCCGTACCGATTGCCACACCAATGCCGCGCCGCAATAGTTCGGGCACATTGGCATACCCAGAAGCAAGTTTCATATTGCTTGCAGGACAGCAGGCAACCGTTACGCCGCAATCCTTTAAAATATCAAAATCCCCGCCCTCCAGCCAGACACAATGTGCAGCCGTTGTAGGCACATCAAAAACACCGTGCGCCCGCATATAGGCGGCGGGCGTCATCCCATGCCGCTGCTTGCAGCCCTCATGTTCAGCCTGAGTTTCGGACAAGTGGATATGCATACGCGCCCCATATTCTTTCGCCTGCGCAGCTACCGCTTCCACTACCTTCGGCGTGGATGTATATTCGCCATGGATGCACAGGTCAGCCAACAGCTGGCCGCCGTTCGTCCCGTGCAGTTCACGCAGCAGCATGAGATTATCCTGATAGGCCGCCGTCTGCTCATAGGCGCTGTCATCAAAAACAGTCAGCCCGCGGCTGAGATTGCACTTGATACCGCTTTCCAAAACAGCACGCGACATGCCATTCATAAAGAAATACATGTCGGTAAAAGAAACCGTACCGCAAGCCAGCATTTCCGTAATCGCCAGCTGTGTACCGTAATACACCGCCTCATCGCTCAGACAGTCTTCAAACGGAAACACTTTTTCATTGAGCCAGCGGTCCAGCGGCAAATTTTCCGCATAGCCGCGCAGCAGCGTCATCGGCGCATGACTGTGTACATTATAGAAGCCGGGCAGCAGCAGACGATGCCGCCCGTCATATCGCTCTCCGAAATCATCATCCGGCTCTGTATCGCCGATGTACGCAATTCTGCCGTCCCGTACACCAACATATTGCCCCCGTTTCAGGGCGAAAGACTCATCCAGCAGATCAATGTTGCAGAATAGCATAATTCTCTCCTTTTATGGGTATATATTGCGGTTCATATGTGTTGTTGCAGAGGTTTTCCCCAATGTACATTCATCGGCACGGCATAGGTGGAAAAACGTACGCCAAGCTCTGTGTTAAAATTATCAATCGATTTCATCAGACCAATACAGCCTACTTGAAACAAATCGTCGGGCGATTCCCCTCTGCCATGAAACCGCTGAATAACCGAAAGCACCAGGCGCAGGTTGCCCTGAATCAGCTCATCCCGCGCCTGCCGGCTTCCCTTTTTGGCGCGGAGCAGCAATTCGTCCGTCCTCTTTGCCGAAAGTACCGGCAGCCCAGATGTATTTATCCCACAAATCTCTACCTTGGTCTGCATGGAAAATTCCTCCTGTCCGTCACACCAAAGTGTATTCTATCAGAATTTTCCCCTGCATACCGAGTGAATATACCGACGAAATTTTTTGCCATTACACACGATTCGACTGTTTTTTCTTTCAATATATGCTTATTTCAAGGGAGCTCTACGCCGTCCGTCAGTTCTCCATTATTATGATGCCTCACTCGATTTTTGCAAATTGAGTACGACAATCGCTCCCAGAACCAGGGCTATTCCACACAGCTTATGTATGGTCATGGTTTCTTTCAGCAGCAAAACGCCGAGAATCGTTGCCACAACCGGCTCAACAGTCGATAAAATGGAAGCCTGCCCCGCCGGCACTTTGGACAGCCCTGCGGTATAAAGCAAGTATGCAAATACCGTGCCGACCACTGCGCAGCCAAGCGCGCTGAGCAGCACAGAAGGGTTCGCCGCCAGGCGAATCAGTCTGGCCGGCTCAGACAGCGGGAAGGTTGCCAAAGCCGCAAACACAGCCGTATATGCCGTAATGGTTTCCGCACCGTAATGCCGCAGTGCATACTTTCCAAAAATGCTGTATAACGCATAGCCAAAACCAGAGCCCAGGCCCCAAAGAAGTGCGGCCGGCGTCATCGTCAAGCCTTTGCCCGAAAAGGCGCCCGCCACAAACGCGCAGCCAAGCACAGTCATCACCAGCGAAAGCAGACCGCGTCCTGTCAGCTTTTCACGAAAAAGCGCGGCGCTCATCAGCAGCACAAACGCAGGTGCTGTGTACAGCAGAAGCGCCGCCACCGCCACGCCTGCATGACGAATACAGGTGATATAGCAAAAATTAAAAAACGCCAGGCTGCAGAGACCGGTTCCAACAAAATACAATAAATGCCTCGGCCGTTTGATCCGGAGCAATGATCTGTCCCGTATCAAAAGATACAGCACATATCCCAGCGCCGCGAAAGAAAACCGCATGGTAATCGTCTGCATGCTATTCAGGCCTGCGGCAGACATGATATGATAGAAAACAGGGATTGTCCCCCAGCATATTGCTGCGACAATGATGAGTAATCTTGCTTTTTTCATATATACAACGAACTTTCCTTAAAATACGTTTTTATTTTACCGCATTTTGGGAATCTGTGCAAGGGAAAAAGAGGAAGGAACAGAATCTGTTCCTTCCTCTTTTCATACCCATTTTAAAATATCCTTCCGCATACGCGCGATAATCCGCTTTTCCAGGCGGGAAATATAGCTTTGTGAGATACCCAGCAGATCTGCCACCTCCTTCTGCGTCAGGGCCTCTGGAACACCTATTCCAAAGCGCAGGGAGATAATTTGCTTTTCCCGCGCAGGCAGGCGTTCCAATGCGCGCCGCAGCAGCATCCTGTCTACATCGTCTTCCAAAGGGCGCATGACGCTGTCTGCATCCGTGCCCAGAATATCACTGAGCAGCAGCTCGTTTCCATCCCAGTCAGAAGAAAGCGGCTCATCAAAGGATACCTCCGTGCGGCGCCCTGCTATCTTGCGCAGATACATCAATATTTCATTTTCAATGCACCGTGACGCATAGGTTGCCAATTTGACGTTTTTATCGCTCCGATAGGTGCTGACTGCCTTAATGAGTCCAATCGTGCCGATTGATATCAGGTCCTCCGTACCCACACCGCTGGATTCAAACTTCCGTGCCAGAAAAACAACCAGGCGCAGATTGTGCTCAATCAGTATATTGCGCGCATCTTCGTCTCCCGCCTGGCAGGCAGCCGTTGCTTTCACCTCTTCCTCTGCTGAGAGCGGCGGGGGGAGAACATCACTGCCTCCTATGTAATATATGGTTTGATGCTTAGCCAAGGCTCGCAGTCTGACCAATACCAACAGCAGTCTCAAACGCATTTTCCTCTCCCTTTCAAACACCGATTAAGCCCTCATATGCACCCTGCCATGTTTTTTCCGGGCTGATAGCAATGACACAGTCCAGTATTTTGCCGTCCGCGCGCTTTACATAATCCGGGCGAAAAAACAGCAGCAGTCCCGCCGCCGTGCCTACCGCACTGTACGGCAGCAGGCCAAACCTGCAGGATACCTGCTCCGGCAGCAGCACCAACTGCGCCGCTGCATTTTCTCGATTTAAATTGTGCAATATATCCGCATATATACCAAGAAGCCGTTTTGCGGCCACCTTGTCAACAATAACAGCGGGGCGGCCGCATACCGGCTCGGTCAGCGTATTGCCTGTATCCAGCAAGACGCACACTGCACTTTCTTTTCCCATAAAACACACAGAAAGCTGCTCTACTTCACGCCGCAGCGGCCCATGCTGTGCATCTCCGCGCAGCAGAACGCCGCTGAGCGCATATCCTACGGCAGCCGACAGCAGCAACACACGCATCGGCACGGCAAAGTAATATCCCGCGCCATAAGAAAGCCGCCGCCCCGTCGCCATACCAAGCGCCGCCGCCAAACCTGCAAAGGCCGCTGAAACCAGCAAATACAGGCCGTACAGACGCGCCATTCTGTTTTCGCCTGCAAATGCCAGGCTGCATACCCCTATGCCTGCCAGCAGCCGGAGCAGCAGCGCAGCTGTCCACGGATATACCGCCGTTAACACGGCATAAGCGCCCCCGGCAGCAGCAGCGCACAGCAGGCGCACCCTGCGTATCCGAACGCCGCCCAAGCGGCCTGCCGCAGCCAGCGTTGCAAAATTCATAATACTGTTGACGACAAATAAAACGTCCAGATAAACAACCATATTTCCTCCCTTCTATCCGCAACCTATCATAACATATTCACTGCACATTTTTTGCCGAACCCATGCCGTCAAAATCAGTCGCGCTGACAGGCAGGACTTTTTGCAAAAAATGACGATAAGCGCTGGCACAATACAACAAAGGGAGCTGACCACATTCGTCAGCTCCCTTTGTTTGTATATAACATCGTCTGTTTACGCTTTCAGTGCATAGCTCCCTTTCTTTTTTATTTGCTGTTCTCTGCAAATTCTTTTAAAAGGGCGGCCGCCTGTTCCACATCCCGCACGGCACACATCTCGCTTGGAGAGTGAATATAGCGTGTCGGAATAGATACCGCGCCGGAAAGCACCCCACTGCGCACACGCTGCAGCGCCGCGGTATCTGTGCCGCCAAACTGCAAAATCTCCCGCTGCACAGAAATGCCGCACGCTTCAGCCGCCTTTTCCAGCTCTTCACGAACAACCGGCGCGCAGATCACGGAGCGGTCCATCACTTTAACTGCCGGCCCGCTTCCCAATTTGACTGCCATTTTCACTTTTTGTTCGGGCAGGTCACCCGTATCGGTTACATCCACCGCAACCGCGATATCCGGCTCAATCGCAAAAGCCGCAGTCCCTGCGCCGCGCAGACCGACCTCTTCCTGCACCGTAAACACAAAATACAAATCGTTTTCCGGTTCTGTCTGCGCCAACTGTTCCATCGTCAGCAGCAAGGTGACACAGCCAATACGGTTATCTAAATAAGGGCCGCAGATAATGCCGTTTTGCTCAAAACACGGCGCTTCAAACACCGCAAAATCGCCCGGCCGCACCATTTTTTCCGCATCTGTTCGGTCCCGCGCACCAATATCAATAAACAGATGATCAAGCGTCAGCTCTTTAAGCGGCGTTTTTTCCTCATAAGAAATCACACCGCGCGTACCATTGGCAAAACGCACTTGGATATTGATTAAATCCCCCTGAAACAGACCGCCAACCTGTGAAAAGCGAACAAAACCGTTTTCGTCAATATAGGTAGCCACTACGCCAATCGAATCCATGTGTGATGCAAACAGAATCTTCTTTCCAGGACCCTTTCTGCGGCAAATCAGATTGCCCAAGGTATCCGTTGTGATATCGTCCACATAATCGCCCGCCAGCGCGGCGATCATCTCCCGCACATCATCTTCTCGGCCGGACGGTCCAAACGCGCCGCCCACCTGTTTATACAAATCGAAAACTTTGCTCATATTGTTTCGTCCCCTCCAATTTCCTCCAGGAATGCGCGTGCAGCCGACAATACCGCCTCACAGTCCACCTTGGCCGCCACACTGGACGGCGAATGAATATACCGGACAGGCGCAGCCAGTGCACATACGCGAACGCCCGAACGGCTTTTGTGGATTCTGCCGGCATCCGTGCCCCCTGAAATACGGCTTTTTGTCTGCCACGGAATATTTCGCTTGATGCAGGCATCCCGCAGCAGTTCGAACAGACCCGCGTCATAAATCGTCGCACCATCCATAAAGGGTATAACCACACCGTGACGCAGGCGGCATACTGCTTTTCCGCCATCGACGTCTGCCAGATCAGCAGCCGTTGTTCCCTCCAGCACAAGCACAAAACCAGGGTCCAGCGCATACGCCATCGTTGCTGCGCCGCGCAGCCCAACCTCTTCCTGCACGGTAAAGCAAAACCAGGTATCAACCGGCGGCTCCTCTTCCATCAGTTTCAGCAGCGCCGCGCAGCCCACGCGGTCGTCAATCGCTTTTGCCTTCAGCAAGCCGTCGCCAAACTCCACGGTGTCAGAATCAAAAACACCGTAATCGCCAAGCGCAACGCTTCCTTCAGCCGCCGCCTTACTGGACGCACCGATATCAATATACAAATCTTTTGTTTTTGGCATTGTTTTCCGTTCGGCTGCCGTTGTCAAATGTACCGCCTTGATGCCGATAACGCCATGGGTTTCGCCAAACCGCACAGGACGGCCAATTACCACCCGCGGATCAACGCCGCCCACAAAGCCAAATTTCAGCATACCATCATCTGTAATTTTCTTAATAATCACGCCCACTTCGTCCATATGCGCGCACAGCGCAACCGGGCGCTCCAGCGTTTTCTTCCCTTTGCGGAATGCCATTATATTTCCCATGGAATCCGTGCGGATTTCATCCGCAAAAGGCTTTGCCGCCTTACGGATATAGTCTCTTACTGCATCCTCGCAGCCGGAGGGACCCGCCAGCGCACAAAGCGCTTTCAACCGCTCAATCATGCGTCCACCTCCCCATCGAACTTGCGGACAAACTGATAAATCAGTTCAGCCACAGTTTCTACATCAGACAGGGCAACCGTTTCCACCGGCGTATGCATATATCGTTCCGGAATGGAGAGCAGAGCCGTCGCAATACCGCAGGCCACAATCTGCATGGTCCAGGCATTGGTGCCCGTATTTCCCTCCATCACTTCCAGAGAATAATCAATATCATGCGCCTTAGCCGTTTTTATCAGCATTTTAGTCAGTCCTCGATGCAGGTTAGGCCCCATACCGATCGCCGCACCGCTTCCAAGCTCAAACACGCCGTCCGAAGGGCCGTCCGGCGTCTTTCCATGTGTCACATCAACTGCAATCGCGTATTCCGGCTGTATGGCAAACGCTCCCGCCTGTGCGCCGAGTCCGGTCACCTCTTCCTGTGCGCTGAACAAAACAGCAATATTGCATTTGAGCTTCTTTTCCTTTTTCAGTTTTTCCATCGCCAATAAAATAGCGGCGATACCGGCCCGATCATCCAAACTCCGACTGGACAGCTTATCCCCCATCAAACGAATCGGTTTTTGGGCAAATACAACAGGCGTGCCAACCGGAATGCGCTCCCTTGCATCTTCCAGTCCCGTATCGATCAGCATCTGTTCAACTGGCACAGCGTTATCCTGTTCTCCTGTCTTGAGCAAATGCGGCGGCATGCAGGAAACCACGCCATAGAGCGGCTCGGCAGTCAAAAGAGTCACTTCGCCCGCCAGCAGCATGCGCGGATCAACGCCGCCAACAGGGGCAAACCGAACAAACCCGCCGTCCAGCACCTCAGTGACGACAAACCCTATCTGATCCAGATGCGCGTCCAGCAATATCGTTTTCGCGTGTTTCTTTCCGCAGCTGCGCCAGCCGATCACATTGCCCTGACGGTCAATTTCTGTCCGGTCGCAAAAGGGCTGCAGCAAATCTGCGGCTTTTTGTGCAGCCTGCGCTTCAAACCCACTGACAGCAGGCAGCGCGCAAAGCAATTGCAATGTTTTTTCCAAGTTCAAGGATATATCCTCCTTTTTTCCAGCTATTCAGCTATGCCTATTATAACCGTTTCCGCCTTCGGTTACAAGTCTGCTGAAAAACACATTTTCCATGTGCAGGCAGACAAATAGCAGGAGGTTTCCCAACGCTTTATTTTTATCATACATATAACTCTATTATCGCTATCAAAACCACAAAAAATCCCCCGTATACTGTTACCAGCAGTACGGGGGATTTTAGGATATTTACAGCTTGGCCAGCTCCTGTGCGATCAGCTTGTTGATGATCTGCGGATTGCCCTGCCCCTTGGAAGCCTTCATGCACTGGCCTACCAGGAAGCCGGTGACATTCTTGCCCGCCTTAAAGTCGGCAACCGCCTTTTCGTTCTTTGCAATGACCTCCTGCACGATGGCAAGGATCGCGCCTTCGTCCGACACCTGTTTCAGACCCATGCGCTCGACGATTGCTTCCACCGTTTC
>NZ_JBMNUP010000076.1:0-8561 GCF_050946325.1 Agathobaculum sp. | reverse complement strand
TATCAGCTCTCAGTCCGTTTGTCAACAACTTTTTTCGTTTTTGCCAAATCTTTTTTCGAGCCCGCCACCCCTCGCGAGACAGCTTTATTAGTATACCCCCTCCCCCTTCCTTTGTCAAGAACTTTTTCCAAAATTCTGCTCTTTCTGCGCTTATTTTCCTTTCTGCCTTCATGCCTGCCGTTACGTTTCCGCCAGCCCATCCCCATGAGGATTGGTCTTGTGATTTTTTCAGTTTTCTGTTATAATTTTAGCATAGTTTTTAAATTTCTCTATTAATATAAAAGGAGGTGTCGGCTTGCCTATCAAGATAGCCGACAGTTTGCCCGCGCGCGCTGTTCTGGAAAGTGAAAACATTTTTGTCATGACTGAACACCGCGCCGCGACGCAGGACATCCGTCCGCTGCACATCGCGCTGCTCAATTTGATGCCGCTTAAAATCGTCACGGAGACACAGATTCTGCGCTGTCTGTCGAATACGCCAATTCAGATTGAGGTGGACTTGGTGCAGACCAAGTCCTATCACTCGAAAAACACGCCCGAAGATCATCTGCTGACCTTTTACAAAACTTTTGACGACATTCGGGACAAAAAGTATGACGGTCTCATTATCACAGGCGCGCCTGTGGAAAACCTGCCGTTTGAAGAAGTGGAATATTGGGATGAGCTCGTTCAGATCATGGACTGGTCCAAAACCCATGTTCACTCCACCCTCCACATCTGCTGGGGCGCGCAGGCCGGCCTGTATCATCACTACGGTATTCCCAAATACCCGCTGCCGCAAAAAATGTCCGGTATTTTCCGGCATCATGTGCTTTTCCCAAAAGAACCCCTGCTCCGTGGGTTTGACGATATTTTTTCCGCCCCCCATTCACGGCACACCGAAGTGCGGGCAGCTGATATTCGGAATGACATTCGCCTGCGCCTGCTTGCAGAATCCTATGAGGCCGGCGTATATATCGTGGAAGCCATGAACGGCCGCCAGATTTTTGTGCTCGGCCACAGCGAGTACGATTCCGACACCCTCAAAACCGAATATGAGCGCGATCTTGCCAAGGGTATGAACCCCGAAATTCCCAAACACTATTTCCGCGACGACGACCCCACCAGCGACATCCTTGTTACCTGGAAGGCGCACGCTCATCTGTTTTATACCAACTGGATCAACTATTATGTCTATCAGACAACGCCCTATTCGCTTGATAAAATCTGACTCACTGAATTGTACAGACAAAAAGAGACGCAACCAAACGGCTGCGTCTCTCTTTTTTGTGATTTCTTACGCTTCATCCATCCCTACAAGGTGACACAAAGTCATCAAACTGTCCGACAGATGCACGTTTTCCACCGGCACGCCAAGGCCTTCCAGATGCAGGTCCTCGCCCGTAAAGTTCCACAGGCCGCGAATGCCATGATTCACCAGATCATGCGCAATCTCGGGCGCATTGGTGCGCGGCAGCGTCAGCACCGCAACATCAGGCTTATGCTCCTCCAGGTATGTGTACAGCATATCCAGGCTGCGTACCTCATGCCCGCCAAACTTTTTGCCCACCAGCTCCGGATTTGCATCAAACGCACACAGCAGTTCAAAACCGCTGGCGGCAAAGTCAAAGTTGTTGAGCAGAGCGCGGCCCAGGTTGCCTGCACCAATCAGCACAGCAGTGCGTCCCGCACGCAAGCCGAGAATCGCTCCCAGTTCTTCAATCAGTTTGTCCAGATTATAGCCGTATCCCTGCTGGCCAAAACCGCCGAAGCAGTTAAAATCCTGACGAATCTGTGAAGCGGTCAGTCCCATGCGTTCAGCGAGCGCGCGGGAGGATATCCGCTGCACACCCTCTGCTTTTAATTCTAATATATTACGGTAATACCGCGGCAATCGCTGCACTACCGCCTTGGAGACTTCTTGTTTACGCTCCACAGATATCTACCCTCTCTCCGTTAATTTTATTTTTTACAGTTTCGCAATCGTGTCGAGCACATAATCCGTAAACTCCTGCGCAGTCGCGCCCGTGGCGCGGCCGTTGACCACGACCTTCTTCTCCTCGAACATGCAGATATCCAGCGCACGGTCAAGCTTGCCGGCCAGCTCAATCTCACCGATATGCTCGAGCAGCATCACCGCTGCACGCAGCACGGAGGATGGGTCGGCGTACTGGGCACGGCCCTCCTGCACCATACGCGGCGCCGAACCATGGATCGCCTCAAACATGGCATAGCGCTTGCCGATATTGGCTGAGCCTGCCGTGCCGACACCGCCCTGAATTTCCGCCGCCTCATCGGTGATGATATCGCCATACAGGTTGGGCAGCACAACTACCTTAAAATCGCGGCGGCGCTTATCATCCAGCAGTTTTGCGGTCATGATATCGATGTACCAGTCGTCGAACTCGACCTCGGGATATTCCGCCGCAACCTTCTGGCAGGTATCCAAAAACTTTCCGTCCGTCGTTTTAATGATATTGGCCTTGGTCACGCAGGAAACACGGTTTTTCCCTGTTTTGCGCGCATAATCAAAGGCCAGACGCGCAATACGCTCGCATCCCTGCGAGGTGGCAACGGTAAAGTCGATAAACAGATCATCATCGATCTGCACGCCCTGCGAGCCGACTGCATAGCCGCCCTCGGTATTCTCACGATAAAATGTCCAGTCGATGCCAAGCTCAGGCACCTTAACGGGACGCACATTGGCAAACAGGTCGAGCGCCTTGCGCATCGCCACATTGGCGGATTCCACATTCGGCCACGGGTCGCCCTTGCGCGGGGTCGTGGTCGGCCCCTTGAGGATCACATGGCACTGTTTAAGCTGCTCCATCACGTCAGGCGGAATCGCGCAGCCGAGCGCGGCGCGGCGTTCGATGGTCAAGCCATCGATCACGCGGAACTCCACCTTGCCCGCCTTCACCTTATCCGCGAGCAGCACCTCGAGCGCGTGCTGCGCCATACCGGTGATCATCGGGCCGATACCGTCACCGCCGCACACGCCGATGATCAGCTTATCCAGCTTGGAGTAATCAATAAAATCGTCCTGCGCTTTCATATCAAGGATACGCTTGCGCTGGCTCTCTACCACTGCTTCAAATTTATCTAAAATGGACTGGTCGATCGACATTTTCCTGTCCTCCTGCTACCATTGATATTATTTTAACAAAAATGCGCCGCTTTGTCAAGAAAGCAGCCGTTTCCCCTTACTGCGCCTGCTGCCGGGCATCGTTGAGCGTGCCGCCTGCGAGCAGCGCACGGCGCTGACGGTCGGAAACCTCACAATCCGCATGGAAGGTGCGGCCGCCGCAGACAACCGTGACCTGCCTGCCGCTCCGGATCTCCTCCTGCACATGCGGCAGCGAGATCTCGTCCAGCAGGCTTACCGCGTCGTAATCCGCCGGATCGGCAAACGTCAGCGGCAAAATACCGGAGTTGACCAGATTGGCCTTATGGATCCGCGCGAACGACTTGCACAGCACTGCCTTAACGCCAAGGTACAGCGGCACCAGCGCCGCGTGCTCGCGCGACGAGCCCTGTCCGTAATTTGCGCCGCCAACGATAACGCCGCCGCCCTGTTCCCGGCAGCGTGCGGGGAATTCCGGATCGACATTGATAAAGCAGTAGTTCGAATAGTACGGCACATTCGAGCGGTAAGGCAGCAGCTTCGCGCCTGCCGGCAGAATGTGGTCCGTGGTGATATTGTCCTCGGTCTTGAGAACGACCTTGCCCGTATAGGACGCTTCAAGCGCCTTCCCCAGCGGGAAGGGCTTGATGTTCGGGCCGCGCACAACCTCGACCGCTTCCGGATGCTCCGAGGGCTTGATGATCATATTGTCGTTGATAACGAAATGCGCGGGCATCTCGATCGCGGGCATCTCGCCCAGTGTGCGCGGGTCGGTCAGTACGCCGGCCAGTGCGGAAGCCGCCGCAACCTCAGGAGATACCAGATAGATCTGTGCGTCCTGTGTGCCCGACCGCCCCTCGAAATTGCGGTTAAAGGTGCGCAGGGACACGCCCGCAGACTCGGGCGACTGCCCCATGCCGATGCACGGGCCGCAGGCACACTCCAGAATACGCGCGCCTGCCGCGATGATATCCGCCAGCGCGCCGTTCTGCGCCAGCATATCCAGCACCTGCTTGGAGCCGGGGCTGATGGTCAGCGATACATCGGGATGTACGGTCTTTCCCTTCAAAATGGATGCGACCTTCATCATATCGTAATAAGAGGAATTGGTGCACGAGCCGATGCAGCACTGGTTGACCTTGATTGCACCGATCTCGGACACCTTCTTCACATTATCCGGCATGTGCGGCATGGCCGCCAGCGGCTCCAGCGCAGAAAGATCGACCGTATACTCCTCATCATAAACCGCATCCGGATCGGAGGACAGCGGAACCCATACGTCGCCGCGGCCCTGCGCCTCCAAGAACTTCCGGGTTTCCTCATCGGACGGGAAGATCGAGGTCGTTGCGCCCAGCTCGGCGCCCATATTGGTAATGGTTGCACGCTCGGGCACGGAAAGGGTTTTTACGCCTTCGCCCGCATACTCAACGATTTTGCCCACGCCGCCCTTGACGGTCATCTGGCGCAGCACGTCCAGAATCACATCCTTCGCAGAAACCCACGGAGAGAGCTTGCCCGTCAGATTGACGCGCACCATCTTGGGCATCGGGATATAATATGCCCCGCCGCCCATCGCGACCGCGACATCCAGACCGCCCGCGCCGAACGCCAGCATGCCGATGCCGCCGCCGGTTGGGGTGTGGCTGTCCGAACCGATCAGGGTTTTGCCCGGCGCGCCAAAGCGCTCCAGATGCACCTGATGGCAGATGCCGTTGCCGGCCTTCGAGTAGTAAATGCCGTGCTTCTTTGCGACAGAGCCAATATATTTGTGGTCGTCCGCATTTTCGAAGCCGGATTGCAGGGTATTATGGTCAATATAAGCAACCGACCGCTCGGTCTTGACCTGATCGACACCCATCGCCTCAAATTGCAGATAGGCCATCGTACCGGTCGCATCCTGCGTCAGCGTCTGGTCGATTTTCAGGCCGATCTCCTGCCCCTGCACCATTTCGCCGTCCACCAGATGCGCCTTCAAAATTTTCTGCGCAATTGTCATACCCATTGTGTTTCCTTCGCTCCTTACTGTCCCCGCGCGGCGGCGCCTGAACGCGCACCGCGCCCCGCCGCTGCAGGGCGGGAATGTTGCGGCTTCCACAGCCTTCTCCACGGCGCACTGTATGCGCCGTGCCCAAAACAAAACAGAAGCGGTCTTTGCAGCGCAAAAACCACTTCTATTTTACAACATTCCATATGGTTTGAAAAGACTTTTCCACTAACGCTTTTCACAAATATTCCTGCCGATTTCTGCCGTTGCAAAAGCATTTTGCAGGGTGCAGCCTACATTGCCTGCAAGGTATTCATAATACGCCTGGCTGCCGATCATCGCCGCATTGTCTCCGCACAGAGCCAGCGGCGGCAGATACAGCCGCGTATGCGTGCGCGCCGCCATTTGCTGCAGCGCCGCACGCAGGAAGGAATTTGCCGCCACGCCGCCGGCACAGACCACATTGCGCGCATGGGTCTGCTGCACGGCCTGCTCCAGCCGCGGCACAAGCGTATGCACCACCGCCGCACAGAACGAAGCCGCCAGACCTTCCCTGTCAAGCGTCTCCCCCTTCTGCTCCGCGTGGTGCGCCAGATTGATAACCGCCGTTTTCAGCCCGGAAAAGGAAAAATCCAGCGGCGCATCCTTGATGTGGGAATCCGGCAGCTTATACCGTTTGGGGTCTCCCGCCTGTGCCAGCTTATCGATCTTCGGCCCGCCGGGATACCCCACGCCGAGCACACGCGCGACCTTGTCAAACGCCTCGCCCGCCGCATCATCCCGTGTGCCGCCAAGAATCTCAAATTCCGTATAATCGCGCACCATTACAATCTCGCTGTGTCCGCCGGAGGCGATCAGCGTCAAAAACGGCGGCTTCAGCTCGGGATATGCCAGATAGGTCGCCGCGATGTGCCCGCGGATATGATGCACCGGAATAAACGGCTTGTCCAGCGCAAATGCCAGCGATTTGCCGAAATTCGCGCCGACAAGCAGCGCGCCGATCAGCCCCGGCGCACAGGTCGCCGCCACCGCATCGACCGCGTGCTTATCCAGCCCCGCTTCGGCCAGCGCCTGCCCTGTCACGCGCACCACCGCTTCCATGTGCCGCCGCGACGCGATCTCGGGCACCACGCCGCCGTACAGCGCATGCGTTTCGATCTGCGTATCCACCACGCTGGAAAGTATTTTCCGCCCGTCCTCGATCACGGCTGCCGCCGTTTCATCGCAGGAGGACTCTATGCTCAATATTTTCATATGCCATGCTCCATATTCTGTTATAGCAGAAAGCCCCGTCCGGCCGCGTTACCGCATCGTCCCGTCCGAGATCTCCTTTTCCATGCACACACAGATGTCGTCGTCCACAAAATCGCCGTAGTTGGGAACCAGACGGTATCCCTGTTTTTCATAAAACGCGATCGCATCCGGCATGTCCGCCCCTGTTTCAAGCACCGCGCGGTGGCACCCGTTCGCAGCAGCGTGCCGCTCAAGTGCGGAAATGATCTTGCCCGCGACCCCCTGCCGCCGGTATTCCGGGTAGACATACATGCGCTTGATCTCCGCCGTGACCGGGTCAAACGCGCGCCAGCAGCCGCAGGCCGCAGGTTTTCCCTCTATGTAGGCTACCACAGCGCAGGCCATGCCGTCAAGCGCATGGTGTTTTTTGTATTTTTCCGCAATCTCACCCCAGCTCGCGCGGAAATACACATCCAGCTCCGCGACCAGCGCTGCAAGGTCGGCGTTCGTCACGTCGACAAATTTGAGTTCTACTCCCGCTGCGCTGTCCAGCTCCTTTTCAAAGCACAGCGATCCGCGGTCTCCGATGTAGGGACCAAAGCCTTCGGGCAGCGGACGGTATCCCTGTCCGAGATACAGCGCCGCAGCGCCGTCCAGCTCTTTCGCTGTTTCGATCACCATACGGTGACAGCCGCTCGCCGCCGCATGCTGCTCGATCTGCGCAACCATGCGGCGCGCCGTACCCGACCGGCGCTGCCCTGGGCGGACATACACCCGTTTCAGCTCGGCCGTCACTGCGTCAAACGGCTTCCAGCAGGCACAGCCGACCGCCTCGCCCGCCTCATAAGCCACAACCGCCCCGGCCAGACCGGACAGCGTATTGTGCGGCTGATATTCCAGATAAACCGCGCCGAGCAGATCAAAAAAGAAGCTGTCCAGCTCCTGCGAAAGCTGCGCCAGCGCCCGGTCATCCTGTTCTACAAACTTGATCTCCATATCCGTTTTTATTCCTTCCGCAGCATTTTTTCAAAGCACCGGCAGTTTTCTGCCCCAGCCGGGCTACCGTAATAGGCGATCTCCCGATAGCCCAGTTTATGATACAGCGCCGCCGAATCATCGGTTGTGCGCGCTGTCTCCAAAATCGCACGGATATAACCATGCGCCGCTGCATCCCGTTCCAGCGTGTCGATCAGCGCGCCGGCAACGCCCTGCCGCCGGAAAGCCGGAGCAACAAAAATACGCTTGATTTCAGCCGTTTCCTCGTCGGTCTTTTTCCATGCGCCGCAGCCCGCCGCCTTGCCGTTTATGCAGGCCACCACGCGGGCGTTCAGCAGATGCGGGTCGTTATATTTGGCATAGCGGCGGTGTACCTCACCGACGACCTCGAAATAATACGCATCCAGTTGCTGCACAAGCGCAAGAAAGTCCGCATTTTCCGCATCAACGAACCGAATCTCCACAACTGTCACTCCTTCAAAAAACGTGTCATCAGCACCGCGTCCTCTGTGGGCGCAGTATAAAAGTTCCGGCGCGTGCCGACCGGCTCAAAGCCCGCCTGTGCATACAGGGCGATTGCCGGCGCGTTGGAAGCCCGCACCTCCAGCGTGACAAACGCCAATTCCCGTTCGGCCGCCCGCGCAAGCAGCTCCCGCAGCAGCGCACGGGCAATCCCCTGCCGCCTTGCGTCCGGCGACACCGCCACGTTGGTGATATACCCCTCATCCAATACGGTCTGACAGCCGACATAGCCCACCGTCCGCCCCGCCTGCTCGGCAGCTAAGAACAGCCCCTTGCCCAGCTCTTCCCGCAGCATCGCTTCGCTCCACGGCGCAGAAAAGCACGCCTGCTCAATAGCGGCCAGTGCGGCAAGGTGACGTTCCTCCATCGGTACGACCGTCATGACTCCGCCAGTCTTTCGATCACGGCGCATACGCCTTTGTCAATCACCGCCGCCGCCCTGCGGTATGTGTCCAAATCCCCGCCAAAGGGATCGGGCACATCCTCTGCCAGCAGCGTGAACACCTTGCCTTCGCAGTCTGGAAACCGGCTGCACACCGCATCATAATGCGCGCCCGTCACACAGACCAGATAACGCGCCTCCTGCGCCAGCTTCTCGGTCAGCATCTGCGAACGATGGGCGGTGATATCTGCCTGCCGCTCGGCTGCCGCCGTCACCGCGTTCTGCGAAGCCGGCAGGCCGTCCTGCGTAAACAAGCCGGCGGAAGCCGCCGTCAGCCCGGT
>NZ_JBMNUP010000075.1:0-8579 GCF_050946325.1 Agathobaculum sp. | reverse complement strand
GATAACGAATCCGAGCGGCTGGTACAGCAAAGCCTGGAGCGTTATCCAGCGCGCTCGTTGCCTCGTCCAGAATCAGGATCGGCGGATTTTTCAGAAACACGCGCGCAATCGAAATCCGCTGTTTCTGCCCACCGGACAGGCGAACGCCCCGCTCGCCGACATAGGTATCATAGCCGTCCGGCGTCGCGGCGATAAAATCGTGCGCGCCGGCCTGTTTCGCAGCCGCAATCACCTGTTCGCGCGAAGCGTCCGGCCGGCCATAGGCGATATTTTCAAAAATCGTGCCGGAAAACAGATACACGTCCTGCTGCACCACGCCGATCTGCCCGCGCAGCGAATCCAGTTCCACGTTTCGCACATCATGGCCGTCCACGGTCACGCGGCCGCCGCTCACATCGTAAAAACGCGGGATCAGGTTGCAGATGGTCGTCTTGCCGCCGCCCGACGGGCCGACCAGCGCCACGCTCTGCCCTGCCTGCACATCCAGGTCCAGATGGTCCAGCACCGCAGTATCCGGATCGTCCGCATAGGCAAAGGACACGTCCTCAAACCGGATGTTGCCCTGCAGGCGCGGCAGCACCTGCGCGTCTTCCGGACTCTGAATATCCGGAATGGCGTCCATCACCTCAAAAAACCGTTCAATTCCCGTCATGCCGCGCTGAAACTGCTCGGTAAACTCCACAATGCGGCGAATGGTGGCCAGCAGCGTCGTCACATACAGCAGATAGGCCATGAAATCCGCAGGCTCGATTTTGCCGTTTACCATAAACAGGCCGCCGGCAATGATAACTGCCAGATACATCAGCCCGTCAAACGCGCGGGTGGTCGCGTTAAACGCTCCCATCCAGCGGTAATTTTCCCGTTTGATATCAAACCAGTCCTGGTTGCCCTGCTCAAATTTCTCAATTTCGCGCTGTTCTCCGGTAAAGGATTTGACCACGCGGATGCCGAGCAGGCTATCCTCCACCTGGGCGTTCACTTCACCCACCTGCCGGCGGTTTTTCGCAAAAGTCTCCCGCATTTTGTGGTTGAATTTGCCGCATACCACGGCCATCACGGGCACAATGGCAAAAATGATAAGCGTCAGCGGCACGTTGACCGTACACAGGATGATGAAGGATACGACAATTTTCAGCCCTGCGATAAAAAACTCTTCCGGGCAGTGGTGAGCAAATTCGGTCACGTCAAACAGGTCCGAGGTGATGCGGGCCATCAGCTGACCGACCTTGGTCTCGGCAAAGTAGCTGAAGGACAGCTTCTGCAAATGGGAAAACAGCGCCGAACGCATATCGGTTTCAATCTTGGCCCCCATAACGTGGCCGATATTGCTCATAAAATAACTGGCGGCCACGTCAATGATGCGCAGCACCAGATAAACCGCCGCCACGCGCAGAATGAGCGACGCGGTCAGCAGCGAAAAATCGTCCACGCCGACCTGCGCCAAATGGCGCACCAGCAGCGGCAGCACGATTTCACACAGCGTTGTCAGCGCCGCACAGAACAGGTCAAAGGCAAGAATGCCCGCATAGGGCCTGAAGTACGGTGCAAAGCGGCGGAGCAGGCCGCCGGTTGTATGTTTCATGAAAAATCATAGTCCTTTCTGTTTGAGTGGAACGCCTTACAGCCTGTCCAGAAAGCTGTGGCGGCCGTCCGTATCCCGCCAGCCCAGCAGCTTGGCCGTATCCACGTTTTTCACAGCGTTCAGAATGTTGGCCTCAATCTGCGGATTCTTTTCCGCCAGCGCAGCAATGAGCGCGCGAATTTCCGCGCGCTTGGTATCCGTTTCCAGCCGTTTGGCCGGACAGTCGCACGATGAAAACAGCAGCCCGCACGCCGCCGCCCATTGCTCCACCGCCCGCTCGCGCACATAGTACATCGGCCGGATGAGCTCCATGCCCGCATAGTTCTGCGCCTGCACGCGCGGCAGCATAGCCTGCACCTGTCCGCCGTAGACAAGGCCCATCAGCACGGTGCTGACCGCATCGTCATAATGATGGCCCAGCGCGACTTTATTGCAGCCGCGCCGGCGCGCCTCGGCATACAGATAGCCGCGCCGCATTTTGGCGCACAGAAAGCACGGGTGTTCGGCCGCATGCCTGCCCGCAACCTGCAAAACATTGGTTTCAAATACGGCAAGCGGCAGGTCCAGACGCGCGGCGTTCTGCTCCAGCCGGGCGCGCACCTGCGGCGAATAGCCCGGGTCCATCGCCAGAAAAACCAGCGAAATATCCATCGTTTTTTGCAGGTCCTGCATCAGCAGCGCCAGCAGCATCGAATCCTTGCCGCCCGAAAGGCAGACCGCAATCCGGTCCCCCTGCCGGACAAGCGCGAATTCCCGCACCGCCCGCACAAACGGCTTGCGCAGGCTGCGCGCAAAATCGGTTTGCAGCGTGCGGCGGATCTGCTGGGCCGTCATTTGCCCGCCTTCTTGTGCTGGAAATGATAGGTGATGCGCGCCAGCACGCTGTCCGGCACAAAATGGCGCGCAAAGGTCATTGCCTTCATTGCGGCGCCCGGCACAACGGCGCCTTTTCCGGCAAACAGCCCGTCGAGCGCCTCGCGCGCGACGCGCTCCGCGTTCAGGCCGGAAAGCGAAAAGCGCACGCCAGCCACCTGATTAAACTCCGTATCCACCGGCCCCGGGCAGAGCGCGCAGATTTTGACCGCGCTTTTTTGCTGCCGCAGTTCCTCGCGGACGGCTTCGGTCAGCCGCAGGACGTAATTCTTGCCTGCATAATACGCCGCCATCAATGGGCCCGGCAAAAATCCGGCCGAAGACGCAACATTCAGAATATATCCGCGGTCCCGTTTGACAAAATCCTGCACCGCAAGTTTGGTCAGCAGATGCACCGCGCGGATGTTGACGTCAATCATGCGCAGCTCCGTATCCAGGTCGGTCTCTGTAAATTTGCCGAACAGGCCAAAGCCCGCATTGTTGACGACGACCTCCAAATCGTCCCCCCGCGCCGCTTCATACAGCAGACGGCATTCGGTTTCATCCGCCACATCGGCCGCAATGATATGGCAGACCACGGGCAGTTCGGCGGCCAGTTCGCGCAGCCGGTCCTCCCGGCGGGCGCACAGCGTCAGCTCATAGCCGCGCGCCGCAAGCTGCCTGGCAATCTCTCTGCCAATGCCGGAGGACGCGCCGGTAATCAATGCTCGCATGGAAAAACCTCCTTTTTCGGTTGTTTTATTTCGATTTAAGTGTAGCAGAATTATGCGCGGGGCGCAAGCTGTCCGCATCGGTTTTATCCGACGGATTTTGTGCCGCCGCACTGTCTTTTCACCAATTTTTCTTTTACTGTCCGCACAAAGATGATATACTAAAAGCAGAAACAGACACGCCGCTGACGGACACCCAAAAAGGAGGGCGTATGATGGTAAAAAACGAACTGGAAACCGAGCTGTATGCGCTGCTCGCCGCGCCCATGCGCATGGAGGAGATCCGGCGCGCACTGCCGCAGGCCGGAAAAAGCGAACTCAAGGAAGCGCTTGACCGCCTGGTTGCAGACGGCCGCGTGATGAAAAACAAGAAAAACCGTTTTGCGCAGTCTGCGCATTTTGGCTGCGTGGCCGGTACCTATCTGGCAACGGAGCGCGCCTTTGCCTTTGTTTCGCCGGACGGCGGCAGCACCGCGGATAAGTCGGACGACCTTTTCATCCCGCCTGACGCTTCCGGCGGCGCATGGCACGGCGACCATGTACTCGTCCAGCGCACAGAACGCGCGGGCGGGCGCGGACGGACGGAGGGCACGGTCATCCGCATCCTGCAGCGCGCAGGCAAGGAAGTGACCGGCGCGCTGCGCCAGCGCGGACGGCACTATTTTGTCGAACCCGCGTCTAAAAAATATCCGGACATCTATATCGACCCGCACGACATCGGGCCTGCCGCCCCGGGCGACAGCGTGGCGGTCGCCGTCACCTGCTACGGGGACGGAAAAATTCTGCCGCAGGGCCGCGTACAGGCCGTGCTGGGACAGGAGGGCACCATAGAGGCTTCCATCGCGTCCATTCTGCGCGAAAACGGCGTATATGAGGCCTTTCCCGACGATGTTCTCTCTCAGGCGGACGCCCTGCCGCAGACGGTGCCCGCAGCCGACTGCACCGGACGGCTTGACCTGCGGGACAAGCTGATTTTCACCATAGACGGGGACGACGCCAAGGACTTTGACGACGCGGTTTCTCTGGAAAAGCTGGAAAACGGCCATCTTCTGCTCGGCGTTCACATTGCGGACGTCAGCCACTACGTCACGCCGGACAGCCCGCTTGACCGCGAAGCGTTTCGCCGCGGCACATCGGTATACTATCCGGGGCACGTCATCCCCATGCTGCCGTTTGCACTTTCGCACGGCATCTGCTCGCTCAATCCCGAGGTGGACCGGCTGACCTTCTCCGCGCTGCTGGAGCTGGATAAGGACGGCCGCCGCTATACGGCAAAGTTTGCCAAATCGGTCATCCGTTCCAAGGCGCGCATGACCTACAACAACGTCAATAAAATCCTCGCAGGGGACGAGGCGCTGCGGACGCAGTACGCCCCGCTTGTCGATGCGTTTGAACAGATGAACGCGCTTGCCCACGCGCTGTACAAGCGGCGCGTTGAGCGCGGCGCGCTCGAACTGGATATTCCCGAGGCGCAGATCATCGTGGACGAAGCCGGCCGGCCGGTCGATATTCAGTACCGCGAACGCGGGGATGCAGAAAAGCTCATCGAGGAGTTCATGCTGCAAGCCAACGAAGCGGTGGCCGAATTTATGCACCGGCAGGAAAAGCCGACCGTCTACCGCGTACACGAAAACCCCGACCCCAACAAACTGGCTGCCTTTGCCGCCTTTGCGCGGCCATTCGGCTACCGCATTGATACCTCCAAGCCGGAGGATACGTTCCAGATGCAGGCCGTGCTGCGCGGCGCAAAAAACGACCCCAAACAGCGCGCGCTGCCCACGCTGCTGCTGCGCAGCCTTGCGCGGGCGCGGTATGCGGACGAATGCCTGGGGCATTACGGCCTGAAGGCCAAATTTTATCTGCATTTCACCTCGCCCATCCGGCGCTACCCTGACCTGATGGCGCACCGCATGCTGCAAAAGGCGCTACTGGATGCAGAATTTACCGCAGCGGACGAAACGGCATGCGAAGAGGCCGCCGCGCAGTCCACCACCCGCGAATTTGCTGCCGACGAATGCGAACGCGGCATTGACAAGCTGTTTATCGCGGCCTATATGCAGCGGTTCATCGGCGAAGAGTTTGACGCCGAGGTTTCCGGCGTGCAGTCCTTCGGCCTGTTCGTCTCGCTTGCCAACGGATGCGAGGGCCTGATTCGCGTGGAACTGCTCGCAGGCGACTATTACCAGTATGACGAGCAGCACATGACCATGCAGGGCCGGCATACGGGCAAACGGTTCACCATCGGCACACCCATCCGCGTGCGCCTCATCGCCGCGAGCGAGATCACCGGACAAATTGACTTTGCCCCTGCCGACGGTGCGCTGCCTGTGAGCGAGGCGCCCGTTTCGGCCGCGTCCGGAGACCCTGTTCCCTCTTTTTCCGGCAACCGCGCCCAGCGCCGCCGGCAGGACAGGCACCGCACCGGCCGCAAAGGCAAAAAGCCGCCCACCCGCAAGCGCAAGTAACCCCATCCCTCTCCATTTTTATTCAGAAAGAAGATTTATCAATGCCTGCACTCATTTTGGAGGGCGGTACCTTCCGCCCCATCTTTTCCTGCGGCGTAATGGACGCGCTGCTCGATCACGGCGTCATGTTCGATTATGTTTCCGGCGTTTCGGCGGGCATTACGGACGCCGCTTCCTACCTGTCCCGCCAGCGGGGCCGCAACCTGGAAATCATGCACCGGTTCCGGCATGACAAGCGCTATCTCGGCGCGCGCAACCTGCCGCACGACCATTCGATCTTCGGCGTGGATTTTGTGTTTGACACCATTCCAAACGAGCTTCTGCCGTTCGACTGGGACGCTTTCCGCGCCTATCAGGGCCGCATGCTCGTCGGCGTGACCAACGCGGAAACCGGCCAGGCCGAATACCTTGACGGCATGCAGCTGGACAAGGCCAGCACCATGCTGCGCGCCAGCTGCTCCATCCCGATTTACTTTCCGCCGGTGCAGATCGGGGATAAAACCTATTATGACGGCGGCATCGCCGACCCGATTCCGATTGTCAAAAGCCTGCATGACGGCAACAAAAAGCACCTGATCGTGCTGACCCAGCCGAAAACCTACCGCAAGCAGCAAACGCGCGGCACGCTGCTGGCTGCCCGCGCCATGCGCCGCAAATACCCCAGGATGTGTGAAACCATGCTCAGCCGTCCGAAACGATACAACGAAACGGTGTGCCTGTGCCACCAGCTTGCGGACAGGCAGCCGGAAAGCACCGTACTGCTTCAACCCTCCGAGCCGCTTGAAAGCTTTGAAAAAGATATAAAAAAGCTGGAATATGGCTACGAAATGGGGTATAATATGGCTTGTGCCCGCATGGACGATATCAAGCGTCTGTTCGGCTGATTTTCCATAGATTACGGAGCGGCGGCGCTCCAATCACATCAAAAGGGGTATAAAGAGCATGCAAAACAAAAGAATTATCCAGGTAGAGGACAAGGTTCCGCCCAAATTACTGGTGCCGCTGTCCATTCAGCACATGTTCGCCATGTTCGGCGCGTCTGTGCTGGTGCCGTTCCTGCTCGGCATCAATCCGGCGATCGTGCTGTTTATGAACGGCATCGGCACGCTGCTGTTCACCCTTATCACCAAGGGCAAGGCGCCGGCCTATCTCGGCTCTTCCTTCGCATTTATCGCGCCGGCCACGCTGATTATCCAACAGTGGGGCTATCCCTATGCGCTCGGCGGCTTTGTAGTTGTCGGTTTGTGCGGCTGTATTCTTGCAGCAATCATCTACAAATGCGGCACCAAATGGATTGATGTGGTGCTGCCGCCTGCGGCGATGGGGCCGGTGGTTGCGCTCATCGGCTTGGAGCTGGCGGGAAGCGCCGCTTCCACCGGCAAAATCGTTGGGGAAGGCGTTACCAGCGCTACGGTCATCACGTTCTGCGTTACGCTGGCAGTCGCCGTGCTGGGCAGCGTGCTGTTCCGGGGTTTCCTGTCGGTCATCCCGATTCTGATTGCGATCCTGTGCGGTTACGCTGCCGGTTTGATCACTGAGGCTGTGATGGGTGAGCATGTGATCCGTGACGGGATCGCAGCAGCGCTGCAGCAGCCGCTGTTCATGCTGCCGGACTTCCAGACGCCCAAATTCAATCTGGATGCAATTCTGATTATGCTGCCCGTGCTGCTCGTTATCGCCAACGAACACATCGGCCACCAGCTGGTAACGAGCAAAATCGTCGGGCGTGACCTGCTCAAAGACCCCGGCCTGCACCGCTCGCTGTTCGCGGATAACTTTTCCACCGCGCTTTCCGGCCTGATCGGTTCGGTGCCGACCACTACTTACGGCGAAAACATCGGCGTTATGGCGATTACCGGCGTATATTCGGTGCGCGTCATCGGCGGCGCGGCGGTGCTGTCGCTCATCTGCTCGTTCGTCGGCCCGCTGGCGGCGCTGATTCAGACCATTCCCGGGCCGGTCATCGGCGGCATCTCTTTCCTGCTGTACGGCATGATCGGCACTTCCGGCCTGCGCATCCTGGTGGATAACAAGGTGGATTACGGCCGCAACCGCAACATGGTGCTGACCTCGGTTATTTTTGTCACCGGTCTTTCGGGCGTTACGCTGCAAATAGGCAATGTATCGCTTTCCGGCATGACGCTGGCGGCCATCGTCGGCATGCTGATGAGCCTGCTGTTCGCCGCGTTTGACAAACTGGGTATTTCCAACGATTTGGCAGAATAAAACAAAAGCACCTTCGCTTTCTGAAAAGGCGAAGGTGCTTTTTTTCTTTTTTACGTTTTTTCCTTATCCAGCGCCAGCACCACAATGGTGGACAGGATGCAGACAAAACCGAGAAAATCCATCCATTGGAACTGCGCGCCCATCAATACCACAGAGAAAAACGTGGCCGATACAGGCTCGATTGCCGAAAGCAGGCTGCCTTTCCGCGGTCCCACGCAGCGGATGCCCTCCAGGTGGATGGAGAACGCCAGCACGGAGCCGATCAAAACGACGATCAGCATCGCAATGACAACCTGCCTGTCAATCTGTACCGCAATATTCCACGGCTGAAACAGCGCGGCAAGCGCCAATCCGCCGAGAATCATGCCCCATGCGGTCACAGTCATCGAGCCGTACCGTTCCAGCAGGCCGACCGGCTGCACCGTGTACATGGCAAGCGATACCGCCGCCAGCAGGCCCCAGAACAGCGCTTTTTCAGAAAGCACCATGCTGCTCGGGTCGCCGTGCGTGGCCAGCAAAAACGTGCCGCCCACCGCCAGCGCAATGCACAGCAGCTCCAGCATCCGCGGCAGCCGCCGGCTGCGTACGCACAGATACAGCAGCACCAGCACGGGCGCGATATATTCCAGCACAGTGGCCGTACCCGCGTTGGAATAGCTGATCGCGGCAAAATAAGTATACTGGCAGGCGCTCATCGCCACAAGGCCGAACAGCAGAATGCCG
>NZ_JBMNUP010000074.1:0-8623 GCF_050946325.1 Agathobaculum sp. | reverse complement strand
TTTTGCGTCAATGTTGCGCACATGACCGATCAGTTTGGCCTGCGGGTTTTTGCGCGGGTCGGAGTCGTACAGACCGTCGATGTCGGAAAAGATAACAAGCAGGTCGGCGCTGCACATGCGCGCAACCACGGCGGAAAGCGTGTCGTTGTCACCGAAACTTTCAATGTGTTTGAGTTCGGCGGTAGCAACCGTATCGTTTTCGTTGACGATCGGCACGGTGCCGGTGCGCATCAGTGCGGTAAACGTGTTATGAATGTTTTCCCGCTGATCGTCATCGACAATGTTTTCGCGCGTCAGCAAAATCTGCGCGACGTTGATGCCGTATTCCAGAAACATTTTGTCATAGATATGCATCAGCTCGCACTGGCCGACCGCAGCGGCGGCCTGCTTCATCGCCAGCTCCCGCGGGCGCCCGCCCCAGCCAAGCTTGGCCGCGCCCACGCCAACCGCGCCGGACGAGACAAGCACCATCTCAAACCCGCGGTTCTGCAGATCGCTTATGGTACGCACAAGGCGTTCAATACGGCGGATATTGAGCTTGCCGTTTTCATATGTCAGTGTCGAGGTGCCGACTTTGACAACAATGCGGCGCACCTCGTTCATATTCAGCATGGCGGATTCTCCTTTTTGATATGCAAGTAATATACCCTTTCATTTTAGCACAGTAAACTGACAGATACAAGGAAAACGGAAAATCTTTCTGCAAAAGAAACGCCCCTGCTTCCTTAATACTGTGCTTAAGAAAGCGGGGGCTGCATCGGCGCAGGGCAGGGAAAGATTATTCCACTTCAAGCAGTACGCCGTTTTCATATTTGAGCCTGGCGGCTTTGTTGCGGGTGCTGCGCTCGATATCATCCATACGGACGCTTTCCGCAATGCTGGTGACCAGTGTATAGGATACTCCGTGACGTCTGGCACGGCCGGTGCGGCCGATGCGGTGAATATAATATTCGTTTTCTTCGGGAACATCATAGTTGATTACTGCGTCTACATCGTCGATGTCCAGTCCGCGTGCGGCAACGTCGGTGGCAACCAGCACGCGGAGGCGGCCCTTGCGGAAGCGGCTGAGCGTGGCCTCGCGCACGCGCTGGCGAATGTCTCCGTGGATGCAGGCGGCGTCGATGCCGTGCGTTTTGAGCAGGCCGGTCAGGCGGTCGGTCATGGCTTTGGTGTTGCAGAAGGCGATGGCGCGCGCATAGCCGCCCGCTTCAATGAGCCTGGCGGTCAGATCGGATTTATCCCGCCAGTCAAGCGCGATGCGGTACTGCTGAATGTCCGGACGGTCCTCATCGATGGCCTGTACGGTGATTTCAACAGGGTCGCGCTGATAGACCCAGGAAATATCCATCACTTCGATGGACAGTGTGGCCGAAAACATGCCGAGGTTGCGGCGGCCGGGCATCCGGTCCAGAATTTTGGTCACATCCTCAATAAAACCCATATCCAGCATGCGGTCGGCTTCGTCCAGCACAACGGTCTGTACACGGTTCAGCTCAATGTTGCGGCGCTTCATGTGGTCCATCAGCCGCCCGGGCGTTGCCACAACGATTTGGGGCTTCTTTTTCAGCGCGTTGACCTGCTTATCCATCGGCGCGCCGCCGTACAGGCAGGCAACGCGCACGCCCTGCTTGAATTCGCACAGGCCGCGGATTTCCGATTCAATCTGAAGCGCAAGCTCGCGCGTCGGGGCGAGGACGAGCGCCTGCACAAAGGCGGCGTCAGGGTCCGCGTGCTCCACCATGGGAATGCCGAAGGCAAACGTCTTGCCGGAGCCGGTAGGGGCCTTGGCGATCAGGTCTTTCCATTCCATAAAATAGGGGATGGCGCCGCCCTGCACAGGGGTAGCGGTTTGATAGCCCTTCTTATCCAGCGCGCGCATGATTTCGGGTGAAAGGCCGAGCACAGCGTAGCTGACTGCGCCTTCGGTCTGAACTCCGTTGATTTCCATATCTTTCTGTCCTTTGTTTTAATTTGTAATTCATTTTCAATATATCATATACGCACGCTTTGCGCAACTCGCTGTTTGGCGTAAAACGGCAGAGGGCGGTATGTGCACAGTTGGCAACGGATCGATAGTCTGGAATTTCACGCTTTTCTTATCGGATGTCTAATGACAGTTTTCCACTTTTCCGGAGCAACCTTTCTTGCATCAGACATATAAATCTCATGGTGCAGTCTATTCCCATTGATATCATTCACATAGCCGTTCTGCTCTAAATATGTATCCATAAGCGCAACGGTTGCAGGTTCGTCATCAAATGCGCCCAAATGCATCATTTGAACGCACAATCCCTCATCGATCGTAAGATATTCCGCAGATGAACAATCTAACTTTTTCTTTTTGGCGGCGGTCTCAACCGCCCATTCAAAGTCCTTTTGGGTTATAAAATCAGGCAAACGGATAACAGAAATCCAATGAAATGCGGATTTGTCGGCATAGTCTACGCCATCAGTATTTTCCTGCCACCAAAACCCTTCAAGCGGAGGAACTACATATTCAAAAAACCCCTCAATTTTGTGGTCTGTTTTATAGCTCATTTTCAGGGTGTATGCAACAGCATATAACACGCTGATCGCTTGCTGATATGCTCCCCCTTCTTCGTTTGGATCTCCCGCTCCTCTGACTGCAATGTAATTCGCTTTGGGCACAGTTACGATCTCTGGTTTATTCTTCGGCATATAAAATTCTTTATATGCTTTCTTAAAGTCAAAAGCCATAGTTTTACCTCCGTCAAATTCATTTTTATTATAGTATGTTTTGCCGCTTCATGCAACGGATCGTGAAATCGGCAGAGTTAGAACCCGTCCGTCCAAAGATAAAAAGGGGTGGCTGTAATTTAGTGTTTCCATGCAGAGCAGATTGTGGTATACTATATTTTATCGAAATATGCCTTTTGAACGATTTTGACGAGAGGAAGGGATTGGTCATGGCAAACCGCGTAACCATCCAAATCGCAGGGCAGCGTTATACCATGCTGGCCGATGAATCCGAAGAATATATGCATGAGGTGGCAGAACTGGCGCAGCAGACCATTGCGGAGTGCGGCGGTTCGCCTGCATTTGCGTCGACGCGCGCGCTGGCGCTGGCCTGCGTTAAGTTGACGGATGAATACCTGAAGGCGAACAAGGCTGCGCAGGACGCTGCGGCCAAGTGCCGTGCGCTTGAGGCGGAGAACGAGGCCCTGCGGAGCCAGGCGCAGCGCGGCGCGCAGACAGCGGGACAGAAGCGCAGATGAACAGGGTGGAATTATTGGCCCCTGCCGGTTCGCCGGAGGGAGTGCGCGCCGCCGTGCAATCGGGCGCGGGCGCGGTATATATGGGATTCGGCGTGTTCAATGCCCGCCGCAATGCGCAGGGCTTTTCGGAGGAGGAGATGGCGGAGGCCATTGCCTACTGCCGAGCGCGCGGCGTAAAAACGAATATCACGCTCAATATCCTTGCGGGAGACCGCGAGCTGGACGATGCGCTGCGGGACGCGAGATTTCTGTATGAAGCGGGCGCGGATGCGCTCATCGTGCAGGACCTTGGTCTGGCGCGGCTGCTGCACGCGCATGCGCCGGATTTGGCGCTGCACGCCTCAACGCAGATGACCATTCATACGCTGGACGGCGCGCGGGAGGCAAAAGAACTCGGTTTTTCGCGCGTGGTGCTCAGCCGCGAGTGTACGCGGGATGAGGTGCGCCTGATTACCGAAAAGGCCGGCGTTGAAACAGAGGTTTTTGTGCACGGCGCATTGTGTATGTGCTATTCGGGACAGTGCTACCTCTCTGCGCTGATCGGGCAGCGTTCGGGCAACCGCGGACTGTGCGCGCAGCCCTGCCGCCTGCCGTACAGCGGCGGATACCCGCTTTCGCTGAAGGATTTGGCGCTTGCCGGTCATGTGGCGGAAATTGCGGATATGGGCGTGTCCTCGCTGAAAATTGAAGGACGCATGAAACGGCCGGAGTACACGGCGATTGTTACCCGTATTTATGCGGATCTGCTGCGGGAGCATCGTGGACCGACGCCGGAAGAGCGGGAAATACTGCGCCTTGTTTTTTCGCGCGACGGGTTTACCGACGACTATTATACAGGAAAAAAGGGCGACGGGATGTTCGGCGTCAAGACCGATGTGCCGCTGCATGAGGTGCAGGGCCTGTACGATGAGGCTGCCCGCCGCTTTGCAGAGGGAAGAGAGGCGCCGCTGGTTCCGGTCAACATGCAGTTTTCTGCCCGCCAGGATACAGGCGCGGTGCTCAGCGCCGGCGGCGTGACAGTGTGCGCGCCCGTCGAGCGGGCGGAAAAACGCCCGACTACGCCGGACATGGTGGAAAAATCTCTGCGGAAGACAGGCGGAACGCCGTTTTTTGCGGAACATCTGCGCATTGAAATGGAGGACGGGCTGATGATTCCGGCCTCTGTTATGAACGGCATGCGGCGGGACGCACTTTACCTGCTGCTGGCGAAACGGTCGGTGCCCCCGTCGGCTGACTGGATGGACAGTGCAAAGCCGGATGAGGGCGGCCTTGTGCGCATCGCGCGCGGTTTTCGCGGGTTCACGGCATCAGTGCGCACGCGGGAGCAGGCGGAGGCGCTTGCCGGACTGGGTATGGAGACGATATACGCTCCGCTGCATATTGCGGCGGAGACCGGCCTGCCCGCTGTTTTGCCGCGCGTATTTTCGGACGCGGAACAGCCGAAAATTGAGATGCTGCTCGGCAAAGCGATGAGCCGCGGCACGGGAACGGTGCTGCTGGGCAATATCGGCCAGGCCGCGCTTGCGCGCCGCATGGGTTTTGCCATGCACGGCGATTTTGGGCTGAATGCTTTCAACAGCCAGACGCTGGAAACGCTGGCCGAACTGGGGATCAAGCGGCAGACGCTGTCGTTTGAGGCGCGTCTGGCCCAGCTTAGAGATATGCGGGGGCCGCTGGAAACCGAACTGATCGTGTATGGGCGGCTGCCGCTGATGATTTTTGAAAACTGCGCGATCCGCCGCCAAAATGGGGGCAGATGCGTGTGCAGAGAAAAGCTCACCTGCCTGACTGACCGCAAAAAAGAGCGTTTTCCGCTGCTGCCGGAATTCGGCTGCCGCAACACGCTGCTGAGCAACCGTCCGCTGTGCCTGCGGGAAGATTTTGCCCGTCTGGGGGTCCATACCGCGCGGCTGATGTTTACCATTGAAACGCCGGAGGAATGTCTGCACATCGCGCGGGCATTTCTCAACGGGGCCCCGCTGGAAGGGGAATTTACCAACGGTTTATACAAACGAGGAGTAGAGTAAAAACGTGATGAAACTGGTTTTGGCGTCGGGTTCGCCGCGCAGGCGCGAACTGATGGCGCTGATTGCGCAGACGTTTACGGTGTGCCCTGTGGATGCAGATGAAACGCTGCGCCGGGGCGCGCCGCTGGATGAGGAAGTTGTGCGTCTCAGCCGGCTGAAAGCAGAGGCCGCGCTGGGACTGCATCCGGATGCGGTCTGCATCGGTTCGGATACCATGGTAACGATCGACGGTTTGCCGCTCGGCAAGCCGGAAAACGCCGCGCATGCGGCAGAGATGCTGCGCCGTCTGCGCGGCCGCACGCATGAGGTGCTGACCGGTTTGGCCGTGCTGCTGCCGGACGGGACGGCGCGCACACTGTGTACGCGCACCCGCGTGACATTCCGCGATTTTGCCGAGGATGAACTGGCGGCCTACCTTGCGACGGGGGAACCGATGGACAAGGCGGGCGCTTACGGCATTCAGGGCCGCGGCGCCTTGCTGATTGCCGGGATCGAGGGAGATTATTACAGCGTGATGGGTCTGCCGGTGGCAGGGCTGCATGTGATATTGCGGGAACTGGGCGCGATTTGACGCGCTGACGGACCTGTGCGCCCAATCGCGCAGGCTTCGATAGATTGGAGGAACCTTTTTGCGACGGAGAAGAAACATAAGCTCGCGTTTTTTTATCGGTATAGCGGTTGTGGTTGCGCTGTGCATCCTCAGCGCGCTGTACAGCGGCGTGACGGGCAACCCGTCCCCCGTGACAAAACTGGCGGGCATGGTGGTCACGCCGGTGCAGCGGCTGGTTACGGGCGTCAGCGGCGCGCTGGGCAGGGGCGTCAGCTATTTTACGGATTTTGACGACCTGAAGGCGGAAAATGAGCAGCTGAAAAAGCAGATACGCGATATGGAGCAGACGGTGCGCGATGCCAAGCTTGCATTGGAGGAGAATGACCGCCTGCGTCAGCAGGCCGGTCAGGCAACGCGCGAGCGCGAACTGACCGAACTGCCGGCCGAGGTAATTGCCCGCAATCCGGGCGACTGGGCGACGACGCTGACGCTGGATAAGGGTTCGTCCCACGGCGTGGAGGTCGGCGACCTTGTCACCACGCTGGACGGCATGGCCGGATACGTCAGCTCGGTTGCGCCCAATTACTGCGAGGTGACGAGCGTGATTGACATTGAGATGCAGTGCGGCGCGCTGATCACCCGCACACGCGAGAGCGCCATTGCCGAAGGCAATTATGACCTGATGGCCGAGGGGACGCTCCGCCTTTCCTATCTGACGGAAGACGCGCAGGTGATTATCGGCGATACGGTTGAAACTTCGGGCACGGGCGGCGTGTTCCCCAAGGGCATTATGATCGGCACGGTGGAAAGCGTGCTGCCGGAGGATAACGGCATTTCGTATTACGCCGTTATCAAGCCCTTTGTCGATGTGGAGGCTGTATCGAGCGTGTCCATTATCACGGATTTTACCGATACAACAACGGAGTGACATCATGCAGAGAGAACAGTTATCCGTCCCAAAGATGATTTTATATGCCCTGCTGGTGCTGGCGGTCTATATTGCTCAGACGACCCTGTTCGGCGCGTGGGATTTTCGCGGATACCATGTGGACATACTGCCCGCTTTTGTAGCGGCGGCCGCGCTGTGCGGCGGCCCGATGGAGGGGGCGGTGGTCGGTCTGATTGTCGGCCTGTTTTACGATCTTGGTTTTATTGGGATTGACGGCCTTTATCCGCTTTTCTTCCTGGCATTTGGGCTTGTGGCCGGCATGATGAGCCGGCTGACGCTGAGCCGCAGCTACGTTTCCATGGTGATGCTGAACGCGTTTGAAATGGTGCTGCTTGGCCTTTTGCGGTATTTTACCTATCTGCTGCCGCAGAAAGGCGCGTCCTTTCTGCTGGTGATGAAGCAGGTTGCCGGCGGTACGCTGCTGGCATGCCTGTTTTGTTTCATTGCATATGTGCCGGTTTCCAAGCTGTGCCGGCGGTTTGACCCGCGCTGATATCCCGGAAAAGAGGTAACCCATGGTAAATAAAAATCAACTGCTGCGCCGGCTGCTTGCGCTGCTGTGCCTGCTGCTGCTGTGCGCGGGCCTGGCGGCAGGGCAGTTGGTGCAGCTTCAGCTGATCAACGGCGGAGAATATGTCAAACGCGCCGCAACCTTTCTGACGACAACGTCTACGGTTTCGGCTGCGCGCGGTGAAATTCTGGACCGCTTCGGCCGCCCGATGGTAACGAATAAAACGGCGTTTTCCATGGTGCTGGTGCATTCTTCCTGGCAGCAGGAGGGACAGTATGAACGGCTGCTTGACCTGGCGCACAGAGTGCAGCAGGACGGCGGAACCCTGTGCGATATTCTGCCCGTCAGCCAGACGGCGCCGTACACTTATATGGATGTTGCCGGCGGCGACCTGAACGACCTGTCCGACTATATCAAGAAAAGCCGTGAAACGCTTGGGCTTGATACGGTAAAGCAGGCTGTGGCAGACGCTGAGGCAAAACAAAAGGAAAATCCGCGCTATAATGCGGATGGCGAGGTCATTGACGAGGTCAGCGCGCTGGACGCGACAGAGCTGGTCAGCGCGGATGAATTTGTGCGCGTGATGCGGACCTATCTGGAAGAGAAAAAGGGGATGCCCGCCGGCCTGTCTGAAGCGGATGCGCGCACAATGGTCGGCCTGTATTACAGCATGCGGCAAATGGGGTTTGCCACCCGTGTTAACTTTACGCTGGCAACCGATATTTCAATTGATCTGATTGCCTATCTGAAAGAACATCACCAGCAGTACAGCGGCGTGGAGATCGAGACGGATGCCGTCCGGCGGTATGACACCAAACTGGCAGCGCACCTGCTTGGCACCGTTGGAACGATGTGGGCCACCGAATGGACAGGAACGGAAAACGGAGGACCATACCGCGATAAGCCGGGCTATAATATGAACGATACCATCGGCAAAACCGGCCTGGAGGCTGCGCTGGAGCCGTACCTGCACGGCACGGCCGGTTCGCGCACGGTGGATACCAGCTACGGCGGCGATACGGTGAGCGAGCAGACCTCGGGGTATGCGCCCGTGCCGGGAGACAATGTCATCACAACCATCAATCTGGACCTGCAGCAAACGGCAGAGCAGTCGCTTGAGGAAAATCTTGCGCAATATGGCCGCGGCGCGGCCGCGGTTGCGCTGGACCCCAATACAGGCGAGGTGCTGGCGATGGCGTCCTATCCGACTTTTGACCTGGAAACGTATGACCAGGATACGGAAACCTATAACCAGCTGCTGGAAGACCCGCGCCATGTGTTTATCAACCGCGCCACCAGCGGCGTTTATCCGCCGGGCTCCACCTTTAAGGTGCTGACCTCCATCGCAGC
>NZ_JBMNUP010000073.1:0-8635 GCF_050946325.1 Agathobaculum sp. | reverse complement strand
CGGCGTCCGTTTATCGGCATTTTCCTGCGCCCGACCGACTGCACCTTCACGCCCGAGGAGTGCGACGACCTGACCGCCGACCAGCTGATTGAAACGCTGGCCGAGCAGGCGCACAAGGTATATGAAGCCAAGGAGCAGGCGCTGACGCCGCCCGTTATGCGCGAGCTGGAGCGCGTGGTGCTGCTCAAAAACGTCGATACCAAGTGGATGGACCACATTGACGCCATGCACGAGCTGCGCAACGGCATCGGTCTGCGCGCATACGGCCAGCACGATCCGGTGGTCGAATATAAGCGGGAAGGCTTCGATATGTTTGACGCGATGGTGGACGCCATTCGGGAAGACACGGTGCGCATGATGTATCTGGCGCAGCTGCGCACGCAGGAGGAGCCCAAGCGCGAGCAGGTCGCCAAGGAGACGGGCGCGGCCGGCGCGTCGGACGGCACGACCAAGCCCGCGCCCAAGCGCGTGGGCAAGAAAATCGGCCCGAACGACCCCTGTCCGTGCGGCAGCGGCAAAAAATATAAGAAATGCTGCTACCTCAAGGCGGATAATCCGTACAAATAAAAAAGGCGGCCCGCTGCGCTCTGCGCGGCGGGCCGTTTTGCCGTTTTTCCTGCCGTTTTGCGGTGCGGCCGGTCAGTCAGACGCTGTTTATCCGATCATCTGGCCGACATTGTGCGCTGCCTTGTGGACCGAGTGCTCGGCCCGACGCGCCATGTGCTGCGCGTTCCGGCGCACCGAGGGATTGAGCATTGCGCCCGCCGCAACCATGGAAACCACCGCGCCCGCGACCGCGCCGGTCGCAATGCCGGAAACAAAGGGAGATACATGCATTTTCTTCGCCGCCTTTCCTGTTTTTTGTGAGCGGCGCGCCAAACAGCGCCCGCGCCGCCCGTGCGTTTTGGTGCTGCACGAATAGTATGTCCGCTTTGCGCGCAGACTTGCCTCTGTGCGGGCGCACAAAATTTGCTTGAAAAAACAAATTTATTTTGCGCAATCGACGGTTTACAAACCGGGCATCCTATTATATAATAGATGCAACAATCCGCCTTTAAGGCGCGGCCCGTGAGCCGTCCAAGGCAGAAAACAGTGCATACGCCGTCAGCCACAGAACAGGGGGACAGGTGTAGATTTTGGTGCGGCTTTCTGCGTTTGGTGCGGAAGGCTGTTTTTTATTGCATTTCCGAAGGGAGGCGGCAAAATGGCCGAGCAAAAGGCCGTTATTCTGGACGCGGACGGCGTGCGCCGCGCGCTGACCCGCATCGCGTTTGAAATTATTGAAAAAAACAAAGGGACGGACCACCTGCTGCTGGCCGGCATCAAAACGCGCGGCGTTTATCTGGCGCAGCGCATCGCCGCCAAGCTTGGCGAGGTGGAGGGCAAGGCCCCGCCGGTGCTTGCGCTGGATGTGACCCCCTGGCGGGACGATAAGCCCCGCGGCAGCGGCAGCCTGCCGCCGCTTGACCCTCGCATCGCGGGCGCAACCGTCATTCTGGTGGACGATGTGCTGTACACCGGCCGCACGGTGCGCGCTGCGATTGAAGCGCTGGCGCACAGCGGCCGCGCAGGGCGCATCCAGCTTGCCGTGCTGGTTGACCGCGGGCACCGCGAACTGCCCATCCGGCCGGATTATACCGGCAAAAACCTGCCCACCTCGCGGGAGGAGCGCGTTTCCGTACGCCTGACCGAGGTGGACGGCGAAGATACTGTTGTCATTTTGGAACACGAAGATACAAAAAACGATTGCGGCTGAGAAAGGAAGAGCATTTATGTCGATCCAAACACTGGTAGAAAAAATCAAGGAAAAGGGCAACCCCACCGTTGCCGGGCTGGACGCCCGCCTCGAGTACATCCCCCAGCACATCACCGCGCGCCATATGATGCTGCACGGCGAAACGCTGCGCGCAGCGGCGGAGAGCGTCGTCACCTTCAACTGCGGGCTGATCGACGCGCTGTGCGATATCGTCCCCGCGGTCAAGCCGCAGGCGGCGTATTACGAGCTGCTCGGCTCTTACGGCGCGATGGCGCTCAAGGAAACCATCGACTACGCCCACGCCAAGGGCATGTACGTCATCGGCGATATCAAGCGCAACGACATCGGCGCGACCGCCACGGCTTACGCGGAAGCCTACCTCGGCAAGACCCGCGTGGGCGATACCGAGATCGCGCCCTACGGCTGCGACAGCGTAACGGTAAACGGCTACCTCGGCACGGACGGCGTTGAGCCCTTCCTGAAGGAGTGCCGCAGCCGCGAAAAGAGCCTGTTCATGCTGGTCAAGACCTCCAACCCCTCCTCCGGCGAGCTGCAAAACCGCGATATGGAAGGCAGCCCCCTGTTCGTCCGCATGGCCGAAATGGTTGCCAAATGGGGCGAGGGACTGGATATGCCCTGCGGTTACAACCAGGTGGGCGCGGTCGTCGGCGCAACCTATCCGGAAGAGCAGAAGGTCGTGCGCGAGCTGCTGCCGAAGAGCTATTTCCTGGTGCCCGGCTACGGCGCGCAGGGCGCGACCGCGAAGGACATCGCAAACGCCTTTAACGACGACGGCCTCGGCGCAATCGTCAACTCCTCGCGCGGTATCATGTGCGCGTGGAAGAAAACCGGTAAGGACGGCCGCGATTATAAGGAAGCCGCCCGCGCGGAAGCCATCCGTATGCGGGATGAGATCGTTGCGGCAATAAAATAATAAAGGTATAGGGGGTACCCGTACCCCCTATATACGGCATCCGGTTCCGGAGAAAGCGGATGCCGATACAGGTATTATCGCGCCGTTAGGCGCGTAGCCAATTAGAAAATGGCGGTACGCTGCCATTTTCATAAAAAGCCGCGACATGCGCGTGGCTTTTTATACAGGTACGAAGCAAAGTTTCGTCTATCGGAACTTTGCGCAGTTTAGGACATATCCGCGTCGCCGGCGCGGTATGTCCCCTCGATTGAAACTGTAGTTTCAATCGAAGAGATATAAGGAGCGTGGGAACTTGAAAAAAGCGTATTTACTGCTCGCGGACGGCACCCTGTTTGAAGGCACCGCCGTCGGCTATGAGGGACAGAGCATCGGCGAGGTCGTGTTCAACACAGGCATGGTCGGTTATCAGGAGCTGCTGACCGATCCCTCCTACTACGGTCAGATCGTCACCATGACCTATCCGCTGATCGGCAACTACGGCATCAACTGCGAGGATAACGAATCCCGCAAGAGCTGGGTATCCGGCTTTATTGTGCGCGAGGAAACCGAATATCCCTCCAACTGGCGCTGCAAGATGACGCTGGACGAATACCTTAAAGAGCAGAAGATCGTCGGCCTTGCGGGCATTGATACCCGCCGCCTGACCCGCAAGCTGCGCAGCGAGGGCGTGATGAACGGCGTGATCTACACCGAGGGCTTTGAGCCGGACGAGCAGACCGTTGCCGCCATGCGGGACTTTGTGGTAAAGGACGCCGTCAAGACCGTAACGCGCGGCGAAAGCAAGGTCTATCCCGCGGAGGGGCAGGAAAAATACCGCATTGCGCTGTATGATTACGGCGTCAAGTACAACATCGAGCGCGAGCTGCAAAAGCGCGGCTGCGAGGTTGTCGCCGTGCCGGCGCTCACCCCGGCGGAGGAGATCATCGGCAAGTTTGACGGCGTGATGCTGTCCAACGGCCCTGGCGATCCGGCGGAAAACACGGAATGCATCGCCATCCTGAAAACGCTGGTCGAAAGCGGCATGCCGATTTTCGGCATCTGCCTGGGCCACCAGCTTTTGAGCCTTGCCATCGGCGCGCAGACGACCAAGCTCAAATACGGCCACCGCGGCGCAAACCATCCGGTCAAGGATGTGGACACCGACCGCACCTATATCACCAGTCAGAACCACGGTTACGCAGTTGTCAGCGAATCGGTCGATCCGGCTGTGGCGCGCGTGCGCTATGTCAACCTGAACGACGGCACGGCGGAAGGGCTGGAGCATATCGGCCGTCCGGTATTCACCGTGCAGTACCATCCCGAAGCCTGTGCAGGCCCGATGGATACCTCGTACCTGTTTGATAAGTTTATGGAAAATATCGCAAAAACCAAGGGAGGCGCTCAGTAATGCCGCTGCGCAAAGATATTAAAAAGGTAATGGTACTGGGCTCCGGCCCGATCGTCATCGGCCAGGCGGCCGAATTTGACTACGCCGGCACGCAGGCGTGCCGCGCCCTGCGCGAGGAAGGGCTGGAGGTCGTGCTCGTCAACTCCAACCCCGCCACCATCATGACCGATAAGGCCATGGCAGACAAGGTCTACATTGAGCCGATGACCATCGAAGCCGTGCAGGAGATCATCAAAAAGGAGCGTCCGGACTCCCTGCTGCCCAACCTCGGCGGCCAGACCGGCCTGAACCTTGCCATGGAGCTGTGCGAAAGCGGCTTTTTGGAGCAGATGGGCGTCAAGCTGCTCGGCGCCAAGCCGGACACCATCGCCAAGGCGGAGGACCGCCAGATGTTCAAGGACACGATGGAAAAGATCGGCGAGCCGTGCATCGCGTCCAAGGTCGTACACACGGTAGAGGACGCAGTCGATTTTACCCGCGAAATCGGCCTGCCGGTCATCATCCGCCCCGCGTATACGCTGGGCGGCACGGGCGGCGGCATCGCCTACACCTGGGATGAGCTGCGTGAAATTGCGGCGTCCGGCATCATGTACTCCCGCGTCGATGAAATCCTCGTTGAAAAGTGCATCACCGGCTGGAAGGAAATCGAGTTTGAGGTCATGCGCGACGCCAAGGGCAACGCCATTACCATTTGCAGCATGGAAAACGTCGATCCGGTCGGCGTGCACACGGGCGACTCGATCGTTGTTGCGCCCGCGCAGACCCTGTCGGACAAGGAGTACCAGATGCTGCGCACCTCGGCGCTCAATATCATCGATGAGCTGGGCATTGAAGGCGGCTGCAACGTGCAGTACGCCCTGCATCCGGAATCCTTTGAATACGCGGTCATCGAGGTAAACCCCCGCGTTTCCCGTTCGTCCGCGCTGGCTTCCAAGGCCACCGGCTATCCGATTGCCAAGGTGACCGCCAAAATCGCCATCGGCTACGGTCTGGATGAGATCACCAATGCCGTTACCAAAAAGACCAAGGCCTGCTTTGAGCCGACCATCGACTATATTGTGTGCAAATTCCCGCGCTGGCCGTTTGATAAGTTCGTGTATGCGGACAATACCCTCGGCACCCAGATGAAGGCCACCGGCGAGGTCATGAGCATTGACACCAGCTTTGAAGGCGCGCTGATGAAGGCCGTGCGCGGGTGCGAAATCAAGCTGGACAGCATGATTGTGCCGCGCTTTGCCGCGCAGTCGGACGCGGAAATCAAGAAGGGCGTTGCCCGCACGGACGACCAGCGCCTGTTCCACATCTGCGAGGCGCTGCGCCGCGGCATCATGACCATTGAGGAGATTCACGAGGTCACCACGATGGACGTGTTCTTCCTGCACAAGTTCCAGAACATTGTAAACATGGAAAAGGAACTCGCGTCGGCGGAAGAAATCGACAGCGGCCTCTACCTGCGCGCCAAAAAGATGGGCTTCCTTGATAAGACCATCACCGCGCTTTCCGGCAAGGACATTTCCGCGGTTAAGCGCCTGCCGGTTTACAAAATGGTCGATACCTGCGCGGCGGAATTTGACGCGGAGACCCCCTACTACTACTCCACCTTTGACGAGGAGACCGAGGTTGCGCCGCCCAGCGGCAAAAAGAAGGTGCTCGTTTTAGGCTCCGGTCCGATCCGCATCGGTCAGGGCATTGAGTTTGACTACTGCTCGGTACACGCGGTGTGGGCGCTGCAAAAGCTCGGCTGCGAGACCGTCATCATCAACAACAATCCGGAAACCGTTTCTACCGACTTTGATACCGCCGACCGCCTGTATTTCGAGCCGCTCACGCCCGAGGATGTGACCGGCGTTGTCATGGCGGAAAAGCCGGATTACGCCATCGTGCAGTTCGGCGGACAGACCGCCATCAACCTTGCCGCCCATGTGGAATCGCTCGGCGTGCCGATCCTCGGCACCCCGGCCTGGTCGATTGACGCGGCGGAGGACCGTGAAAAGTTCGACGTCATTCTGGAAAAGTGCGGCATCCCGCGTCCGGCCGGCCACACGGTCATGACCGAGGAAGAGGCCGTGCGCGCGGCGGAAGAGCTGGGCTATCCGGTGCTGGTGCGCCCGAGCTATGTGCTCGGCGGTCAGGGCATGGAAATTGCGCACAAGGAAGAGGACGTGCGCGAATTCATGCAGGTTATCACCCGCAACAAGGTGGAAAACCCCGTGCTGGTTGATAAATACATGATGGGCCGCGAAATTGAGGTTGACGCCATCTGCGACGGCGACGATATCCTCATCCCGGGCATCATGGAGCACTTTGAGCGCGCCGGCGTACACTCGGGCGACTCGATTGCCATTTACCCCTCGATCAACATTGAGGAAAAGCACAAGCAGACCATCATCCAGTATACCGAGGCGCTGGCCAAGAGCCTGTCGGTGCTGGGTCTGGTCAATATCCAGCTTGTTTTGTACAACGATCAGATCTATATCATCGAGGTCAACCCCCGTTCGTCCCGTACCGTGCCGTATATCTCCAAGGTGACCGGCGTGCCGATGGTCGATCTGGCGACCCGCTGCATGTTCGGCGAAAAGCTGCGCGATATGGAGTACGGCACCGGTCTGTATCCGGAAAGCGACCACTATGCGGTTAAGGTGCCGGTATTCTCCTTCCAGAAGCTGCGCGACCTGGATACCCAGCTCGGACCGGAGATGAAGTCCACCGGCGAGGTGCTCGGCGTGTCCACCTCCTTCCGCGAAGCGCTCTTAAAGGGCCTGACCGGCGCGGGCTTCCGGATGAAGCGCAAGGGCGCCGTGCTGATTTCGGTGCGCGATTCGGACAAGCAGGAAGCCATCCGCATCGGCGAGCGGTTTGAAGCCCTCGGCTTTGATATCTACGCTACGAGCGGCACGGCCAACGTTTTAAACCGCCACATGGTTGCCACCAACGCCATCCGCAACGTGGACGAGCCTTCGCCCAACATCATTGATTTGATTGAATCGGGCAAGATTGACTATGTCATCGCCACTTCGGTCAAGGGCCGCCATCCCGAACTGGGCTCGGTACACATCCGCCGTACCGCGGTTGAGCGCGCGATTCCGTGCCTGACCAGCATGGACACAGCCTCCGCGCTGCTCCGCTGCCTGGAGGGTGACATCAAGATCGAAAACTGCGAGATGATTGACATCAACACCATTTAAGCCGCCGTTTTCCGGCAGACAAAGCCGCCCCGAAACCACAGGTTTCGGGGCGGCTGTTTTTCTCGCTCTGCTTCGGCGCGCGCACTTTTTTACAGATTCGGGTCAAATTCACATTCGATCAGCAGCTGCTGCTCTCCGTCCTCCCACCATTGCGCGACGGCCAGCAGCGAAGCCTGCTGCCCTTCATACGGCACAAAGCCCGCGTCCGGATTGGTGGTATCAAAGAAGAGCGAAGCGTCCTGCATGGTATAGGTCTCGCCGTTGAAGCGCAGCTCAAAATCGCCCAGCGCAATCGCGCCGCCGAAGCAGTCCTCGCACACGATTTCGGCCGGCGCGTCCAGCAGGAACTTGGGGAAGGGGTCTTCCATCACGGCTTCTTTCCTGCCGTTTTGCAAAATGCAGGCGCCGTTGATTTCCGAGCCGAGGATGGTAACGCTGGCGCCCGCGTCAGAGGTGTTGATGATATCGCCCTCAAAAACGCAGTTGTCAAATACAATCTGCGCCCGCGCGCCGCTGATCGTCACATCTTTTTCAAACACGGTGTTTTCCACCACGCGGTTTTCGTCCTCTTCAAGCGTAAAGCTGTATTCCGCCGCAGGGGTGCGCGCATCCGTCTGCGCGGTGCCGGTATCGTCTGCCGGTGCGGTATCGTCCGCCGGTGCGGCAGGGGTGCCGCCGCAGCCGGGCAGCAGCAGAAGCGCCAGCAGCATGCCTGTTAGCATCCAATGTTTTTTCATCGTTTTCCCTCCGTTTTTGTTTTGTGATGCAAATAAAAAAGCGCACAGCCGAAGCCGTACGCTGAAAAACGCATTGCTCCGATTGCTGCGACACAACCTTTCAAATCATCCATACGAATGCGAAAGCAGAGCATGCATTTTTACCATAGTAAAATTACACACTCGTACAGATGAATATTTGGTTGTGTCGCAGTTTTATTGTAACATGCGGCGCGGAAAAAGACAAGAGCAAAGACAGCCTGCGGCGCACAGAGCGGGGGAAAGGGCTTTCTTTTTTGCCGAAATTCCTGTACAATAGAAGCAGTATCACCGAAAGGGGAAAATATATGTCGATGCAGGAGATCTGCCGCGTTGCACAGCAGACGCGGCTGGGAGAAGGATTATATGAAACGGTGCTGGAAGCGCCGCAGATCGCGGCGGCGGCACAGTGCGGACAGTTCGTACACATTGCCTGCGGCGAGGGCAATCTGCTGCGCCGCCCGATTTCGATTTGCCGCGCGGCGGCGGATCGGCTCACCGTTGTCTATCAGGTCAAGGGCGAGGGCACCCGCTGGCTTGCCGAACGGCGGGAAGGCGATACGCTTGATGTGCTCGGGCCGCTCGGCCACGGGTTCGATGTGGCGGCGCTCGGCGCAA
>NZ_JBMNUP010000072.1:0-8781 GCF_050946325.1 Agathobaculum sp. | reverse complement strand
GTTCGGTATCTACCAGATTTGACGGCAGACAACGGGAGCTTTTGTGCACAGAAGTTACCATCACGAGATCCACGAACAACATTTTCTGTTTGAGGTTCCTGAACCCAAATCATCAATATAGATTAGAGCAGCATGCATCTGTTTTTTCTGGCCAAAGGAAAATCCGCGCATAACTTTTTTTATATATCCAAACATTTTATACCGCCTCCTGTTACCGGGGAATATTTCATAATTCATGACCCTAATAAACTTCTAAGACTATTATTCCAAATTATGTAGATAGCAGTCATAATCTATTCTCTGCTATGTTGAATAGTGTTTACCACCAGCGCTGTTTTTATACTGTAGAATACTTATTTGTAAACAGTATTCAACAGAAACGGTGGTTTTTGGAGTGTTCAAACTAAAATCTTCAGACGGCCGTAACAACTTATGCGGCAAGAACATTAAGAAAATACGGCTAAATATAGATCCTCCATTATCCCAAAGAAAACTGGCACATAAGATGCAGGTGATGGGATATGATTTGGATAATCATGTGATAAGAAGGATTGAGACAGGGGAACGCTTTGTGACCGATATTGAGATTAAGGCATTTGCCGAAGCCTTAGGGGTTTCATACAGGGCTATAATCGATGGAATAGACAAACAAAACTAAAGCCGGTCAATAAGACGAAAAGTCAATGTTGACCGGCTTATTTTATTGCTATAACTATGTAAGAAGTCGAAAAGCCGTGCTATAATTCCCTATATTACGACATATCAAATATGGGGGTATAGCATTATGCATTGTAGCGCGTCAGAGATTAAAGAGGCAATAAAGAGATGGGTTAACTATGGCTGGGAATGCAGAATAATTCGTAATAATCTTCGTAGATTTTATGGGATTGATGCTCCAAAAGAAAGAATCCAGATTATTATGGAAAAAGTTCAGCAAGAAATAAATAAGAGTGAAAAATGCTTCCCTGAATCGAAAAATGCAACACTCTGAATAAACGTATCGTTATACCATTTTTAGGTACATCAAAGATGTTTCCTTGGTAACACCCTTTTCCGATTATATAGTGTATAATAAAACTGTATTAAAGATAGTTTTTGCTGCCCTGCGGCAAAAGGGATACTTTTCAACAAGAGCGGTCTGCAAAAGTCCATGAATGACGGCAGCTTTCTTAAGGTAAGCTGCCGTTATTTTATTTTACCGTAGACAGATATAAAAAAGTTTTCAAAGTGTATCAAAAAATCTTTCCGGTTTGGGGTATCGAAATGTGTTCTAGTATAGTAAGGAGGCAAAACAGGGCATGAGATAATGAAAACCGCATATGAAAGGGGGGTGCCTAATGCCCATTCCCCCGAGTAGAGCGGAAAGGCTGGTTGCGATGTTCGATAGTTACTGCAAGACCGTTTTGCGCAACGCCAGCCGAAATATTAAACGGACACAAATAAACCGGAAAAAACACGAGGCTGTCGAAAACGAGCAAATCCAATACTTATTTGACCAGCAGGGCAGCGAGGATACATATCCTTTTTTTGACCTTACGATTCATGCGGACAAGTTCTCCTGTGTGGTATTTAACGAAACGCTGCACAAGGCTCTGCTTTCCCTGCCGGATCAGCAGCGAACGGTTCTTATGCTTGATTTCTGGTATGGCTGGTCGGATGAAAAAATTGCTAAACACATGAAGGTGACCAGTCGGACAGTGTACAACTTGCGACAACGTGCATTCAAAGCAATAAGGAGTTTTTTTTGATAAGGAAGGAAGATCATGAAATTAGACCTCAGTACAATCAGCCGCGCGACAGACGGCGATTCCCAAGCGATCCAAGCAATTTTACAATATTACGATGACTACATTGATGCCCTGTCGGCCTATGAATATGAAGATAAGGACGGCGTCATCCACAGAAAGGTCGACCCGGATATGAAAGCGGAGCTGCAATGTAAGCTCATTGAAGCGATCAAAAAATGGCAGGAGCTTATATGATCATTAATGGCTGTTGACAAATTAAAAAGTACATGCGCTTACTAGTGACTCCTATGTAAGGCAGGCAACCCAGACAAGGCCTCGCCCTTGCTATGGCAACAAGTTAAAGGAGTTAAAATACGATGATGCTGATGCCTGACCTGTTCTCATTTGCCTATGTGCCCAGCTGGTACTTGCAACTCGACGCACTGGCAGAATTAGCCCTACCGGAGCCATGGAGCTTTCGTAATCCGCTCTACCTAGCAAAAAACCCGGACACGCCTATCTTAGAACGCTACATTCACACAGTTTTCCGAAAACAAGCCATCGAATTCAACAACGAGCCGGATTCATGCCGACGAGATCAATTCTTTTATGTACGCAACGAGTATTCCTGTTTTCACACCGGCCTATATACGCCAAGATACAAAGCCATTTATGCCTGTTTTGATAGGAACAAAAAAAGAGATTCATTACTTGACTGGTATTTTCGGGGGTTTTTTGACGATGTCGCTCCTTGGATGAAGTACATCGAACCGCTCCCTCAAAAGCCTACATATTTTATGGCGCAGTATGGCGTCAACTACAATCCCGAATGGTCTATCAGGGTTAATGTAGACCACATTCTGGGCGACCCGGAAAATTTGGAACGCATACCCGCCGAGATCCGCGCGGCCAAGAACCTGCCGTTGCTGCTGGAAACGGCGGTGGAGCTTGCACGAAGAAAGGCGGTTGTCGAGCCGAGCATCGTTGCCCCGCAGGGGTACCAAGGCAAGGTGCAATATTTACTCCCCATCTGCCTGACCGATATGGATCAGCCCGACCTTGCCATGACACTGACAATCATGGATGGATACTACTTGGGCAATACATGCCTTACGCTTGAAATGGCCTATCTTAACGCGCGGTTGCTGGCCAAGCCTGTCGCGCCATGGCTGACGGCGTTGACAAAATAAAATCGTACAGGAGGCGGCAAAACTGCGCAGCATGGTTTGTTGCAGAGCTTTTGACGAGCGCCGCCGCGCCTATTGTACATAGATTCAAAAAACATAATACGGCGATAACGGCGGCTTTGATTTATTGAATTAAATAAAGCCGCCGTTTTTCTTTTTCAAAAATAGGCAAACGGTGGGTGTATTAAGTGCGCCCTTTTTGACGGCGGTACCAAGGAGGTAGCGCCGTGTATTGCCTATACACCCGACAAAAACCGAGCCGATGTAAAAAAATAACCCACAAAGCGCGGGATATGACTGTAAAGCCATGTCCCGCGCTTTTTTTGTTGCGAAAAAGGTCATTCGTTGCCGGATTTAAGCGACCACGTCCCCGCGCTCCTCCTCCCCTTCCTTCCCCCGAGATTTCGCGGAAGGAGGTGAAAATAGATGAGCAAGGAATATTACATCGAACTGAACGGAGAACGAATCCCTGTCACCGAAGAAGTGTATTACGCTTTCAAGCGCCCGGCTTGGCGAGAGCGCAAACGCAGACAGGTGCGTTCCGACAACGAGCTGTCGCTGGAGGCGCTCGCGGACAACGGCTTCGAGGTGCCCGACGAAACGTCGCTGGTAGACGAAATCGTCGAGGACAAGCTATTGCTGGACATGCTGTTCGAGGCGCTTTCGGAGCTGACCGACGATGAACGCTTCCTGATTGACGCGCTTTTCTATCAGGAAAAGTCCGAACGTATGGTTGCCAAAGAGATCGATGTTTCTCAAAATACGGTAAATTACCACAAAAACAGGCTTCTGGATAAACTCCGGAAACTGATAGAAAAAAATTTTTAGTTTATTCTCTATCAACTGCCCTCTCACTTTCCTTTGGATTGTGAGGGGGTTTTTTTGTTCCCCCCGGATCGGAGGTGAAATCCATGAGGAAAAACGCGCATGCCGCCTTGACGCAGAGCGAGGAAACGAAGGAAGAGATCATCGGCGTCCTGACCGCCATCAGCGTGGTGTCAAGGCGGCTGGCGAGAAAGCTGGCGTTGCTTGACAAATCGATGTCAGCGGAAAGGAGGAATAGTCAGGATGGAGCAGCCAGTGCCGAAGCTACCCATGCCGATCAGAGCCACGCCATATAAGCATCAGGTCGACGCATTCAATTTCGTGTGCGGAAAGTTCGGCCTGATTCCGGCAGGTGGTATGGCCTCTCCCGGCGCGGCGCTGCTCATGGAAATGGGCACGGGCAAAACGATTACCAGTATCGCGGTTACCGGCACCCTTTATCAGACAGGCAAGATCCGCAGGGTCTTGGTGGTCGCACCGCTTTCTATCCTCGGCGTCTGGGACGAGGAGTTCGACAAGTTCGCAGCCTTCGATTACACGCTGGCGGTGCTCACCGGCACGGGTGCAAAAAAGGCCGATACCCTGCGGCATATGCGGGGCACGCCCCTGCAGGTGGCGGTGATGAATTACGAATCGGCGTGGCGGCTGGAAAAGGAGCTGCAGGCTTGGAATCCCGACCTTATCATCGCGGACGAGGGACACAAAATCAAGACGCACAATATCGCGGCAAGCAAGGCTATGCACCGGCTGGGCACGAAGGCGCGGTATAAGTTGCTGCTTACCGGCACGGTTATCACGAACAAAGCCATCGACGTTTTCAGTCAGTACAAATTCCTCAACCCGGGCATCTTCGGCCAGAGTTTCTATGTTTTTAGGAACCGGTACTTTGATATGACGGGCTACGGCCAGCACACGCCGGTGCTCAAGCGGTCGATGGAGCAGGATTTGATGCGCCGCTTGCACTGCATCGCCTTTCGGGCGACAAAAGCCGAATGCCTTGATTTGCCTGAAACCACGGATATTGTGCGCAATGTCGAACTGGAACCCACCGCCATGAAAATTTACAAGGATTTGGTCAAGGACAGCTACGCAGAACTCGGTCAGAGCGAAGTCACCGTCACCAACATTCTTACCCGCCTGCTCCGATTGTCACAGCTCACGGGCGGTTTTCTCGGAGACGATGCGGGAAACGCACCCCAGAGGATCAGCACGGCCAAGCAGGCGGCACTTGAGGATATCGTCGAGGACGTGCTGCAGGAAGGCAAAAAGCTGGTGATCATGGCGCGGTTCATACCGGAGATTAAAGCCATTTGCAGTCTGCTTGAAAAAAAGGAAATCCAGTATTCGCTGATTATGGGTGGCGTGAAAGACCGAGATGTGCAGGTGTCGGCGTTTCAAACCGACCCACAGGTGCAGGTCTTTGTCGGACAGATCGCTACGGCGGGGCTGGGCGTGACCCTCACCGCCGCCAGCACGATGGTTTTTTACAGTCTGGACTATTCCATGTCCAATTTTGAACAGGCAAAAGCCCGCATTCACCGCGTCGGCCAGAAAGAGAACTGCACCTACATATACCTCATCGCCCAAGGGACGGTGGATGTGCGGGTTATCAAGGCGCTGCGGGACAAAGCGGATTTGGCTCGGATGCTGGTGGACGATTACCGAAACGGGTTTAACCCCTTTTCTTCCGGGAGGTGAAAGTAGCGAATGGAAACAGAGAATCTCAGCCTTATGTCGGACAGCGAGAAAATGTTTGAGCTGGCCGAGCAGCTCAGGGTGCTTCGAGAGCAGAAGGAAGCCGCCGAACAGCAGCTGCGAGAATTGAGCGCCAAAATCGACGAGACGGATTACCGGCTCTCGGAGCTGATGGCCGAGTCCGAGACGCAGAATTTCACGCGAGGCGGCGTGATGTTCTATCTGGTCACGAAAACGCGGGCGTCCGCAGTGGCGGGCTGCAAGGAGGACTTGTTCGCGACGCTTCGCCGCGAGGGCTACGGCGAGCTGGTCACGGAAACCGTCAACGCCAACTCCCTATCCTCCTTCGTCAAGGAACAGATCGAAGAGAACGAGGATACTTTGCCCGGCTGGCTTTCAGGGCTTGTGAATGTCTTTGAGAAAACGTCGGTCGGGGTACGCAAGGCTTCAAAATAACAAATCTAAGGAGGATTTCAAAATGGCAAACAAAAAAGAAACGGCGCTCACAGCGCAGCAAAGAGGCGGATTTCTTCAGCTCGCAGATGTAAACATGGCGGCAATGATGGCCGAGGAGCTGGATGGCCTGGACACCAGCTTTGAACGGATCAAGATTCCCTCCGCTGGCAGCACGGTGTTCGAGGTGCCCGGCGAAAACCCGGGTGAGCCGGACACGGTCAAGGAATTTTCCGGCGTCATCTTGTACCATCACACGCTGCACGCCTATTACAAAACGAAATACAGCGGCGGCAACAACCCGCCCGACTGCGGCAGTTTTGACGGGATCACCGGCGAGGGCGACCCGGGCGGCAACTGCAAAACCTGCCCGTACAACAAATTTGGCTCTGGGGAGAACAACTCCAAGGCGTGTAAAAACCGCCGCCGCATCTTTGTTCTGCGGGAAGGTGAGATTTTTCCTCTGCTGCTTTCTCTCCCCACCGGCAGCCTGAAGGAGTTTACGAAATACATCAAGCGTCTGCTGGGCAAAGGCCGAAAATCCAACAGCGTGGTCACGCGGTTTTCGCTGCGCAAGGCCACCAACAGCGGCGGTATCGCCTACTCGCAGGCACAGTTCGCGGTTGACCGCGTTCTTACACCGCAGGAACACGCGCTGCTGGAGAAGTTGTCCGAGCAGGTCAAAGCCTACAGCAGACAGCTGGCGTTTGACTTCGACAACACACTGGATTCGGAGGACGGATCGGATTTCACTGAAGTCGATCCGGAAACCGGCGAGGTCATCGAACCGCTAAGATAATGACCGGCCTGTGCGGGGGGCGCGGCGCAGGCCGCCTCCCTGTCATAGGCGGCAAGGAGGAAACCATGGATTATTTATGCGTAAAAACGCTTACTGAAATCAAGGACTATCTCGGCGGCGCAGCCCTTGTGGCTTTCGACTTTGAAACGAGTCCGTTGGATGTGTATCGCAATGAGGAGCGCGCCGCGTTAGACGCGCACAAGGCGCATATCGTCGGCGTTAGCTTCTCAGTGGCCGAGGGGTCGGCGGTCTATGTGCCGCTTAAGCACCGCACCGGGGAAAATGCCGCCGATCAGGAAGCTATATGGCGCTGGCTAACCGAGGCGTTCTTCCAAAATACCGGAATCATCAAGGTTGCGCACAACCTGAGCTTTGAGGCGATGTTTCTCTATGCCATCGGGATCGTTATGCAGGCCCCCGTATATGACACCATCGGCGCAGCGCAAATGACGCTTAAAAACCACACGCAGTTTCGGTCGCTTTCAGACAGCGGTTTGAAAACGCTGGTACCGGAGCTGCTCGGCACCGAGCTACCCAGTTTCGAGGATGTCACGGCAGGCCGATATTTCGACGAGCTGGATCCGCAGAACCCGGAAACTATCCGCTACGCTTGTGCGGACTCGGATTATACGTTGCGGCTGTACCATCTGTTCAATGGCTGGTTTGACCGATATCTGCCGAAGCACCGTTTCATCGTGGAGCAGGTGGAATCCCCTACTGCGGTTTATTGCGGGTTGATGAAATACAACGGCCTGCCGGTGGATCGGGAGCTGATGGCCGAAAAGCAGGCGGAGGCCGAGGCGAAGCTCCAGCGGCTGCGTGAAGAAATCGCCTTCATGACAGGTGATGTGAATATCGGCGCGAACGCCGCCACCTCGGCTTTCAAAAAGTATCTGTACGACGATCTGAAGCTGCCGGTATTCAAAACGACGGCCAAATTTAAGGAGGCCATGGACGACGAGGCGCTGGTGCTGCTGTCCGAGTGGTGCGAGAAAAATCGCCCGGATTTAGTACCGCTGTTCAAGCTGGTGCAGGAGTACCGGCGCTGGGGAAAGATCAAGTCCACCTACATTGACGGTTATATGGAACATATCAACGAGGCCACCGGCAGGATTCACGCTGACCTACTGCCGCTGGCCACCGAGACAGGGCGCTTCGCGGCGCGAAAACCCAACCTTCAAAACATGCCCAGAGCGGACAGCGATGGGATTGGAGTGCGCAACTTCATCATCGCCACCGAGGGAAAGGCGTTGCTTTCGCTGGACTTTTCCCAGATCGAGCTTCGGATCGGCGCGTTCTACTGCCGCGACGAGCGGATGCTGGAAACTTACCGTACGGGCGGCGATATCCATGCCCAGACCACATCTGTCATTTACCATATTCCCTTTGAGGAAGCTGCGGATAAAAACACCGAGCATTACAAAGAACGCCGCACCATCGCCAAGAATTGCAACTTCGGCGTATTCTTCGGGCTATTTCCCAAAGGTCTGTACCGCAATCTGAAATTCAAAGCTGGGCTGCGCACACCGCTATTGGACTGTGAGCGGATCATCGACAACCTGAAGGCCGGTTATCCCCGCCTCGCACGGTGGCAGGAGGAGGTCAAGAAGCGGGCTGCGTTTCGCAAATATACGGAGACATGGCTGGGTAGACGGCGTTACCTGCCGGGCATCACCTCGCAGGATTGGGGTAAGAAGTCCTTTGCCGAGCGGTGCGCGCTCAACACGCCCATTCAGGGTACGGCGGCGGACATTCTCAAGCTGGCGCTTGGCCGCATCGTCGCTGGATTGCCTGATCGCATGTGGCTACGGCCACTGCTGCAGATTCACGACGAGCTGGTTTTCGAGCTGCCCCACGACAAGGCGCTGGAAGCAGCGGTCTTTATTAAGAATTGCATGGAGGCGCTGCCCTTTAAAGGGCTTGACGTGCCTATTGTGGCCGAGGCGGCAGTGGGTGTGCGTTTCGGCGAACTAAAAGAATTGGAGGTAAGAACATGAAAACAGGCAGAACATTGCAGGATTTAGCGCGGGAGCTTGACCGGCAGGCAGTGGCCAAGCGCGATTTCATCGTAACTTCTGACGCAATGACATTGGAA